>NZ_JAMBDU010000007.1:0-153341 GCF_025143875.1 Microbacterium meiriae | reverse complement strand
GCGGGGGGGGGATGTTAGTTTTAATGCCCTCTGGGGGGCCGCCCCCACGACTCACCCACGCACCACCACCCGCACGAACCCACAAAGGAGTGAACCGTGAACTCACGTGCCCGCACCCGGATCCTGGCGACAGCCGCCGTGGCATCCGTCTCCGCTCTCGCCCTGGCCGGCTGCTCCGGCAGCACCGGCGGCGACGGCGACACCGGCGGCAGCGCCGACGAGAAGGTCACACTGACCGTCACCACCTTCGGCACCTTCGGCTACGACGACCTCTACGAGGAGTACGAGAAGGCGCACCCGAACGTGACGATCGAGGCCACCAACATCGACACCGGCGGCAACGCCCGCACCGACGCCTTCACCAAGATCGCCGCCGGCTCCGGCCTCAGCGACATCGTCGCGATCGAGGAGGGCTGGCTCGGCGCCATCATGGACGTCTCCGACACCTTCGTCGACCTGCGCGACTACGGCATCGAGGACCGCAAGGACGACTGGGTCGACTGGAAGTACGGTCAGGCCACCGACGCCGAGGGCCGCGTCATCGGCTACGGCACCGACATCGGCCCGAGCGGCATCTGCTACAACGGCGCCGCCTTCGAGGCCGCCGGCCTGCCCAGCGACCGCGAGTCCGTCGCCGAACTGCTCAACGGCGACTGGGAGAACTACTTCCAGGTCGGTGCCGACTACACCGAGAAGACCGGCAAGGCCTGGTACGACCACTCCGGCTTCGTCTGGAACGCCATGGTCAACCAGCTCGACGAGGGCTACTACACCGCCGACGGTGAGCTGAACGTCGAGGGCAACGACGAGCTCCAGGAGCGCTTCGAGCTCCTCGGTGCCGCGACCGAGGGCGGTCAGTCCGCAGCGCAGACCGCGTGGGACTGGAACGGCGGCAAGTCGTTCGTCGACGGCACCTTCGCCACCTTCGTCTGCCCCGGCTGGATGCTCGGCGTCGTGCAGGGTCAGGTCGAGGCCGGCGGCGGCGACGCGTCGACCGGCTGGGACTTCGCGGACGTGTTCCCCGGCGGCGCGGCCAACTGGGGCGGCGCGTTCCTGTCGATCCCGGAGTCCTCGGAGCACAAGGAGGCCGCGGCCGAGCTCGCCGACTGGCTGACGCAGCCCGAGCAGCAGGTGAAGCAGTCCGCCGCCGCGGGCAACTTCCCCTCGACCATCAAGGCGCAGGAGTCCCTCGCCGACGAAGCCACGCCCAACGCGTTCTTCAACGACGCGCCGACCGGCGCCATCCTCGCCGAGCGTGCCAAGGGCGTCGTCGCGCAGTTCAAGGGCGCCGACGACTCGGTGATCCAGGAGAACGTCTTCGGCCCGGCGCTGAGCGCACTCGACCGCGGTGAGACCGACACGCAGGGCGCCTGGGACCAGGCGATCGGCCTGCTGAACGACCTCGTCGGCTGATCATCTCGCTTCGACAGGCTCAGCGACCCAGAGTGGACGCCCAGCGCCCCGAGTGGACGCTCAGCGACCCAGAGTGGACGCCCAGCGCCCCGAGTGGACGCCCAGCGCCCCGAGTGGACGCCCAGCGCCCCGAGTGGACGCCCAGCGCCCCGAGTGGGTAGCTGAGCCTGTCGAAGCCCGGCAAAGGACACGCCCATGACCCTCACCGCCCCGCCGGCGGAGCCGCAGGCCGCCGCCCCCGTGGCGGCGGACGCTCCGCCGCGACGCTCCTGGCGCACCCGCGTCTCCCGTTTCGACCACCGCGCCTCTCCGTACTTCTACATCTCCCCGTTCTTCCTCCTCTTCGGGCTCATCGGCCTCTTCCCGCTGCTGTACACGGTGTGGGTCGCGGTGCACGAGTGGGATCTGTTGAAGGGCGAGGGGCCTTTCGTCGGCTTCGGCAACTTCGCGGCGATCCTCGGCGACGGCATGTTCTGGAACTCCATCCGGAACACGCTGAGCATCTTCCTGCTCTCCGCCATCCCGCAGCTCGCCGTCGCCCTGGTGATCGCGTACCTGCTGGACCGCGGACTGCGGACGCCGACGTTCTGGCGGATGAGCGTCCTCATCCCCTTCGTGGTGACGCCGGTCGCCGTGGCGATCATCTTCTCGAGCATCTTCAACGAGGCGGACGGGCTGGCCAACAACCTCCTCAACCTCGTCGGCATCGCCGATCAGCAGTGGAAGCACGACACGTTCCTGTCGCACATCGCGATCGCGGTCATGGTGAACTTCCGCTGGACCGGCTACAACGCCCTCATCCTCCTCGCCGCGATGCAGGCCGTGCCGCGCGACCTCTACGAATCGGCCGCCCTGGACGGTGCCGGGGCTGTGCGGCGGTTCTTCGCCATCACGATCCCCACCATCCGTCCGACGCTGATCTTCGTCATCATCACGGCGACCATCGGCGGCCTGCAGATCTTCGCCGAACCGCGTCTGTTCGACGTCTCCACCGCGGGCGGCATCGGCGGCAGCGATCGGCAGTTTCAGACCACGGTGCTGTTCCTCTGGGAGCTGGCGTTCTTCCGCCGGAACCTCGGCGAGGCCTCGGCCGTCGCGATCCTGCTGTTCCTCCTCATCGTCGCGATCGGCCTCATCAACTTCCTGATCTCCCGGCGCATCGCCACCGGAGACGCCCCGAAGAACCGCGCGGCCCGACGCCGCATCCGCCCGACCGGAAAGGAGGAGGCGCGATGACCGCCACCCAGGCCCTCAGCGTGCCGGAGCGGATCCGCCGCCGGCGCGGCGCCGCGAGCGGGAGCGCCGGCCTCGGCAGCCGCCCCGGCTTCCTCACCTACGGGCTCCTCGCGGCCTTCGTCATCGGCGGCGCCTACCCGCTGTGGTGGTCGTTCGTCGTGGCGAGCGGGACCAACGCGACCCGCGGTGAGACCCTGCCCCTCATCCCCGGCGGCAACTTCCTCGCGAACGCGGCGAAGGTGTTCGATGCGATCCCGTTCTGGCTCGCGCTCGGCAACTCGTTCCTCATCTCGACGATCATCACGATCTCCGTCGTCACGTTCTCGACCCTCGCCGGCTATGCGTTCGCGAAGCTGCGCTTCCGCGGGCGGGACGGCCTCATGGTGTTCGTGATCGCGACCATGGCCATCCCCACGCAGCTCGGCATCATCCCGCTGTTCATGCTCATGCGCGAGCTCGGCTGGACGGGGACGATCGGCGCGGTGATTGTCCCGACCCTCGTGACGGCGTTCGGGGTGTTCTTCATGCGGCAGTACCTCGTGGACGTCATCCCGGACGAGCTCATCGAGGCCGCCAGGGTCGACGGCGCGAACCAGTTCCGCACGTTCCTCACCGTCGGGGTGCCCGCGGCGCGGCCGGCCATGGCGATCCTCGGACTGTTCACGTTCATGACCGCCTGGACCGACTACCTCTGGCCCCTGATCGTGCTCTCCCCCCAGAACCCGACGCTGCAGACGGCGCTCAGCCAGCTGCAGTCCGGCTATTACATCGACTACTCGATCGTGCTCACCGGCGCGGTGCTCGCGACCCTTCCGCTCCTCGTGCTCTTCGTGATCGCGGGGCGGCAGCTGGTCAGTGGCATCATGGCGGGCGCGGTGAAAGGATGACCCCTATGACGCGTGCCTTCCCCTCGGACTTCCTCTTCGGCGCGGCGACCGCGGCCTACCAGATCGAGGGCGCCGCCTTCGAGGACGGACGGACGGCATCCATCTGGGACGCCTTCTGCCGGGTGCCCGGGGCCGTGGTCGGCGGCGACGACGGGGATGTGGCGTGCGACCACTACCATCGGTATCCGCAGGACGTCGCGCTGATGAAGCAGCTCGGGCTGCAGACCTACCGCTTCTCCACCTCGTGGTCGCGGGTGCGCCCGGACGGCGGCGCGGTCAACCAGGCGGGGGTCGACTTCTACAGCCGTCTGGTCGATGAGCTCCTCGCGGCCGACATCCTGCCCTGGCTCACGCTCTACCACTGGGACATGCCGCAGGCCCTCCAGGAGGTCGGCGGCTGGACGAACCGTGACGCCGTCGACCGCTTCCTGGAGTACGCGGGCACCATGCACGACGCCCTCGGCGACCGCGTGAACGTGTGGACGACCCTCAACGAGCCGTGGTGCTCGTCCTTCCTCTCCTACACCGGGGGCGAGCACGCCCCGGGGCACACGAGCATCGCCGAGGGACTGCTGGCCTCGCACCACCTGCTCCTCGCGCACGGTGCGACGGTGCGCGACCTCCGCGGTCGCGATGCCTCCCTCAACCTCGGCATCACGCTGAACCACACGGTCGCCGATCCCGCCGACCCGCAGAACCCCGCGGACGTGGACGCCGCCCGGCGGCTGGACGGCCAGTTCAACCGCTGGTTCCTCGACCCCATCTACCGCGGCGCGTATCCCGTCGACACCGTGGAGGACATCCGCGCGGTGGACCCCGACGCGGTCGCGCGGTTCGAGGCGGCGGTGCACGAGGGCGACCTCGACACGATCGCGCAGCCCATCGACACGCAGGGCGTGAACTACTACCACGGCGACCTCGTGTCCGGCACGGGGCCCGACGACGCCCCGGTCTCCAGCGGCCCGGAGACGGCACACGTGACCCGGAGCCCGTACCCCTCGCACGAGGGCATCCACGCGGTCGAGCGCGGGCTGCCCCGCACCGCCCAGGGCTGGGAGGTCCAGCCGGAGGGACTCACGCGACTGCTGCAGCGGTTGTGGACCGAGTACGCCGAGCCCGCGGGAGTCGTGCTCTCGGTGACGGAGAACGGCGCGGCCTATGACGACACGGTCGTGGTGGCGGACGGGGAGACCCGGGTGCCCGATGCCGACCGCACCGCGTTCCTGCGCGCGCACCTCGACGCCGTGCTGGACGCCAGGGACAGCGGTGTGGACGTGCGCGGCTACTTCTACTGGTCCCTGTTCGACAACTTCGAGTGGGCGTGGGGGTACGACAAGCGCTTCGGGATCGTCCGCGTGGACTACGACACCCAGGAGCGGACGGTCAAGGATTCCGGCCGCGAGTACGCCCGGATCATCGCCGCGCGCTCCCTCTGACCCGTTCGAATCGCCCGATTGGCTCCATCCGCGGCCGAGATGGGACCAATCGGGCGATTCGAAGCGGGGATTTTCACGGGCGAGGGTCCGGGTGGATGAGAATGGGGCGATGGAAGAGAGCAAGCGATGATGTCGCCCCGGGCGACCATCGAGGAGGTCGCGACGGCCGCCGGCGTGTCCCGGTCGACCGTGTCGCGGGTCGTCAACGGGTCGACGGCGGTCAGCCCGGAAGCGCTCACCGCCGTGCGCGCCGCGATCGACGAGCTCAACTACGTGCCGAACCGGGCCGCGCGCTCCCTCGCCTCCCGGCAGACGCACGCGATCGCCCTCATCGTCCCCGAGGACACGTCGCGCTTCTTCGGCGACCCGTTCTTCGCAGCGATCGTGGCCGGCATCACCGGCGCCCTCCGCAGCTCCGACTACCTCCTGAACCTGCTGATCGCGAGCGACGACCCCGGCGACAAGATGACCAGCTTCGTGCGCAACGGCGGCGTCGACGGTGCTCTCATCGTGTCGCACCACACGAGTGACGCCTTCGTCGACCGGATCGCCGACGCGGTCCCCGTCGTCTACGGCGGCCGCCCGGTGCGCCGCGCCGAGGGGGACTACGTGGTCGACGTCGACAACGTCGCGGGAGCGCGCGAAGCCACGCAGCGCCTCGTCGACATCGGACGCACCCGCATCGCCACGATCTCCGGCCCGCTCACGATGCCCTCGTCGACCGACCGCGTGCAGGGGTTCCGCGCCGCGCTCGCCGCCGCCGGTCTCACCCCCTTCGCGGAGGAGGAGGGCGACTACAGCGAGGCGAGCGGAGCCGACGCCGCCCGCCGGCTGCTCGCGGAAGGGCGGCCGGACGCGATCTTCGTCGCCAGCGACCTCATGGCCCGAGGGGCGCTGACGGCGCTGCGGGGCGCCGGGGTGCGGGTGCCCGAGGACATCGCGCTCGTCGGCTTCGACGACTCGTCGGTGGCGCTGACCACCGATCCGCCGCTGACGACCATGCGCCAGCCCATGTACGCCCAGGGCGAGGCGATGACGCAGGTGCTGCTCTCCCGGCTCGCGGGAGAGGATCCGCCGCGAACCACGATCCTGCCGACGGAGCTCGTCGTCCGCGGTTCCGCCTGAGCCGCGTCGACCCCGGACACGGGTGAGGCCCGATCGCGGACGACCGGGCCTCGGTGGTGCCGGAGCGAGTCCGACGAGAGGGTCAGTTCCCGTAGAGGGAGACGACCCCGGTGCGGTCGGCGGTGGTCATCGAGAGGTCGTCCGAGCTGCCGTTGCACTGCGGGTAGTGCATGATCGACGACGAGTCGTACGGGGTGAGCGGACGCCAGTTGTTGTCCTCGAAGCAGGTGCCGGCCTCCGGACGGGTGTGCTCGTGGCGGAAGCCGAGCACGTGGCCGAGCTCATGGCCGAGCACGTTCGTCGGCGTCCACGCTCCGGCGCTCCAGATCGAGTCGTCGATGAGCACGTTCTGCTGCCGGGCCGGCGTGCTGGGGAAGAACGCACGGGCGATGTACTGCGTCGTGGCCACCGGCTCGACGGAGAACACGACGGCGTTGTTCCGCGTGGTGCAGTTGGCGTCCGCGCTGCTCACGTACCGGAAGTCGATCTTCGAGGACGCGGACTCCCAGAGCGCGGCGCCGCCCTCCATCGCCCGGACGACGTCGGCGTGACGGCTGCCGAACTTCGTGCTCACGCAGTAGGTGAGGTTGGCCACCTGCGACGCCGACCACTTGTCGTCGATGTTGTTGACCGTGTTGACGATGAGGCCGTCGTTGCGGGTCTCGGGGCCGATCAGCCGGTCGTAGAAGGCGCGCAGCTCCTTCTTTCCGGAGATCACCTCGTCGCCGTTGACGACGTAGGCGCCGTCCACGTCCCGATAGGTGGACGACGCGAACTCCTGGTACGAGGGCGCGGAGTCGTCGGGCGACGCGGCCGTGGCGGGGATGACCGCGCTGAGGCTGAGCGCGGCCGCCGCGGTGGCGGCGAGCGCGAGTTTCTTGGTGAATCGCATGGAAGATCCTCTTCGATCTGAGCGGTGCCGCGCGTCCGGTGGGCGAGCGGTCTCCGGTCCGGACGGTGAGCATCGCTGCCACCGAGGGGCCGAAGCCCGCTCACGCTAACCGCGCCGTTTCGACGGGGTCAAGGCGCGACACGGCCCGTCGTGCGCTTTCTGCACTCAGGTCAGGAATCTGCCCGATGGGCCACCGTCGAAGGTCCCGTCGGCGCTCGGCCGGACGTCGGCACCGGTGGTCGACGCCCGGGCCTGGTCCTCGGTCCGTCGTCGTATGCCGGAGGTCGAGGAGGGCCACGGACGCATCTCCGCCTCCCCCTCCATCGGCTGGAGACGCGTCCGTGGCTGCTGCGGCGAACCCCCGCGCCGCGAGTGCTCGCACCCTCCATAGGTTGAACGAGCATTCAGTGATTAATCTATCCCGAGACGGCCCGTGAGGGAATTCCGCCGGACCCGAAAGGTGGATGCCGTATGGCGCGATCGGATGAGCAGAATCGTCTGGCCCGCGAACGCGCCAGGGAGAACATCCTCCAGGCGGCGATCGAGGTCTTCAGCGAGCGTGGCGTCGCCGGGGCGGGCATCGCGGAGATCACCCGTCGCGCCGGAGTGGCGCAGGGGCTGGTGAACTATCACTTCGGCGGCAAGGACCAGCTCGTCGCCGCGGTGATCGACCGCTGGTTCGAGACGGTCCTGGCCTTCGCGCAGGTCGAGGGCACGCCCGACGAGATGCTCGCCGCCATCATCGACGGGGCGATCGGTGCGACGGCCTTCGCGATGCCCTTGCAGCGTGCGGTGCTCGCCATGCAGCAGCAGCCGCTGACGCATCGCCTGTTCGCGGAATCGGAGCAGCGCTATGCCGAAGGCGCGACGGCCGCGGAGGACGCCGTGCGCGCCGTCTTCCGCGCCCGAGGTGCCGAGGACCCGGCCCTGGAGGAGGTCATGCTCCGCAGCACCCTGGAGGGGGTGTTCGTGAAGTACTGCGTCTTCGGCGACACCTATCCGCTCGAGGATGCGCGGCGCTGGCTGCACCGGCGGTACGGGCTCCCGGAGCCGGACGCTGCGCTGCCGGGCGTGCCGGCGTCATACCGGGGCGAGGAGCCTCGACCCCGCGCGACAGCGGCGCTGCGGACCGACACCACCTGAGCAGCGGACCCCGCTCAGTCGAGCTGCATCCGCGCGAACGCGCCGAGCACGACCCGCTCCGACTGCACGAGGTACCGCTCCAGCTCCGCCGCTCCGGCCTCGGCACCGCGGGTCAGGAAGGTGTCGAGCACGGCGCGGTTCTTCCGGACGAACGGCTCGTGCAGGGCGCGGGGGTCGTCGATCTTGAGGAACGCGAGGCGCAGCTCCGCCGCGACGTTCCGGTAGGTGCGGGCGAGGCGCGGGCTGTCGGCGAGGTCGACCAGCGCGACGTGGAACGCCATGTTGGCACTGCCGACCGCGCGCCAGGCGGACGTGTCGTCGGGGGAGACCCCGGCCACGGCGGCCTCGGCCGCGGCGACCGCGTCGGTCATGCGCTGGACGGCGGGATGCTCCGGTTCGGACTGCCGGAGAGCCGTGCACTCGATGACCCGGCGAGCCCGGTAGATGTCGATGACGTCGGCGATCGAGGGTGAGGCCACGGAGACGCCGCGGTGCGGGATGTGCTCGACGAGTCCCTGTTCCGCGAGCACCCGGAACGCCTCGCGCAGGGTGTTGCGGGACACGTCGAAGCTCTCCGACAGCGCCGACTCGGACAGCCGGGAGCCCGGGGCGACGTCGCCGTCGATGATGCGCTGACGGAGCACGTCGGCGAGCGGGCCCTGCTGGTTCATGCCTTCATCGTAGGGGCCGTCTCCGAGCGATGATCACACGAAAGCAACCGCGCTGTAGCACGACGGAAACATGATTGTTGAACAATCTGGTTCTGTCCGTTCTACACTGGGGGTCACCCGACACCCACCAACGACGATGGGACCCCCCTATGTCCGAGCAGTCCGCCCCCGCCCTCACCCCCGAGGACGAAGCCCGCGCCGCCCACGCGAAGAAGCGCGCCGGCCGCAGTGCCGTCATCGGCGCCATCTTCCTCATGGCCACGAGCGCCATCGGTCCGGGGTTCATCACCCAGACCGCGACGTTCACCGCCCAGATGGGAGCCGCCTTCGCGTTCGCCATCCTCGTGTCGATCCTCGTCGACATCGCGGTGCAGCTGAACATCTGGCGCATGATCACCTCGTCCGGCAAGCGCGCCGGCGAGCTCGCCAACAGCGCCATCCCCTTCTCCGGCCATGTGATCGCCGTGCTCGTCGTCATCGGCGGGCTCGCGTTCAACATCGGCAACATCGCCGGTGGCGGCCTCGGCCTCAACGCGCTGCTCGGGATCGACCCGAAGATCGGCGGCGCGCTCACCGCGGCCCTCGCCATCATCATCTTCCTCGTGAAGAAGGCCGGGAAGGTGATGGACATCGTGCTCATCGTCCTCGGCATCGCGATGATCGTGATGACGCTCGTCGTCGCGTTCATCGCCCAGCCGCCGGTCGGCGACGCCCTGCGCCAGACCTTCGTGCCCGACCAGCTCAACTTCGCCACCATCACCACGATCGTCGGCGGCACGGTCGGCGGCTACATCACCTACTCCGGTGCGCACCGCTACCTCGACTCCGGCCACGTGGGCCCGCAGTACGCGAAGCCCGTCATGCGGGCCGCCGCCAACGGCATCATCGTGACCGGCATCATGCGCTACGTGCTGTTCCTCGCGATCCTCGGCGTGGTCGCCTCCGGCGTGGCGCTCGACCTCTCCTCGCAGGCCGCCAACCCGGCCGGCCAGGCGTTCGGCGCGGTGCTCGGCGACGCGGGTCTGCGGATCTTCGGCGCGATCTTCTGGGCCGCCGCGATCAGCTCGGTCATCGGGGCCGCCTACACCTCGGCGACCTTCCTCTCGACGTTCACCGCCAAGCTCCGCGGCGGCTGGCCGCTGCAGCTCGCCACGGTCGCGTTCATCGTCGTCTCCCTCGGCGTCTACCTCGCGATCGGCACGGCCCCGGCCGCGATCCTCGTGTTCGTCGGCGGCTTCAACGGCCTGATCCTGCCCATCGGCCTGACGGTGTTCATGTACATCGGCTGGTTCCGCCGCGACCTCCTCGGCGACCGGAAGTACCCGATGTGGCTGCTCATCGCGGGCACCGTCGTGACCGCGCTCACCTGGTACATGGGCGCCGTCTCGATCGGCCCCATCTTCGCCTTCCTCGGAATCGGAGCATGACATGGCGACCATCGACCTGAACTCGGACCTCGGCGAGAACGTCCCCGACCGGATCGTCAGCGACGACGCGAGCATGCTCGAGATCGTCACGAGTGCGAACGTGTCGTGCGGATTCCACGCCGGGAGCCCGGAGGGCATCCGCGAGACCCTCGCGGCGGCGGTCGCCGGCGGCGTCGTGATCGGTGCGCACCCCGGGTACCGCGACTACGAGAACTTCGGGCGCACGAAGGTCGACATCGACTCGGCCACGCTGCAGGCACATGTCGAGTACCAGCTCGGTGCCCTCCTCGGGCTCACCGCGGCGGTCGGCGGGCGGGTCTCCTACGTCAAGCCGCACGGGGCGCTCTACAACACCATCGCCCGCGACGAGCGGCAGTCGAAGGACGTGGTGGCGGCCATCACGGCGATCGACCCCTCGCTCGTGCTGCTCGGTCTCGCCGGCGGCGTCGTGCTCGACGTCGCCGAACGGGCGGGGCTCGCAGTCGCGGCGGAGGCCTTCGCCGATCGCGCCTATCAGCCGGACGGTCAGCTCGTCTCGCGCACCGAGGAGGGGGCCGTGCTGCACGACCCCACCGCGGTGGCGGAGCGGATGGTGCGCCTGGCCGCGGAGGGTGTGATCCGGGCGATCGACGGCACCGACGTCGCCGTGTCCGCGCAGTCGATCTGCGTGCACGGCGACAGCCCGGGATCCGTCGCGATGGCCGCGGAGACGAAGCGGCTGCTGCAGGCGGAGGGCATCACCATCGCCCCGTTCGCCGGAGTCTGACATGGCGGTGCTCGCGACTCCCGCCCAGCTCGCCGACGCCCGGGCCGCCCGTGCGGCGCACCGCGCCGGTCACGCCGCGCCTACCAGCGGCGTCGCCCCGGGGCTGACCCAGGCGAACCTCATCGCCGTGCCCGCGGACTGGGCCTTCGAGACCCTCCTCTATGCGCAGCGCAACCCGAAGCCCTGCCCCGTCCTCGAGGTGATCGAGCAGGGCGAGGTGGAGTCGCGGCTCGCTCCGGGCAGCGACATCAGGACCGACATCGGGCGCTACCGCATCTGGCGGGACGGCGAGCTGGCCGAGGAGGTCTCCGACGCGACGGCGGCGTGGGCCGAGCATCCCGACCTCGTCGCGTTCCTCATCGGCTGCAGCTTCACGTTCGAGACGGGTCTCGTCGAGGCCGGGATCCCGATGCGTCATCAGGAACTCGGACGCAACGTGCCGATGTACCGCACGGCGGTGGACTGCACGCCAGCCGGGCGCCTCCGCGGCGAGATGGTGGTCTCGATGCGTCCGATCCCCGCGGACCGCGTGGCCGACGCCGTGCAGATCTCCGGGCGCACCCCGGCTGTGCACGGCGCGCCGGTGCACATCGGCGATCCGGCGTCGCTCGGCATCGCCGATGTGATGGCGCCCGACTTCGGCGACGCCCCCGAGATCCGCCCCGGCGAGATCCCCGTGTTCTGGGCGTGCGGTGTGACCCCGCAGGCGGCGATCATGGCGTCGAAGCCGCCGTTCGCCGTCACCCACGCCCCGGGGTACATGTTCGTCACCGATGTTCCGGATGCGGAGTACCGGGTCTGATGCGCATCCTCACGGCCTCCGACAGCGCGCTGCTCGTCGAGGCGGACGACCTCGAGCAGGCCATGCGGCTGAATCTGGCGTGGAGCGACATGCCCGGTGTGCTCGAGCGCATCCCCGGCGCCCGCACCGTGCTCGTGCGGTTCGATCCGCACCGCACCTCGGCCGCCGCGCTCGCGGAGGCGCTCGCCGCGACCGAGGTCGACGCGGCGGCCCTGCCCGATGCGGGGGAGGTCAGCATCCCGGTCCGCTACGACGGGGAGGATCTCGACGAGGCCGCCGCGCTCCTCGACGTCTCGGCGGAGGAGCTGGTGGCTCGTCACCTCGCCGCGGACTGGCGCGTGGCCTTCTCGGGTTTCGCTCCCGGATTCGGCTACGCCGTGAGCGGCGACCCCCTCTTCGACGTGCCGCGGCGGTCGTCGCCGCGCACCCGGGTGCCCGCCGGCTCCGTCGCGCTCGCCGGGGCGTTCAGTGGCGTGTATCCGCGGGAGAGCCCGGGCGGCTGGCAGCTCATCGGCCGGACCGCCCTGGAGATGTGGGACATCGACCGCGACCCGCCGGCCCTGCTCGCGCCGGGTCGACGCGTGCGCTTCGTGCGTGCGGAGCGGGAGACCGTGGCGGCGTCGCCTATGAGGGTGGCCGACGCGACGCGTGTCGACCGCCGCGCGGGCGGTCCGGCGGTCGAGGTCGTGCGATCCTCGCTGCAGCTCCTCGTGCAGGACGCGGGTCGCCCCGGCTTCGCGGCCCTGGGCGTCTCGGCCTCCGGCGTCGCCGATCGTGTCGCGATGCACGCGGCGAACCGGGCGGTGGGCAACACCCCCGCCGCGGCCGTGCTGGAGAGCGTCGGCGGAGCCGTGCTGCGCTTCCACGGTGCGGGAGTGGCCGCGGTCACCGGCGCCACGGGCCCGCTCACGCTCACCGACGCCGATGGCACCGAGCGCACGCTCCTCCCCGGGGTGCCCTTCGCGACCGTCGACGGCGATGAGCTCACGCTGGGCCACCCCGACCGCGGACTCCGGTCCGTGATCGCGGTCCGCGGAGGGCTCGCTCCGGCCGCGGCGCTCGACAGTCGCGCGACCGACACGCTCGCCGGGCTGGGCCCCGCGCCGCTGTCCGTCGGCGACCTCCTCCCGATCGGAGATGCCGCCGTGGCCGCCGTCGAGCCGGATCCGGTGCCGCGCGCGCTTCCCGCGGCCGGGGAGCTGGTCGCGCTCGAGATCACGCTCGGGCCGCGCGACGACTGGTTCACCGCCGCCGGCGTCGACGCGCTCACCGGGCAGGCGTGGACGGTCACGCCGCGCTCGGACCGCGTGGGCATCCGACTGCAGGGCGACGTGCCCCTGGAACGGGCGGTCGGCGGCGAGCTGCCGAGCGAAGGCGCCGTGACCGGGGCCATCCAGGTGCCGCCGGACGGGCAGCCCGTGCTCTTCCTCCCCGATCATCCGCTCACCGGCGGCTACCCCATCATCGGTGCCCTCACCGATCGCAGCCTCGACCTCGCCGCCCAGCTCCCGCCGGGTGTGCGGGTGCGCTTCACCGTCAAGGAGACCTCATGACCACTGTGCTGATCGCCAACCGCGGCGAGATCGCGGTCCGCGTGATCCGCGCGTGCGCCGAGGCCGGCTACACGTCGGTCGCCGTCTACGCCGACCAGGACGCCGACGCCCTGCACGTGCGGCTCGCGGACGAGGCGATCGGCCTGGGCGGCGACACCGCGGCGACGACGTACCTGTCGGTCGAGGCGCTGATCGACGCGGCCCGCCGCAGCGGTGCCGATGCCGTGCACCCCGGCTACGGCTTCCTCTCCGAGAGCGCCGCGTTCGCGCGAGCCGTCGAGGACGCCGGACTCGTCTGGATCGGACCCTCGCCGGAGAGCATCGACGCACTCGGTGACAAGATGACCGCGCGTCGGATCGCCCAGCGTGTGGGGGCCCCGCTCGCCGCCGGCACGGATCAGCCGTTGTCCGGACCGCAGGAGGCGGTGGCGTTCGCCGAGGAGCACGGCCTCCCGATCGCGATCAAGGCCGCGTTCGGTGGCGGCGGCCGAGGGCTCAAGGTCGTCCGCGAGCTGTCCGAGGTCGCCGACGCGTTCGACGCGGCCACCCGTGAGGCGACCGCGGCATTCGGCCGCGGGGAGTGCTTCGTGGAGCGCTTCCTGGAGAGCCCGCGACACATCGAGGTGCAGGTGCTCGGCGACGGGCGCGGCGGCGTCGTCGTCGTGGGCGACCGCGACTGCTCCATGCAGCGGCGCAACCAGAAGCTCATCGAAGAGGCTCCCGCGCCCGGCCTGACGGAGGCGCAGCGGGCGGCGTTCCATGACGCGGCGCGGGCGATCTGCGCCGAGGTGCAGTACCGCGGCGCCGGCACGGTCGAGTTCCTCCTCGCCGCGGACGGCACGATCTCGTTCCTCGAGGTGAACACCCGGCTGCAGGTCGAGCACCCCGTGACCGAGGAGGTCACCGGGACCGACCTCGTCCGCGAGCAGTTCCGGATCGCGTTCGGCGAGGGGCCGTCCTTCACCGACACCCCGGCTCCGACCGGGCATGCGTTCGAGTTCCGCATCAACGCCGAAGACCCCGGCCGCGGATTCCTGCCCAGCCCCGGACGGGTGGATGCCCTGCGCATCCCCGGCGGACCCGGCGTGCGGTGGGACAGCGGCATCGAGGCCGGCGACACCGTGCAGCCCGCGTTCGACTCGATGATCGCGAAGCTCATCGTGCACGCGGAGACCCGGGACGCGGCGCTCGTGCGGGCGCGTCGAGCGCTGCGGGAGCTCGCCGTCGAGGGTCCGGCGACCGTGATCCCGTTCGACCTCCGCGCCATCGACGACCCCGCGTTCGCGACCGCGACCTTCGCCGTGCACACCCAGTGGATCGAGACCGTGCTGCTCCCGGCGCTGGAGTCGCAGCCGCGCCCCGCGGTCGCCCCGGTCTCCGGGCTGCAGCGCTTCCCGGTGGAGATCGACGGCCGCCGAGTGATGCTCGGTCTGCCCGCGGAGCTGCTGGCCGGCATCGGCCGTCCGGCGGGAGAGGCCGCTGCACCCGTGTCTGCGGCGGACCCCTCCGAGCTCCGGGCTCCCGCGCCGGGCACGCTCGTGCGGTGGCTCGTCGACGACGGGGCCGAGGTGGCCGAGGGAGACCCGGTGGCCGTGCTCGACGCGATGAAGATGGAGACGACGGTCACCGCGCACCGCGCCGGCACCCTCACCCCTCGCGCGGACACCGGCGCGACCCTCTCCGCCGACGCCCTCCTCGCCACGATCGCCTGACCCCGGTCCCGTCCCGTCCCGTCCCGTCCCGTCCGGCATGCGGAGTGCGAATACGTCCCTCCCGCGCCCTTCGGACGACCCTTTTCGATCCCGCGTCCTCTGCTCCGGGAGCGTCTCCCACATGCAGGTGCGATAACGTCCCTTCCGCGTCCCTCCGACGCCCGTTTTCGATCCCGCAGCCGCTGACCCGCACCGCGTGGGCCGGACGTGCGCGCACCGCGGCGAGCCGGCACGTTCCCGTCGGGGGAGTGCGAAAGTGCACCTCCCCCCGCCGCGGAACGCCCCATTTCGATCCCGCACTCGAGGCGGGCGAGCAAGTCCCATGAGAGTGCGAAAACGCCCCCTCCTCGTGAGAGGAAGGGGCGTTTTCCATCCGGACCGCGAGGTCCCGGGGTCGCGTCCCTGCCGGCGAACCGGTGCGAGTGCGAAATCGGGCTTTCGAGGGGTGCGGGAGGAACGAAACCCGTCCCGCACGCACCCCGGGGCGGGGCGTTACGCGGGGTCGCCGCCGAGGGGGCCGACGGGCTCGAGGGGCTTCGGGTCGTCGGCACCGGTCTTGCGCGCCCGGGCGATGAGGTTGCCCAGGTGGTAGATGAGCAGCGCCGCGACCGTACCCAGCACGATCCCGCCGAAGGCGAAGTCACCGAGCTGCATCGTGAACCCGGCGATGCCGATCACGAGGGACACCGCGGCGGTGTACTGGTTGACCGGCCGGGAGAAGTCGACGCGGCTGTCCACCCAGATCTTGATGCCGATGATGCCGATGAGGCCGTAGAGCGCGGTCGTCGCCCCGCCGAGCACGCCCGCGGGGATCGAGTTGAACACCTCGCCGACCTTCGGGGAGAAGGCGAGGAGGATCGCGAACAGACCCGCCACCCAGTACACGGCGGTGGAGTACACGCGGGTCGCGGCCATGACGCCGATGTTCTCGCCATAGGTCGTGGTGCCCGAGCCGCCGAAGCCACCCGCGATGGTCGTGGCGACGCCGTCGGCGATGAGCGCGCGGCCGGTGTGGCGGTTGATGGCGGGGTCCTCGGTCATGGTCGCGACACCGCGCACGTGGCCGACGTTCTCCGCGATGAGCACGAGCACGACGGGCAGGAACATCGCGATGGTCGACCAGGTGCCCGGCTCGACGAAGTCCGGGAACTGGAAGTGCGGGAGGCCGATCCAGGGGGCGTCCGCGATGAGCTCGGCGGGGGTCTTGTCGCCGCGGAGCGGGTTGGGCACCTCGAACGAGCCGTTGAACGCGGCCCAGATGAAGCCGACGGCGACGCCGAGGAAGATCGAGATCCGTCCGAGGAAGCCCCGGAAGAGCACGGCGAAGAGGATGATCGCGACGAGGGTGATCGTGGCGGTCACCGGGTCGAGCGCGAAGTTGCTCCAGGCGGTGGGGGCGAGGTTGAAGCCGATGAGCGCGACGATGGCGCCGGCGACGACCGGGGGCATCAGGGCGTCGACCCAGCGCAGGCCGACGAACTGCACGACGAGGCCGACGACCGCGAGGAGCACGCCCACCGCGACCACGCCCGCGAGGGCCGAGCCGGTGCCGCCCGCCGCGACGGCCGCGGTGATGGGGGCGATGAAGGCGAACGAGGAGCCGAGGTAGCTGGGCAGCTGGTTCTTCGTGATGAGGAGGAAGAGCAGCGTGCCGATGCCGCTGAAGAGCAGGGTCGTCGACACCGGGAAGCCGGTGAGCGTCGGCACGAGGAACGTGGCGCCGAACATCGCGACGACGTGCTGCGCGCCGATGGCGATGGTCGCGGGCCAGGACAGACGTTCCTCGGGGGTGACGACGGCGCCGGGCTCGACGGTGCGGCCGTTTCCGTGCAGCTTCCACAAAGCCATGCGGGCTCCTCAGGTTTCGGGATCGGGGGCGGAGTGCTGGAGCAACACTACCGATTCCTGAGTTTTCCCTGTGCGCCTCGCGGTCGCGGGGAGCGCGGTGTCAGGCGCCGAGGCGGTCGATGAGCTCGCGGTACCGGGCGGCCGTCCGGGCGACGACCTCGTCGGGCAGCATGGGGGGCTCGCCCTGCCTGTCCCAGTTCGCCGCGAGCCAGTCGCGCACGATCTGCTTGTCGAAGCTCGCCATCCGCTCGGCAGGCGTCGACCCCGTGCGCCAGGCCTCAGCGTCCCAGTACCGGGAGGAGTCGCTCGTGAGGACCTCGTCCGCGAGGCGGAGGGTGCCGTCGGCGTCGGTCCCGAACTCGAACTTCGTGTCGGCGAGGATGAGGCCCTTCTCCTCGGCGATGGCCGCGGCCCGACGGTAGATCGCGAGCGAGGCGTCGCGGAGCTCGGCCGCCTGGTCCGCCCCGACGAGCTCGACGACGCGGTCGAACGTGATGTTCTCGTCGTGCTCACCCATCGGCGCCTTGTAGGCCGGGGTGAACAGCGGCTCGGGCAGACGGTCGCCGTTCTGCAGCCCTGCCGGCAGGGCGATGCCGCACACGGTGCCGTGCTCCTGATACTCGGCCCAGCCGGAGCCGGTGATGTACCCGCGCACCACGCACTCGATCGGCAGCATCTCGAGCGACTGGGCGAGCATGGCGCGATCGGCCACCTCCTCCGGCAGGTCGCCGTCCGTGAGGTGATTCGGCACGTCCAGCTGGGCGAACCACCAGCGGCTGAGGCGCGTCAGCAGGGCGCCCTTGTCGGTGATGCCGGGAGAGAGCACCACGTCGAACGCGCTCACCCGGTCGGACGCGACGACGAGGATGCGGGTGTCGGCCGGGTCCTCGGAGGCGTAGAGGTCGCGGACCTTTCCGGAGTAGAGGTGTCGCCATCCGGGGATGGCCTGCGCGTTTCCTGCGGACGGTGTGCTCACCCGCCCATTATCCCGGTGATGCGTGCTCTTCCGCGCCGAGACCCCGCGTTCGCGTCGAGACCCCGGGGTGAGCGCCCCGGGACCCCGGGGTCTCGCCGGAAAGACGGGGTCTCGGCGGAGGAGGGGCGGGTGTATAGTCCATGTGGACTATTCGTGCGGGGCAGGGGACAGGGCATGAGGGGGAGAGGCGTGGCGAAGAGCAGGGATGTGGTGGCGGGACTCACGCCGCTCGGCGTCATGGTGCTGGCACTGCTCCGCGAGAGCGACATGCACCCGTACGAGATGGTGCGCCTGCTCCGCGCGCGTCACGACGACCGGCTCATCACCGTCACCAACGGCACGCTGTACCACACCGTCGCCCGACTCCAGCGGGCCGGTCTGCTCGACGAGGTCGGCACGGATCGCGAGGGCAACCGACCTGAGCGGACGACCTACACCCTCACCGACGCCGGTCGGGAGGCGGTGGTCGCGTGGGTGCGTCGTGCCCTCCCCCGCATCGACCGCGAGACCGACGCCCGCGTCGCGCTCGCCGAGTCGCACAACCTCGACCGGGACGACGCCGTCGCGCTGCTGCAGGAACGGCGTGAGGCCCTCGTCGCCTCGTACGCGCTCCACCACGACGGCCTCGCCGCCGCCCGCGCCAAAGGCGTCCCGCCGCAGGTCCTCGTCGAGATCGAACGGCAGGAGGCGCTGCTCGACGCCGAGCTCCGCTGGCTCGACTCCCTCCTCACCCGCCTCGACGGCGACGAGCTCCGCTGGGGCCCCGACGCCTTCGACGACACCGACCGCTACCGCGCCCAGCGAAAGGCTGCACAGCAATGACCGATTCCCGTCAGACCTCGGGACCCGAGACCGGGCCCTTCGCCGCCGGTCACGCACCGAAGAGTCCGTGGCCGGCGCTCTGGGCGCTCGTCATCGGGTTCTTCATGATCCTCGTCGACACCACGATCGTCTCCGTCGCGAACCCGGCGATCAAGGCCGCCCTCGACCCCGACACGAACAACCTCGACAACGTGGTGTGGGTCACCAGCGCCTACCTCCTCGCCTACGCCGTCCCGCTGCTGATCACCGGACGACTCGGCGACCGCTTCGGGCCGAAGAACATCTACCTCATCGGGCTCGCGGTCTTCACCCTCGCCTCGCTGTGGTGCGGACTGTCCACCACGCTCGAGGGCCTGATCGCTGCCCGCGCGGTCCAGGGGCTCGGCGCCGCATTCATGACGCCGCAGACCATGGCCGTGATCACCCGCACGTTCCCGCCCAACCGCCGCGGCGCGGCGATGGGCCTCTGGGGCGCCACGGCCGGCGTCGCCACTCTCGTCGGCCCCCTCGCCGGCGGTCTGCTCGTCGACGGCTTCGGGTGGCGGTGGATCTTCTTCGTCAACCTCCCCGTCGGCGTCATCGCCTTCGTGCTCGCCTGGATCCTCGTGCCGAAGCTGAAGACCCACCCGCACCGGTTCGACGTGGTCGGCGTCGTGCTCAGCGCCGTCGCGCTCTTCCTCATCGTCTTCGGGCTGCAGGAGGGCGAGAAGTACGACTGGGGGACCATCGTGGGGCCGATCTCGGTCTGGGGGCTCATCATCGCGGGCGTCGTGGTGCTCGCGCTCTTCATCGTGCAGCAGGCGCGCACCCGCAGCGAACCCCTCGTGCCGCTCGCGCTCTTCCGCGACCGGAACTTCTCCGGCGCGAACGTGGCGATCGCCGCGGTCGGCTTCACCGTCACGAGCATGTCGCTGCCGATGATGTTCTTCCTGCAGACGGCGCGCGGCCTCACCCCGACCGAGGCGGCGATGCTGTTGATCCCGATGGCCGTGCTGTCGGGCGTGCTCGCCCCGGTCGCCGGGAAGATCCTGGACCGTGTCGACCCGCGTATCATCCTCGTCCCCGGCCTGATCTGCGTCGCGGCTGCCCTGGTCTGGTACTCCGCCCTGACCACGATGGACACCCCCATCCTGATGTTCCTGCTGCCGTCCGCCCTGATGGGCATCGGCAACGCGGGCATGTGGGGGCCGCTGGCGACCACGGCCACGCGCAAGCTGCCGCCGCGGCAGGCCGGTGCCGGCGCGGGCATCTACAACACCACGCGCACCATCGGGTCGGTCATCGGCTCCGCGTCGATCGCCGCGTTCATGCAGTCGCGGCTGGAGGCGAACCTCCCCGGTCTGGCCGACGCCCCGGCCGGCACGGGCAGCGGCGCACTGCCGCCGCAGGTCGCCGAGGGCTTCGCTGCGGGCATGTCCCAGACCCTCCTGCTGCCCGCCGGCGTGATCCTCATCGCCCTCGTCGCCTCGCTGTTCCTCCGCGGACACGACCGCAAGGACGAGCCCGTCGCCACAACCCCTCCGGCGTGACCGCGGCGGCCTCGACACGCCGGTATCCACGCGGGTTCCGGCGGGGTCCGGGGTCGCGCCGAGATTCCGGTGCGCGGGAGGTGCAGGGTTAGGGTGGATGGTCGGCGGCCGCCGGGCCGCCCTTCCGAACCCCGAGGAGCACTCGACGTGAGCCGCCATCCATCCTCTCCGCCGAGCCGTCGCCGGCGGTTCGGCCGCACCGCCGGCGCGACCGCTCTCGCCGCGCTCGTCGCCGCCGGGGCGCTGCTCGCCGGAGCCGCGCCCGCCACCGCGGCCGACGACGGCGAGACCTACGTCATCGGCACCGACACGACCTTCGCGCCGTTCGAGTTCACGAACGAGTCCGGCGACCTTGTCGGCATCGACATGGATCTCCTGCGCGCGATCGCCGAGGACCAGGGCTTCGACGTGGAGATCCGCCAGCTCGGTTTCGACGCCGCGGTGCAGGCGCTGCAGTCGAACCAGGTCGATGCCGTCATGGCCGGGATGTCGATCACCGAGGAGCGCCAGCAGACCTTCGACTTCAGCGACCCGTACTTCACGAGCGGCGTGCAGCTGGGCGTGCTCGAGTCCAGCGACATCGAGTCCCTCGACGACCTCGACGGCAAGACCGTCGCGGTGAAGACCGGCACCCAGGGGCAGACCTTCGCCGAGGAGAACGCCGACGAGTACGGCTTCCGCATCACGCCGTACCAGGACACGACCGACATGGTCGACGCGGTCAAGGCGGGTCAGGCCGTCGGCTACTTCGAGGACTTCCCCGTGCTCGCCTACGGCATCCAGCAGGGCTCGGGCTTCCGTCTCGTCGGCGAGCCCGCGCTCGGCGGCGAGTACGGCTTCGCGGTGAACAAGGGCGAGAACGCCGAGCTCCTGGAGATGTTCAACGCCGGCCTCGCCAACCTGCAGGACTCCGGCGAGTACGACGAGATCGTCGACACCTACCTCGCGTCGGGCGACGACGCGCAGGAGGCGCAGCCCACCGACATCATCTCGGTCGCGGTGAAGTACTGGCCGGCCCTCATGCAGGGTCTGTGGCTCACCATCCTCGCCACGATCGTCGCGGTGATCGCGGCCTTCATCCTCGGGATCATCTTCGGCTTCGGGCGCCTGTCGAAGTTCGCGCCGTTCCGCTGGATCGCGACCGCGTACGTCTACGTCTTCCGCGGGACCCCGATCCTGATCCAGGCGTTCTTCGTGTTCTTCGCCATCCCGCAGCTGATCCCCGACCTCAAGTTCGACCCGTTCGTCGCCGGTGCGATCACCCTGTCGCTGAACACCGGTGCGTACATGACCGAGATCATCCGCGGCGGGATCCAGGCGGTCGACCCCGGTCAGGCGGAGGCGTCGCGCTCGCTCGGTCTCAGCCACTGGAAGACGATGCGGAAGGTCGTGCTGCCGCAGGCGTTCCGGATCATGATCCCGTCGTTCGTGAACCAGGGCATCATCACGCTGAAGGACACCTCGCTCATCAGCGTCATCGGTCTCGCCGAGCTGACCTTCGTCTCGCGACAGATCATCGCCTCGACGTATCTCTCGGCGCAGGTGCTGACGATCGTCGCCATCATCTACTTCGTCGTGATCACGCTGCTGACGCTGCTCGCGAACCGCCTGGAGAGGAAGGCCAACGCATGAGCAAGATCGAGGTCAGGGACCTGCACAAGTCCTTCGGCGACAACGAGGTGCTCAAAGGCATCGATCTCACGGTCGAGGACGGCGAGGTCATCGCGGTGATCGGCCCGTCCGGCTCGGGCAAGTCGACGCTGCTGCGCTGCCTCAACAAGCTCGAGGAGCCGACGTCGGGGCACGTGATCATCGACGGTGTCGACCTCACCGACAAGAGCGTGAAGCTGGACGAGGTGCGGCAGCGCATCGGCATGGTGTTCCAGCACTTCAACCTGTTCCCGCACATGACCGTGCTGGAGAACATCACGCTCGCCCCGGTCGAGCTGGGCCGCATGACGAAGGCCGAGGCCCGCGACCGCGCCCGCTCGCTGCTCGAGCGCGTCGGCCTGTCGGAGAAGGCGGACGCGAAGCCCGCGTCGCTCTCCGGCGGTCAGAAGCAGCGCGTGGCCATCGCCCGTGCGCTCGCGATGGACCCGGAGATCATGCTGTTCGACGAGGCCACCAGTGCCCTCGACCCGGAAATGGTCGGCGAGGTGCTGCAGGTCATCCGCGATCTTGCCGAGGGCGGCATGACCATGGTGCTCGTGACCCACGAGATGGGCTTCGCGCGCGAGGTGTCCGACCGCACGGTCTTCATGGACGGCGGCGTCGTGGTCGAGGAGGGCACCCCCGCCGACCTGTTCGGCGCCCCGAAGAACGAACGCCTCCAGGACTTCCTGTCCAAGGTGCTCTGACCCCGACCTTCGAATCGTTTGAATGGCTGCATTTCCGCTCGGGATGCAGCCATTCGCTACGTGAAGCGGGTCAGCGGGCGACGCGGGCAGCGATGTCGGTGCGGTGGTGGGAGCCCTCGAGGCGGATGCGGCCGATGGCGTCGTAGGCGCGGGCGCGGGCGGTGCGGAAGTCCGGGGCCACAGCGACGACGTTCAGCACACGGCCGCCCGTCGCGATGAGCGAGCCCCCGGGTGCGTCGGGGCTGGCGGTCGCAGCGTGCACCAGACGGACGCCCTCGACCGCGGCGGCGTCGGTCAGGCCCTCGATCGGACGCCCGGTCTGCGGCGCCTCGGGATATCCCTCGCTCGCCAGGACCACGGTGATCGCGACCTCATCGCGGAACACGGGCTCCGGCTGGTCCTCGAGCGTGCCGGACGCGGCGGCGAAGAGGAGCTGGGACAGCGGGGTCTCCAGCCGCGGCAGCACGACCTGGGTCTCCGGGTCGCCGAAGCGCGCGTTGAACTCGATCACGCGCACGCCCTGCGGGGTGAGGATGAGGCCGGCGTAGAGGAGCCCGATGAACGGGGTCCCCTCGGCATCGAGCTGTCGGACGACCGGGAGCGCGACGTCGCGGGTGACCTCCTCGACGAACGCCTGCTCGCTGCCGAACTGCTCCGCGAGCCAGGGCAGCGGGGAGTACGCTCCCATGCCTCCGGTGTTGGGGCCGGCGTCGCCGTCGAGGGCACGCTTGAAGTCCTGTGCCGGGCTGAGGGCGCGTACCGTGTCGCCGTCGCTGAGGAAGAACAGCGAGACCTCGGGGCCGGACAGGAACTCCTCGACCAGGACGGGGCCGGCCGGGAGGTACTGCTCCGCGTGGGCCAGGGCCTCGGCGCGGTCGGAGGTGACGATGACCCCCTTGCCCGCGGCGAGTCCATCGGCCTTGACCACGTGCGGGGCGCCGAGCTCCTCGAACGCGGCTTCGACGTCGGCGACCGTGGCAGCGCGGACCGCGCGGCCGGTCGGCACACCGGCGGCGTCCATGACGCGCTTGGCGAAGGCCTTGGAGCCCTCGAGCTGCGCGGCGGCCTTGCCGGGTCCGAAGACGGGGATGCCGCGGCCGCGGAGCTCGTCCGCGACGCCTGCCACGAGCGGAGCCTCCGGGCCGATGACGACGAGGTCGATCGCGTGCTCGTTCGCGAAGGCCGTGACCGCGGCGCCGTCCAGCGGGTCGAGGGCGACGGGGGTCGCGTCCTGCGCGATGCCGGCGTTGCCGGGGGCGACGAGGATCTCGTGCGCGGTGGACTCGGCGCGCAGCGCCAGGATGATCGCGTGCTCACGGGCACCGGAACCGAGGACGAGGATCTTCACGCGTCCAGCCTATCGAGGCACGTGCGCGGGGTTTCGGCCGGTCCCGCGTTCACAACTCAGGACGATCGGCGCGGCAGCCGGGATCCGACGGCATATCCGGACCGATCCGCCGCGGTTCTCCTGAGCTGTGCACGGAGGTCGGGAGGGTCAGAGCACGATCGGGCGCTCGTCCGCGGTATCCCAGGGCACGGTCCAGCCGGTCGCGTCGAACAGCGCGTCGAGAACCATGGCGGTGAAGCCCCACACGATCGTGCCGTCCACGTCGAAGGCGGGTCCGCGGAACGTGCGGCCGGCACGGGACAGGGTCGAGGTGAAACGGGTCGCCGGGTCGAGGAGCTGGGCGACGGGGACGCGGAACACCTCGACGGTCTCCGCGTGGTCGACGGCGACGACGCGGGACGGCGACTGCCACCAGGCGAGCACGGGGGTGACGAGGTGGTTGCTGGCAGCGAGGGGGATGACGGGGAGCGTGGCGAGCACCTCCACGCCGGCGGGGTCGAGGCCGGTCTCCTCCTCGGCCTCCCGCAGCGCCGTGGCGACCGCGTCGGCGTCGGCCGCTTCGGCGCGTCCGCCGGGGAAGGAGACCTGGCCCGGATGCGAGGAGAGCGTCGGAGCGCGACGCTGCAGCAGGACGTCGAGATCGCGTGCGACCGCCGCGTCCACGGTCGGTGCGGGGATGTGGTCGAGGACGCCGAAGAGGATGAGCACGGAGGCGTCGTGGGCGCCGCCCGGGTCCGCGAGCGGAGGGATCGGCACGCTCCAGGAGTGGTCGGCCGCGGCGGCGAGCAGCTCGGCCCGGGCGCCCTGCGGATGCATGCTCATGTCCTCGAGCTTATGACCCGGTCCGCGGCGGCGGATCTAGGGTGGGGGGATGGCCAGGAAGATCGACATCGTTGACGGGCGCGCGGCGCTCGGTGCCGTGCGCGACGCGGAAGCCGCGGGGACGAAGCCGGCACGTGCGGAACTCGCGACCGCGGTGCGCTATCTGCTGCAGCTGCTCGACGAGAAGGCCCCTGGCAACAGCGTCGAGGTGCGGGTCCCGCCGTTCGGAGCCGTGCAGGTGATCCAGGGGCCGCGGCACACGCGCGGCACGCCGCCGAACGTCGTGGAGATGGACGCGGCCACCTGGATCGCGGTCGCCACCGGCACCGAACCGTGGGCGGACGCCGCGACGGCCGGGCGCATCCACGCCTCGGGCACGCGCGCTGACCTCACCGGCGTGCTCCCGTTGCGTCCCTAGCGGCGCGCGACGACGAGCGGCACCCCGGTGCGCGGGTGCGGGAAGACGTCGACGGGCTGCCCGTAGACCTCCTCGATCCGCGCGGCCGTGAGGACCTCGTCCGGCGTGCCGGTGGCGGCGACCCGCCCGTCGGCGAGCAGGGTGACGCGGTCGGCATGCGCGAGCGCTGCGTTCAGATCGTGCAGTACGATCGCGACCGCGACCCCGGCCTCCGCCTGGGTGCGGACCACGCGCATCACGTCTTCGTGATGCTTGAGGTCCAGCGCCGCCGTGGGCTCGTCGAGCAGCAGGATCCCGGTGCTCTGGGCGAGCACGCGGGCCAGCGCCACCCGCGCGCGCTCACCGCCGGAGAGCGAGGGGACGGACCGCTCCCGCAGCGCCGTGACCTCGGTCGTCGCCATCGCCGTGGCTACGGCGCTGTCGTCCTCCCCGGCGGCCGGGGTCCGCGCCCACGGGGTGCGTCCCATCCGCACGACCTGCTCGACCGTGAAGGGGAAGGTGACGGTGTTCTCCTGCAGCAGCACGGCCCGGTGCCGGGCGAGGTCGCGGGGGCGGGTCGCCGCCACCGGACGGCCGTCGAGGAGGACGGTGCCCGAGACCGGAGCGATGTCGCCGGAGAGCACGCCGAACAGGGTGGACTTGCCCGCGCCGTTCGGCCCGACGAGGGCGTGCACCTCCCCGGCGTGGATGTCGATGGCCGCGTCGTCGAGGATGGCCCGTCCGTCCCCGACGCGCACCGTGAGCCCGTGGCCGTGCAGCCGGAGGCTCACGCCCACCCTCCCGACCGCCGCCGCGTCCGCACGAGGAGCCAGAGGAAGAACGGGCCGCCCACGAGCGAGGTGATCATGCCGATCGGGAGGTCCGCGAGCGGCACCGCGGTGCGGGCCACGAGGTCGGCGACCGCGATGAGGAGGGAGCCGCCGAGGGCGGAGGCGATCACGAGCGGCAGGTGCGCCGGGCCGATCAGCATGCGCATGAGGTGGGGGACGACGAGTCCGGCGAAGCCGATGATCCCCGCGAAGGCCACCGCCGCGCAGACGAGCAGCGCCACGGTGACGATGACGACCATCCGCAGCAGCTCGACCGGGACGCCGAGATGCCGGGCGGTGCGCTCGCCGAGGGCGAAGAGGTCCAGACCCGGCGCCACGATCAGGGCGACTACGATCCCGATCGCCACGAGCGGCGCGACGAGCTGGATGTTCGACCAGAGCGCGCCGTTCAGCGAGCCGAGCTGCCAGAACACGATCTGCTCGCGCGTCGAGGTCGTGCCGAGGAAGGTGAGGAAGGCCATGCCGGCGCCGGCGATGGCGTTGATCGCGATGCCGGTGAGCAGCAGGGTGACCACTTCGGTGCGACCGCCGGAGCGGCTCAGCAGGTACACCGAGAAGACAGCCACGAGGCCGCCGAGGAAGGCGAAGGCGGGCGTGGTCCACATGCCGAAGGTGGCCAGGCCGAAGGTGATGCTCGCCGCCGCTCCGAGCGCCGCGCCGGACGAGACGCCGACGACGCCCGCGTCGGCGAGCGGATTGCCGAAGATGGCCTGCATGAGCACACCGGAGACCGCGAGCGCGGCGCCGACGAGCAGGCCGAGGACCAGCCGCGGGAGGCGGAGGTTGAAGATCACGCCGTCGTCGGTCGCCGCAGCCGCAGCCCCCGGGGTGTCGATGCCGAGACCGCGCAGGAGGACGCCGACGAGCGCGGTCGGCGACAGGTCGTACTGCCCGCTCGTGATCGACGCGACGCAGGTGACGAGGAGGGCCACGACGAGGGCCACGACGACCGCCGCGAAGCGCAGTCCCCGATGCCGGGTCGGCGTCGGGGTGACGACCTCGCCGGTCACGAGGCGGGTTCCGGCGCGTACAGGGCGCGCGCGAGGGCGCTGATCACGTCGGCCGACCGGGGGCCGAAGCTGAGGATCTCGGCGTCCGCCATGTCGATCACCCGGCGATGTGCGCCCGCCGGGGTCTCGGCGATGGCGGGGATGCGTTCGATGAGTCCGTCGACGCCGCCGACCGATTCCAACCCGTCCGTCATCATCACGAGCACGTCGGGCTGCGCGGCGACGAGCGCTTCCGCGGTCATCGGCTTCATGCCCTCCCAGCCGATCTCCTCGGCGACGTCGACCCCGCCGACCGCGTCGATGAGGGAGTCCGCCCCCGAGTCCTCGCCGAAGATGTAGTACACGTTGGCGCTCCCGCGCACGTACAGGAACAGCATGCGGGCCCTGTCCGCCTCGGCGGGCGGGGTGACGGCGGCGATCTCCGCGATGGCGGCGTCGAGCTCGGCGTCGAGGCGGGCGATGAGCGCCGCTCCGCGCGTCGGGACGCCGAGGGCCGTGGCGATCTCCGTCACGAGCGCGTCGGTGGTGTCGATCCGTCGGTCGCTGGAGATGACGACGACCGCGATTCCGGCGTCCCGCAGCTGCTGGCGGACCTCCTTCGGGCCGATCGTGGTGTCGGTGAGCACGACGGTCGGGGCCAGTTCGAGGATCGCCTCCGGGTTGAGCGTGTGCCCGGTCTTGGTGACGACCGGAAGGTCCTCGGTGCCGGGGAACTGCGTGGACGCGTCGCGCCCGACGACCTGATCGCCGAGCCCGAGCGCGAACACGGTGGCGGCGATCGTGCCGGAGATGTCGATCGGGAGGATGCGATCGACGTCCGTGATCTCGACCTCGCGGCCTTCGCTGTCGGTCACGGCCACCGGGAGCGCCGGGGCGGTGTCGTCATCGACGGGGACGACCGCGTGACTCGCGAGGCACGCGGTCGAGGGACCCGTGGCCGCGCGCACATCGGCGACCAGGTCGAGATCGGCGAGAGGAGTCGACGCCTGCGGGCACGCCTCGTCGACGGGAGGTGTCGACGCGGGGTCGGAATCCGGTCCGGCACAGGCGGCCAGTCCGAGAGCCAGCGCGGCGGCGAGGAGCAGGGCAGAGGCGCGTCGCATTAGGCAAGGCTATCCTAAAACTTGACGTCCTCGCCGACGCCCCTCTACGCTCGGGATCGGCGGCTTGCTTAGCCAAGCCTAACCAAAGTCCACTTCGCCCGACTGCCGTGCGGTACCGCCGGGAGCGCACGATCGATCGCGCCCCGCGGGCCGCGGAGAACCGTGAACGCCACAGCACATACCCCCTCAGCGAGCACGCGCCTGCGTGTCCTGCTCGCCGCCCTCGTCTCCTTCGTCCTCGTCGCCGCCGGGGCGATGGCCAGCCCGCCGGCGCACGCTGCCGCGGCGACCGTCGCCGCGACGGTGTCGTCCGCCGACACCACCGGCCTCACCGTGCAGGTGCGGGCCGAGGGGCTGCCGGACGTGACGGGCGTCTATGCCGCACTGATCGTGTCGGGCACCGAGAGCGGCGTCTCCGCCGGTGGTGGCTACGCCGCGTTCGCGCTGCCCTTCCCGAGCGTGCAGCAGGGGGCCGCCTCCTTCACGCTGCAGGCGCCCGTCGCGTCCCTGGACCGCACGAAGACGTACGAGGTGCTCGTCTGGCAGCAGCACTCCGCGCCGACAGCCGCCACGACCTACGGCCGCGGCGACGTCACGGTGACGCCTGCGCAGTGGGACACGGTCTTCGGAACGACGCCCGTCGAGCCGGGCGAGACGGAGCCGGGCGAGACGACTCCGGGTGAGACGGAGCCCGGTGAGACGGACCCCGGGGAGACGGAGCCCGGGGAGACGGAGCCGGGCGAGACGGAGCCGGGGGAGACGGCCCCGGGCGAGACCGAGCCGGCGCCCGCCGAAGCCGCCATCGACGTGTTCCTCGCCGACGGCACCACGCCCGCTGCGGGTGCTCGCCTCCAGGCGGGTGACGAGATCGTCGTCAAGGGCACCGGATACGACCCGACCGCGAACGTCGGCGGGCGCGGCGTCCCGATCCCGTCGAACCTGCCCCAGGGCACCTATGTGGTCTTCGGCAACTTCGCCGCGACGTGGCAGCCCTCGCACGGGGCGCCGTCCTCGGCGCGTTCGGTCGGTGCACAGGCCTGGGCGCTCGCCGAAGGCGTGCTGACCCAGGTCCCGGCGCAGTACCAGGGCGCGATCCGCGCACAGTGGGTGGACATCACCCCCGAGGGCTCGTTCCAGGTCACGCTCACGCTGAAGGACACTCCGGCGACGCCCGGCTCCTACGGCGTGTACACCTACCCGGCAGGCGGTGTCGTCAACGCCGACCAGGAGCGCCGCGTCGCTCTGGACTACCGCGTCGCCTCGGGGCTGACCACCACCGTGAAGGCGGCGACGGCCGATGACGGCCTCACGGTCACGGCAGCGGCGACGAAGCTCGGCGCCGTCTCGGGCGCCTACGCGGCACTGATCGAGAAGGGCACGGAGGCCGACGTCACGGCCGGAGGCGGCTTCCTCGCGATGCAGTACGTGCGCGGCATCACCGGTGGCGGCTTCAGCGTCGACCTGACCGCTGCGGCGACAGCGCTGGACCGGTCGAAGGCCTATGAGGTGATCGTCTGGCAGCAGCACACCATGCCGAATGCGAACACGATCTACGCGCGCTCCACCGTCACCGTCACCGACGCGCAGCGGAACGCCCTGCTGCCGTCCCCCGGGCCGTCGGTCACCACCGCCGTCACGGGAGCCTCGGCCGCGGACGGGCTCACGGTGAAGGTCACCGCCGCCGACCTCGGCGCGGTCACCGGCGCCTACGTGGCGCTCATCGAGACGGGGACCGAGGCTGACGTGACGGCCGGCGGCGGCTTCCTCGCCATGCAGTACGTCCGGAACATCGGCTTCGGAGCCTTCGCGGTCGACCTGAACGCGGCGGCGAAGGACCTCGACCGGTCGAAGACGTACGAGGTGATCGTGTGGCAGCAGCACACGATGCCGACCGCCGACACCATCCACGCGCGGGGCGCGATCACGATCACCGACGCGCAGTGGCGCGCACTGCTCGGCGAGAAGCCGACCGAGCCGAAGCCCCCGGTCACGCCGAAACCCCCGGTGACGCCGACGAAGCCGGCTGCGACCGTCCCCGGCGGGTCGCTGCGCTGGGCCATCTCGTCCTCGTTCACGAACTACATCACCGGCCCGATCGCCCAGGGTGCGATCGCCGTGTCCGGTGGCGCCACCCGATCCGGCGGTCAGTTCCAGTTCGGGCAGACCGTCGGCGGCGATTTCGACGCGACGTCCGGGCGCGGCAGCGTGGTCTACCGCGGCGCGGTGCGCTTCACCGGCCACCACGGGGTGCTCGACGTCACCGTCGCCGATCCGATGATCCGGATCACCTCGGCGTCCTCCGCCACGCTGTTCGTGACGAGCGGGGGTGCGCAGGTGCCGTTCGCGACTCTCGACCTCTCCCGCGCGGTCCGCACCGCGGCCGGCGGCGCCGTCACCTACACGGCGGCACCCGCCGCCCTCACGGACGCCGGGCGCGACCGCGTCCTCTCGGGATACGGCACCACGCTCAACCCCGTCTCGTTCACGATCGGCTCCGTCGCCGCCGCGCCCTCGGGCACGACGGGAACGGTCGCGGCGGCCGCGGTCGCGCCGAAGGCCACGCTCCCGGCGACCGCGCCGACGGCCACCGGCATCGAGGTCGACGAGAAGAACCTCGCCGCGCTCGCCGCCGGGAAGCCGGCCACGGTCTCCGCCTCCGGGTTCCGTGCGAACGAGAAGGGCATCACGGTGGTCGTGTACTCGACTCCGGTGCTGCTCGGCACCGTGACGGCGGATGCGTCGGGTGTCGCGACGTGGTCGGGTTCCCTCCCGGCGACGCTCGCGGACGGCGACCACACGCTCACTTTCCAGGGCTCCGTCGATCGCGGCCTCTCGTTCACCCTCGCCAGAGCGACCACGGAGCTCGGGGTGTGCACGGTGGAGGGAGCGACCCTGCACTGGGGCTACAAGGAGTCGTTCCGGACCTACATTGAGGGCATCGCACGGGGTGGCTGGACGCTGACCGACGTGACGTACGAGTACCCCGCCTTCGTGTGGTCGAACGGCACCGGGTCGCTGGACGACGAGGCGGGCGCGGGGCTGGTCACGTACGGCGGCAGCATCGCCTTCACGGGCCACGACGGGGCGCTGAACACGACGCTGGCGAACGCGCGGGTCGAGCTCGCGGGCGACACCGGCTACCTCGTGTTCGACGTGACCGGGACCACCCAGGACGGAGAGGCCGTGGCGCAGCAGGGGGTGCGTCTCGCGGAGTTCGCCCTCACGGACGCCGCCGTCACCGACGGTGCGCTGACCCTCGACGACGTACCCACGACACTGACCGCGGCCGGTGCCTCCGCGTTCGGCACGTATCAGGCGGGCGAGGGGCTCGACCCGGTCTCCGCCGTGATCCCGGTCGACGATGCGTGCGGCGCTCCTGCGGAGGAGGAGTCCGAGCCGGAGGCCGAAGCCGATGCGGCGGTGACCGCGATCAGCGCGCCGGTCGCCTCGGACGAGGCCCCGGTGTGGCCCTGGATCGTGGGCGGTCTGGTCGTCGTCGCGCTGGCCGCGACGGGCGGGGTGCTGATCGTGCGTCGCACCCGGAGGGGGGAGCCGGCCGAGACGACGACCGAGGTCTGAGACCGGCGGCTGGCGGAACCGCCCTCCCCGGTCATCCGGGGAGGGCGGTCTCGCATGCGGCTGCGCACGGCTGCGGAGGGTGGGACAATGGAGGCATGCCCTCCCACGACACCCATCAGACCGTCGAAGCGACCGTGCGCCGCGTGCCGCGGTACGGCGTGCTCATGGGCATCGGGGTCGTGCTGGGCGTCATCGCCGCCGGCATCCTCACGATGGTCGGCAGCTTCGAGCAGTCGCAGGCGCTCGACGTCGTCTATCCGCCCGGTCAGGTCTTCGGCTTCCTCCTGCTCTGGACCGTGCCGATCGGTCTCGCGCTCGGCGGCGTGGCCGGTCTGGTGCTCGAGCGTCTCGCCCGCCGCCACGACCGCGTCGTGACCGTCGACCGGGAGACCGTCGTCGACGACGGCACCACGGACCGCGACTAGGCGAGCTCGGCGATCACGGGGCGGATCGCGGAGTCGAACGCCACGACGTCCCGGCGGAGCCCGTCCGTCACCGCGACCGTGAGGTCGCCGATCCACCAGATCCCGCGCTGCGACAGAGGCAGCACCTGCACGTTGAGCTCGAAGGAGTGCGCACGGCGACCGATGTCGCGCTCGAACTCGGCGATCGCGCTCGCGTACGCCCGGTAGGCGTCCCCGCCGGTGTGGCTCTTCATCGACCCCACGTACCGGTCGTGTGCGGCGGTGGCATAGCGGAGCGCGGTGCCGGCATGCGGTCGGATCGCCGACGAGAGCGCCTCGGCGCCGGTCGCCGGGAGGGCCACCAGCGTGTCGAAACCGTCGATCAACTCCAGCGGGACGCCCGAGTGATGAGCCCGCGGCTCCACGGTCATGTCCCAGTAGCCCTGCCACTGCGCCTCGACCTCGGGCGGGGCGTCCACCGCGTCGGGTGCGCGGACCGACAGGTCGCGGAGGGACGGCAGATCCAGGGGTGCCCGGATGCCCAGCAGCTGGCGCAGGGCGAGCGCGACGAGCACGGGGACGCTCGCGTCTTCGCGGATGAGCCACTGCGGCTTGTCGGCCATGGCCCCATCGTAGGCGGGTGCAGCAGCCGTGCGGAGCCCCGGCACGGTAATGCCCGCGGAGAGCCGCGTCAACCCTCGCTGTGATCGCCGGATCCAGGGGTAGACCTGCTGACACGTCGGCGGCCGTCGGCGGGAGTCGAGAGGAAGAACGATGTCGCAGAGCAATGCAGAAGGTGCCGCGGGCAGCGGTACGACCGAGTCTCCGGGCACCGTCCGGACCGCCGCGCACGAGGCCGCAGGCGTCGCCGACGAGGCGAAGAGTCAGGCGGCGGGCGTCGTCGAGACCGCGAAGGCCGAGGCCGGTGCCGTCGCCCATGAGGCCAAGGACCAGGTTCGCGACCTGTACCACCAGACGAAGACCGAGCTGTCGGAGCAGGCGGCGGTGCAGCAGCGCCGTGTCGCGGACGGGCTCCGGTCCGTGGGCGGGGAGCTCGGCACGATGGCTGAGCGCTCGGACGGCGGTGTCGCCGCCGACCTCGTGCGCCAGGCGTCCACCCGGATCCAGGGCATCGCGGGCTGGATCGGCGACCGCGACCCCGGTTCGCTGCTCACGGAGGTGAAGTCGTACGCACGGGCGAAGCCCGGCACGTTCATCGCCGTGGCGGCACTCGCCGGTCTCGTCGCCGGCCGGCTGACCAGAGCGCTCTCCGAGGGCGCTGCCGAGTCGGCCTCCTCGGGGTCGGGTTCCGCCGGGTCCGGCTCTTCGTCGGCCGCAGGGGCGACGGCAGCCGCCGTTCCGCCGCGTCCCGTCGTCCCCGCGGCGACCACGCCCGGGGCGGTTCCCGGTGGTGCGGGCGCGGCCGGTGTCGCCGGAGGCGCGGGAGTCGCCGAGAACACCACTCTCGGTCAGCCGCCGCTGCCGACCGATGGCACGGTCCCCGGAGCGCCGGACGGGATGAGCGGTATCGACGCCGGCACCGCGCCGTGGGGCGTCACACCGCACGGCGAGACGGTGGATGACGGGGACACTCCGCTCTACGACCGGACGGATGCCGCCACCCGCGGCTCCGATGAAGAGGGACGACCATGACCGACCCCATCCCCACACCTTCGGAGCAGAAGGCCGAGACCACATCTCTCGGCGATCTGCTCAGCGAGGTCACCACTGATCTGTCGACCCTGATGCGGCAGGAGCTGGAGTTGGCGAAGGCCGAGCTCAAGCAATCGGCCACACGCGCCGGCCGGGGGGCGGGCATGCTCGGCGGGGCCGGATACGGCGCGCTCATGGCCGTGTTCTTCCTGTCGGTGGCCCTCTGGTGGGCCCTCGGCGCCTATGTCACCGGTCTCGGCTGGTCGGCCGTGATCGTCGCCGTCATCTGGGCGGTGATCGCCCTCGTCCTGTTCGTGATGGGACGCAAGCAGTTGAAGAGCATCGAAGGGGCTCCGCGCACCGTGGACACCCTCAAGCGCATCCCTGATGCGGTGAAGAGGAATGAGGAGAACAAATGAGCGATTCACCCGACGCGATCCGCGCCGACATCGAGCGGACCCGAGCAGAGTTCGGCAGGGACGTCGACGCTCTCGCCGACAAGGTCACCCCCTCGAAGGTCGTGCACCGGCAGACGCAGAAGATGAAGGGCGCGGTGCGCTCGGCCGTCGACCGGGTGATGGGCGCCGCCGATGACGCCGGGGACCGGCTGGGGGACGCCTCCTCCTCGGTCGCCGATGCCGGGCGGCACACCGTCGCCAAGGCCCAGGGGAATCCGCTGGCGGTGGGCCTCATGGCTTTCGCCGCCGGCCTCGTCGTGGCCGCCGTCATCCCCGCCTCCTCGAAGGAGAAGGAACTGGCCGAGGACATCAAGGAGAAGGCCCAGCCTCTCGTCGATGAGGCGACCGACGTCGCCAAGACGATCGGACAGGACCTCAAGGAGCCGGCGCAGGAGGCCTTCGCCGCCGTCAAGGATGAGGCCGCCGGCGCCGCAGCCCACGTCCGTGACGACGCGACCCACGCCGTCGACGAGGTGAAGGGCAGCGCTCAGGACGCTCGCGACAACGTCGCAGGCCAGAGCTGACCGCACGGAACCCCGTTGCACGAGGGCCCGGTCCGATCCGTCGGACCGGGCCCTTCGCGTCGCGGGCGAGCGTCAGTTCTCGATGCCGATGCTTCCGGGTGCGGAGTCTGCGTGGGTGGCGGACCGACGGCTGAGCAGGATCCCCGTTGCGAGAGCCAGCACCGCCCCGGTGGCGAGTCCGATCAGACCGCCGGGGTCGCCGCCGGTGGCCGCGAGGCCCGTGGTCGGCGGCGAGGGCGGTGCCGGCGGCGTCGAGGGTGACGGCGGTTCCGTCGTGGTCGGCGGCGTGCTCGGGGACGGCGGGGAGAGCGTGGCCGGGTTGGTCAGCTCGACAGCCACGACCGACCCTGCGCCGATCGTGAGCTGTGCTCCTTCGTCCGTCGTGGTCACGCCGTCGCCGCGGAACTGCGGAGTTCCCCACACGACGCCGGGGATGGCATCCGCGGTGTGCTCGGACAGCGTCACGACCGTGCCGACGGGAATCCGCCCGACGCTTCGGTCGGTGCCGTCCACGGGCAGCGTGAGGGTACCGGTGACGGGGCCGTCTGCTCCGGGGTACGAGTAGTCGACGGCGAATGTCGCGCCGGCCGGGACGAGGGGTGCGGCCGCGCCCGTGATCCGCTTCGCGACCGAGAAGCCGCCGAGACCGTCGCCGTCGCCGTCGCCTCCGGCCAGGCTCGCGGTGACGGACGCCGTGGTGGTCGTGAAACTCGACCCGGAGACGGTGTTGCTGAACACCTGTCCGGTGTGCGCGTCTGCGGGCAGGCGCGTCTGGTACGAGACGCGATAGAGGCGGTCAGGCTCCGCCGGCGCGGCGAAGACCACTGTGAACGAGGAGCTGTCAGTGTCCGGGGTGAAGGCATAGTCCGACCCGGCTGTGAGGGTGCGGAAGTCTGCGGCATCGAACAGGCCGCCGTTCCAGGCGTCCACGGCGACCGAACCGATCGCCACGGTGCTCGGCAACACGCTCAGCCCCGGGGTCGCGGTGTCGGAGAGGGTCGGGCGCTCGCCGCTGAGCAGGCGTCCCGGCACCCAGATGTACCACTCGATCGTCCCGTCGGCGGTCTGCACGCCCGACTTGGTCGCGTCCGTCGGGGCCGGCTCGGAGCGCTGCGGACCGACGCCGCCACCGGGGATCTCCACGGTGATCGGGCCTCCGTCACCGGTGGTGAAGGTCACGGTGTCGTCTTCCGTGGTCTCCTCCGCCTTCATCTGGAAGAACAGGGTGCCGCGGACGTTGTCGTGCGTGAGGACGTAGTCGCTCAGCGTGCACGTGATGGCGGTCGCCGCGACGGTGCACGTGCCGACGGTGGCGCCGTCCGGGGCTCGCAGCGGGAAGGACGAGGTGACACCGACGAAGCGGGGCGTCGTCGGAAAGCTGAGCGAGAAAGTGTCTCCGGGCTGCGCGCTGTCGGGGACGGCCCACGTGGCCTCGAGGCGGAGGGTGTCGTACAGGTGCACCTCACCTGTCGGCTCCACCACCGTCGCCGAGGTGATGGCGTCCCACTCCGCGGCGTGCGCCGTCGGCGGCACGGCGAGCCCGACCAGCGCAAGGAGGGCGATGGTGCTGCTCACGCCGACAACGCTCCTCCCCTGTCGTCGCTGCGTTCTCCTCTTCTGCGCGCGCACTGTCCACCTCTCCTGTTCTTTCCGGGAACCCCGGACACCGGACCCGCCTGCTTCGGCGATAGACTCTCACATGCGCAGATGATTACGCCACATATGAGGACTGATATGTGCAGATCGCGGCGGGTGAGCCGGGAAGGATGCGGCGAGCCGAGTGGTCGGCCGCGGGCGGTAGGCTGTTCGAGTGGCTGCCTCCCCCACCAACCCCTATTCCGAAGCCGGCGTCGACACCGCGGCGGGTGACCTCGCCGTCGAACTGATGAAGTCCTCCGTCCGTGCCACGCACGGCCCCGAGGTGCTCGGCGGTGTCGGCGGATTCGCCGGCCTGTTCGACGCCAGCGCACTGCGGGACTTCCGTCGTCCGCTGCTCGCGACCAGCACCGACGGCGTCGGCACGAAGGTCGCCATCGCGCAGGCCATCGACAAGCACGACACGATCGGCCAGGACCTCGTCGGCATGGTCGTCGACGACATCGTGGTCGTGGGCGCGAAGCCGCTCTTCATGACCGACTACATCGCCTGTGGCAAGGTCGTCCCCGAGCGCATCGCGGACATCGTGCGCGGCATCGCGGAGGCGTGCGCGGCGACGGGCACCGCCCTCGTCGGAGGTGAGACGGCGGAGCATCCCGGCCTCCTCGGTCCGCGCGACTACGACGTCGCCGGGGCGGCGACGGGCGTGGTCGAGGCCGACGCCATCCTCGGCGCCGAGCGCGTGCAGGACGGCGATGCGGTCATCGCGGTCGCCTCCAGCGGCCTGCACTCCAACGGCTACTCTCTCGTGCGTCACATCATCACCCGCGCCGGGATCTCCTACGGTGACAACGCCGCGGACTTCGGCTCGACCTGGGGCGAGGCCCTCCTCGAGCCGACCCGGCTCTACACGCTTCCGCTGCTGCGCCTGATCGAGGCCTCCGGAGGAGTCCACGCCCTGAGCCACGTCACCGGCGGGGGCATCGCCGCCAACCTCGCCCGCGTGCTGCCGCAGGGAAGCTGGGTCGAGGTCGACCGCAGCACGTGGTCGCCGAGCCCGGTCTTCCGTGTGCTGAGCGACATCGCCGGTTCCACGCTCGAGTCCGCCGAGGGCACCTGGAACCTCGGCATCGGATTCCTCGCCGTGGTGGCGGCGGACAAGAAGGACGCTGCAATCGCGGCGCTGAACGCCGAGGGCATGCCCTCCTGGCAGGTCGGCACGGTGGGCTTCGGCCCGCGTCCTGCCGGCGAATTCGAACAGGGCGCCAAGGGCGTCGATGGTGGAGCGGTGCGCCTCGTCGGCGCCTACGCGGACGGAGCGAAGTAAGAGCCCATGTGCGGCATCGTCGGAATGGTGGGCTCTGCCCCGGTCAATCAGGACATCTACGACGCCCTCCTGCTGCTGCAGCATCGCGGGCAGGACGCGACGGGCATCGCGACCGCCGAGGCGAACGGCGTCATGCACAACGCCAAGGCTCAGGGGATGGTGCGCGAGGCGTTCCGCACCCGTGACATGCGCGGGCTGCTGGGCAACGTCGGCCTCGGCCACGTCCGCTACGCCACCAAGGGCACCGCGTCCAGCGAAGAGGAGATGCAGCCGTTCTACGTGAACGCGCCCTACGGCATCATCCTCATCCACAACGGCAACCTCACGAACACGCGCGAACTCGCCGCCGACATGGCACAGCGCGACCGTCGGCACCTGAACTCGTCGAGCGACACCGAGCTGCTGCTCAACGTGCTCGCCGGTGAGCTGCAGGCCACGACCTCCACGGTCGACCTCGACCCCGACCGGATCTTCGAGGCCGTCGCCCGCACGCATGACCGCATCGAGGGCGCGTACGCCGTGATCGCCGTGATCGCCAACTACGGCCTGCTCGCGTTCCGGGATCCGTTCGGCATCCGTCCGCTGATCCTGGGGCGTCGTCCTTCGACCGTCGTCGGCGCGGAGGGCAAGGACGAGTGGGTCGTGGCGAGCGAGTCGCTCGTGCTCGAGAACGGCGACTACGAGGTCGTGCGCGAGGTCGAGCCCGGAGAGGCCGTCTTCATCACGAACGACGGCGAGCTGTTCTCCCAGCAGTGCGCCACCGCCGCGACGCTCGCACCCTGTGCGTTCGAGTACGTCTACCTCGCCCGTCCGGACTCGGTCATGAACGGCATCTCGGTGTACGAGTCGCGCCTGCGGATGGGCGACAAGCTCGCCGACACGATCGCGAAGCACGTGCCGATGGACAAGATCGACGTGGTCATGCCGATCCCCGACTCGTCCCGTCCCGCGGCCATGGAGGTCGCCCGCAAGCTCGGCATCGAGTACCGCGAGGGCTTCTACAAGAACCGCTACGTCGGCCGCACCTTCATCATGCCGGGGCAGGCGGTGCGCAAGAAGAGCGTCCGCCAGAAGCTCAACGCCATGTCGACGGAGTTCCAGGGCAAGAACGTACTCCTGATCGACGACTCCATCGTGCGCGGTACCACCTCGAAGGAGATCATCCAGATGGCCCGGGATGCCGGAGCCGCCTCGGTGACGTTCGCCTCCGCCGCCCCGCCGGTCCGGCACCCGCACGTGTACGGCATCAACATGCCGTCGCGGCACGAGCTCATCGCCCATGGCCGCACGATCCCGGAGATCGCGGAGGAGCTGGGCTGCGACCACCTCGTGTACCAGGAGGTCGACGACCTGAAGGCCGCGATCACCGAGGGCTCCGCGCTGGAGGACCTCGACATGAGCTGCTTCGACGGCCGCTACGTCACCGGCACCGTCACCGACGAGTACCTCGCCTGGGTGGAGGGGTCGCAGACCTCTTGATGTCCGGGTCCCTGAGCTCGCCGCAGGGCCGACCCCTCTGGCAGGGGCGCACCCTCGCGTTGATCGGGATCGTGCTGGTCGCGTTCTCGCTGCGGTCGGCCGTCGCCTCGCTCTCTCCGGTCCTGGACCACGTCGCCGAGGACTTCCCGGTGGCCCCCGTGATCGTGGGGTTGATCGGCGCCGCTCCGCCCGTGTGCTTCGCGCTGTTCGGGCTGCTGACCCCGCTGTTCGAGCGCCGGTTCGGGCTGGAGCGGATGGCGGTCGCGGCGATCGTGCTGATGGCGGCGGGCATGCTGCTGCGCGGCCTCGCCCCCGACTCCTGGAGTCTGCTCGCGGCGACCGCGGTCGTGTTCGCCGGCGTGGGGTCGGGCAACGTCCTGCTGCCGCCGCTGGTCAAGAAGTACTTCGCCGACCGGCTCGGCGTCATGATGACGGCGTACTCCACGACGCTCGCGGTCTCGACCTTCCTGCCGCCGCTGGTCGCCGTCCCCGTCGCCGACTCGCTCGGGTGGCGGATCTCGCTGGGCATGTGGGGCGTGGTGGCCGCACTCGCCCTCGTGCCGTGGGTCACGCTCCTGGTGCGCTCCCGCGGCGACGACCGCCCGGTGCCGACGGAGCTCCTGGTCCCCGACCCCACCGACGGCGTGGACGATGTGCGCGACGCGGTCGCCGCCTCGACGGGGCCGATCACGACCCAGTCGGCGAGCCCCCGCGTCTTCGGCCGGCTCTGGCGACTGCCGCTGGCGTGGGCCCTCGCCCTCGTGTTCGGCACGTCGTCGACCATGGCCTACGTCGCCTTCGCCTGGCTGCCGACCATCCTCGTCGACCTCGGCGGCGTGACCCCGGCGACGGCCGGCTTCCTGCTCTCGCTCTTCGCGCTGGTCGGCCTGCCGTGCTCCATGCTCGTGCCGGTGCTGGTCGTGCGGTTCCAGGCGACCCGCCCGCTCTTCTTCGTTGCCGTGGTCGCCGGCCTTGTCGGGCTCGCCGGCCTGCTGCTCTTCCCGACCGTCGCGCTGCCGCTGTGGGTCGCGATCTTCGGGCTCACCGCGATCATGTTCCCGCTGAGCCTCGTGCTCCTGAGCATCCGCGCCCGTACGCCGGAGAGCGCCGTCGCCCTCAGCGGCTTCGTGCAGAGCATCGGCTACGCGATCGCGGCGGTGTTCCCGCTCCTGGTCGGCCTTCTCCACGACACCAGCGGCGGGTGGCAGATGCCGCTTCTCGTGGTGGCGGGGGTGCTGGTCGTCTCGGTGCCGGCGGGGATCATCGCGGGTCGCCGCCGCACGATCGAGGACGAGTGGGAGCGCCGCCACGGCCGCTGGTGACGATCCCGGTCAGAGCGCTCGTCGGAGCGGCGCGGCTGCGCCAGTACGATCGGATGCGCTGTCCTCCGAAAAGCGGGCAGCCTGGCGTTCCTCTGCGCTGTATGGTGACATGTGAAATGTCAGTCGTTAGTGACGACGGAGGACTCATGACGCAATCGGTTCTCTCAACGCGTGAAGATGTGGGAGTCGCGCCATCGAGGGTGCGGAGATGGGCGATGCTCGTGCTCGCACTGGCTTACATCGCGTTCGCAACGTACTACTATCTCGGACCGGCAAAACCGACAAACGAGGTCGTCGTCGTCGTGGGGCTCTCGGTCTTGTGGAGTGCATGGCTCGGCGTGCTGTTGGTGACGCTGATCGCTCGGCCGCGGACACGTGCCGACCGACTGGCAGGTACTGCGGCACCGATGTTCATCGTTGTCGCAGGGGCTTTGAGCTTTCTGGCGTCGTGACGCGAGGTGGGGCGGTCGAGGAGCGCACGATGAGCTGCGGGTCGGTGGAGGGCATCTCGCCGACCGGGTCGTGGCCCTCGATCTGGGTGATGAGCCGCAGCGCGGCGGCGCGGCCCATGGCCTCGAACGGCTGACGGACGGTGGTCAGGGCGGGGGAGGCGTAGGCGGCGAGGGCGATGTCGTCGACGCTCACGACGGAGATGTCCTCCGGCACGCTGCGCCCGGCCTCGTGCAGGGCGCGGATGAGGCCGAACGCCATCTCGTCGCTGCTGACGAAGACCGCGGTCGCCTCAGGGATCGCGGCGATGGTGCGCCCGGCCCGGTACCCGGACTCCGGGGTCCAGTCCGCCGGGATCACCGGCGGCGGGACGATGCCGCGCTCGCGGAGCGTCTGCTCCCAGGCCTCGCTGCGCTGCTGCGTCTCCGTCCAGTAGTCGTCGCCCGAGACGTGCCACACGGTCTCGTGGCCGAGGTCGAGGAGGTGCTCCACGGCGAGCCGGGCGATCGCGCGCTGGTCGACCGCGAGCGGGGCGTCCTCCTCCAGGGAGGTGCGCTCGCTGCGGGTGGCGGGCGTTCGTTCGGTGCGCGCCCGCATCGCCGGTGTGTCCAGGGCGATGGGTACGCCGAGGATGATGCCCTCCGCACCCTGCCGCTCCAGGCGGTCGAAGGCCTCGAGGAAGGCGTCGTCCGAGGCGTGGTCTGCCACCGCGGCGGTGGTCACGGTGTAGCCGTTCGCCGCCGCGGCCTGTTGGATGCCGACGCCGAGCGCGGCGGAGGAGTAGCGGTCCGTCGAGACGACGATCACGCCGAGCACGCGCGTGCGTCCCGATGCGAGCGACGCGGCTGCGGCGTGCACCCGGTAACCGAGTTCCTCGACGGCGGCCAGCACCCGTCGCGCGGTGTCGGGGCGGACGTTGTCCTGCCCGGACATGACGCGCGAGACGGTCTGCGTGGAGACGCCGGCGAGGCGGGCGACGTCGACCTGGCTGGGGGCGCGGTCGTCTTTCGGGCGGCGAGGGGACATGCCCCAATGGTAGCGATCCATCGGCGGAAAACCAGGGAGCACGGACCTCGGCGATGCGATAATGTGAACGCAAACAATTCAGCTGGGAGTGCAATGTCCGACCTTCTCGCCGCGGCTTCCGACGGCTCGACCACCGCCGTCGCCGCGCCGGCAGACGCCGCTGCCTCCGGCGCTCCTGCCCTGTCCTGGCGCGAGGGGGAGATCCTCCGCGACGGTGTGCCCCACCGCATCCTGTCGGGCTCGATCCACTACTTCCGCGTCCACCCCGACCAGTGGGAGGACCGCCTGCGCCGGCTCGCCGCGATGGGCGCGAACACGGTCGACACCTACGTCGCCTGGAACTTCCACGAGCGGGTCGAGGGGGACATCCGCTTCGACGGCTGGCGCGACGTCGAGCGCTTCGTGCGGCTGGCCGGCGAGGTCGGCCTCGACGTCTTCCTCCGACCGAGCCCCTACATCTGCGCGGAGTGGTCCAACGGCGGGCTGCCCTTCTGGCTCACCGGCAGGGTCTCGGCGCTGCGGACGAGCGATCCCGCGTTCCTCGCCGCCGTCGACGCCTGGTACGACGCGCTGCTCCCGCGGCTCGCCCCTCTGCAGGCGGCCTACGGCGGGCCGATCGTGGCGATCCAGATCGAGAACGAGTACGGATCGTTCGGCAGCGATGCCGCCTACCTCGCCCACCTGCGTGACGGGCTCCGGCGACGGGGCATGGTGGAGATGCTGACGACGGCCGACGGGATCACTCCGGACATGATCGCGCACGGGAGCGTGCCGGGTGCGATGACGACGTTCACATTCGGCACCGGGGTGCCGGTGGCGGCCTCCCTGCGTCGGCACGGGGAGGCGCTCATGTGCAGCGAGCTCTGGGGCGGCTGGTTCGACCACTGGGGCGAGCGGCACCACGTGCGTTCGGCGGAGAGCATGGGCGGGACGATCCGGGAGCTCCTCGACGAGGGCGGCTCGGTCAGCCTCTACATGGCGCACGGGGGCACCAACTTCGGCCTGTGGAACGGTGCGAACCACGACCTCGTGCTGCAGCCCACGGTGACCAGCTACGACTCCGATGCCCCGATCGGCGAGGACGGCACGCTCGGGGAGAAGTTCCATGCGCTTCGCGCGCTCTTCGCCCCCTTCCACGCCGACGGACTGCCGCCCGTGCCCGACCAGCCGCGGCGGCAGTCCGCGACCTCCGCGCCTCTGGAGCGGCGAGCGAGCCTGCTCGACGTGGTCCGGGCGACCCCTGCCGCGGGCGGGCTCTCGCCGCGCCCGCTGACCTTCGAGCAGCTCGGAGCGGAGGACGGCCTCGTGGCCTACGAGGCCGACGTGTCGTTCCCGGACGAGGCGACACTGACCGTCGACGGCCTGCACGATCGTGCGGTCGTCTTCCTCGACGACCGCCGCCTCGGTGTGCTCGAGCGGGACGGCGAGACGTCCCTCGCTCTCCCGGTGGACGGCGGCTCCGGTCGGCTGGCGCTCGTCGTCGAGAGCCTCGGGCGCATCAACTACGGGCCGTACACCGGGGAGGGCAAGGGCATCATGCGCGGCGTGATGATCGGCCGCCGTCTCGTGAACGGCTGGACGCATCGCCTCCTGCCGCAGACGGCACCGGCGGTGGACGCCGCTGCCGTGGGCGGGGTGGACGGCCTCGCCGTCGCCGCGCTGGACGTCGCCGAACCCCTGGACGCGTGGCTCGCCTTCCCCGGTGGCGGCAAGGGACTGGTGTGGCTGAACGGATTCCTGCTCGGACGCTACTGGAGCGTGGGCCCGCAGGAGACGCTCTACGCCCCCGCGCCGTTGTGGCGTACCGGGCGCAACGAGATCGTGGTGCTCGACACCGACGGCCTCGGTGCGACCGTGGAGATCCGGGAGGCGCCGTCCCTCGGGGAGACCGAGGAGTTCATCGGCTCCTGAGCCGCACTCGGGCCTCGGGTGGTGACCTTCGGCCAATGTTTGCGCATACTTGACGTTCGCCTCTTGTCTTAAGCCACAAGCTCGCTCTACGGTGATAGCGCAAACATCGGTTCCGATCGATGATCCATCTGCGGCGCACCGGGGCGTCCCTTCCTCCGGCCGTCGCACCGTTCGAGAGGCAAGACGTGTCGACACCTTCCCGACCGCCGCGCACCGCCGTCGCCGTCAGTTCCCTGCTGGCGACGGCTCTCGCGCTCGGCGGAGCGCTCCTCCCTGCGACCGCGGCGCAGGCCGCCGATCTCGTCCCCGTCCCGCACGCGGACTACCGGCTGCACGCGGTGTCCAGCGAAGCCGATCCGTATCCGGCGCCGCCTTCGCTCGACGGCACGGCTCTCGGCGCCTTCGACGGCGACTACTCGACCCAGTGGACGTCGCGGTACTCGGCCAATGCCCCCTTCCCGCACTGGATCGCCCTCGATCTGCAGCGGCCCCTCTCGGTGAAGGCGCTGGACTATTCGGTCAAGCGCGGGCAGAGCGTCGCGGCGAAGACCGTCGAGGTGTACGTCACGGATGACGCCGACGCCGCGCGCACCTCGCCCGCCGACGGGGGATGGGGCGCCGCCGCCGCGGCCGCGACGCTGCACGCGCCCACCGCGAACGACGAGAAGCAGCGCATCACGCTGGAGACCGCGAAGGACGGCCGGTACGTCGCCCTCCTCATCATCGACGCGCAGGGCACCACAGGCGGCGGCGCCGGCGAGATCCAGGTGCTCTCCGACGAGGAGCTCCCACCGATCGTGACCGAGCCGGAGACGCCGGAGCAGCCGGAGCCCGGGGACACCGTCGAGATCGCCGCGGGCGGCACCACGGCCACCGTCTCCTCCGCGTTCCCGCAGATCCTCGGCTACCGCGTGGGCGATGAGCGCCTCGGCGGCCAGAAGGGCTCCCCGCGCACCTGGGCGGTCAACGGCACCGCCTATGCGTCGACCACCACGTCCACGGCGACGGCGACCGGCGTCGACTACGTCTCGGCCCTGACCGGCATCGACGTCACGGTGCGCAGCAGCATCCGCGTCGCGGCGAATGGCACGGTCGAGTTCGCCGTGACCGGAGTCGACGGCTCCGCTGCGGTGAACACCCTGGCGCTCCCCGACAACGCCTTCCTCTCCGCGACGGCCGCGGACGGCGCCGTCCTCGACCGCACCGTGATCAGCCCGAACAGCACGACGAACGCCGATGAGCACATCGCTGTGGGGCCCGCGACCGCCACCGGGACGAAGGGCGCGGCCTTCGCCTTCCTCGGCGACGGGACCCTCGCCGGCAGCGTGATCACGAACGCGACGACGCAGGCCTCCGGGGGCACCGCCTCGTGGAACACCCGGCTCACGACGCGGGTGACCGCGGCCGACGGCCGGACTGCCGAGATCGGCTCGAACACCTGGCTCATCCATCCGACCACCGCCGTCGACAGCCGGGTGACGACCTATGCCTTGCCGAAGGTCACGGTGCTCCTCACCGCCGACCGCAACGGCGACGAGACCGTGGACTGGCAGGACGCCGCGATCCGCTACCGCGAGGTCGACGCCCCGCGCCTCGGTGCCGACCGGGTGGCCGACCGCGTGGTCAGCCGCATCCCGTTCAACTTCGCCTCCAGCGCCACGAACTACTTCGACCTCGTGCTCGATAACACCAAGCGCATCGCGAACCAGACCGACGGCCTCGGCCAGTGGGTGCTCAACAAGGGCTTCGGCAGCGAGGGACACGATTCCGCGAACACCGACTACGGCGGGAACTACAACGAGCGTGCCGGCGGCCTCGCCGACCTCAACCGCCTCGTCGACGAGGGGGCGAAGCTCAACGCCGACATGAGCGTGCACGTCAACGCCACGGAGATCTACCCGCAGGCGGACGCGTTCGACGCGGCGATCCTCGACGGCACACCGCCGTACAAGCCGGGCTGGAACTGGCTCGATCAGTCGTACTACATCAATCAGCAGACCGATCTCGGCACCGGACGCGTGCTCGACCGCTTCCAGCAGCTGCGGGACGAGGTGCCGGGGCTCAGCGGCGTCTACATCGACGTGTACTACTCCAACGGCTGGGTGGCCGAGGAGCTCGCGGACGAGCTGAACGCCATGGACCTCGAGGTCGCGACCGAGTGGGGCGACAAGTTCGTCGACAGCACGGTCTGGTCGCACTGGCCGAACGACCTCGCCTACGGCGGCAAGGACAACAAGGGCATCAACTCCACCATGGTGCGGTTCATCCAGAACGCGCAGGCGGACGTCTGGAACGACGACGCCCTGCTGGGCCAGCAGCGTCTCGTCGATGCCGAGGGCTGGGTGGGCAACCGCAACTGGGACGGCTTCATCGGCAACATCTGGTCGCAGAGCCTGCCGACGAAGTTCCTGCAGCACTTCGACCTGCAGACGTACGCGGCGGGGGCCGAGGCGACCTTCACCGACGACGTGACGGTCCGGATCGACGGTGGTACCCGCGTCATCACGATGGACGGCGCGACCGTCCTGCGGGGCGACTCCTACCTGCTGCCGTGGCAGTCGCTGGAGTCGAGCGCCGAGTCGGGTTCGCCCGTCGACGCGGACAAGATGTACTTCTTCACGGCCTCCGGCGGTGAGAAGACCTTCGGGCTCACGGATGCCTTCCGCGGCAACACGACCTTCGACGTGTTCGCGCTCGGCGACCAGGGGCGCGAGAAGGTGGACACCGTCACCGCGGTCGACGGGAAGCTGACGCTCTCCGGCGAGAAGGGGGCGGCTTACGTCGTCGTGCCCCAGGGTGGGGCGCAGCGGGCGGCGATCGAGTACCGCGACGCCGGCCTAACCGATCCCGGGTTCAACTCGGGGTCGCTGGACGGCTGGAATCCGCGGGGCGACGTGACCATCGAGCGCACGGACCTCGGCGCGGCGAAGAACGCCTCACGGGGCGATAACATCGCGGTGTTGGGCTCATCCGCGTCCGCGATCTCGCAGACAGTCACCGGCCTCACCCCCGGGAAGCGCTACGCGTTCTCCGCGCAGGTGCAGATCGATCCGACGGCCACGCGCGACGTGAGCGTCGCGGTCGACACCGGCGCCGGCGTCGTCAGCCGCACCTGGAACCTCTCGCCGACATACAACTACATGCGCGCCGACTCCAAGGCCGGGCAGTACTACCAGCGCGGATCGGTGTCGTTCCTCGCCCCGGCCTCCGGCGAAGTGACCGTCTCGGTCTCGGCGGTCGCCGGTGACGCGGCGGTGCGAGTCGACAACGCCAGGGTGATGGCGGACACGACGGCGCCGACCGCCGCGGGCACCGTGTACTCGAACGACTTCGAGGGCAACCAGCCCGGGTGGGGTCCGTTCGTGAAGGGTGACGCCAACGGCATCGACGACCCGCGTACGAGCATCTCGCGTCGGCACGACCCGTACACGAGCAGCGACTGGCGCAACACGGCCAAGCCGTTCGACACCGGAGCCACCGCGGGCCTCGCGGTGGACTCCACCCTCACCGGTGAGCACTCGCTGATGTCGCACTCCGAGAACTCCGGCGTCGTCTACCGGACCGACCCCACGCTCGTCCCGCTGCAGGCCGGGCACACCTATCGCATCGGGTTCGACTACCAGGCCGGAGCGAGCGGAGCGTACCGCTGGCTGACCGGTACGGACGCCGTGATCGACGGGGAGATCTCCTCGACGACCCTGCGTCGCACCCCTGTCGTGCAGGCGCTGGAGACCACCGCGTTCCGCGAGGACGTGATCGTGGGTTGCGGCGACTACACCTGGGTCGGTCTGGAGCGCGTCGGCGGGCCGGACGTCGACTTCGTCCTCGACGACTTCACGGTGACGGACCTCGGCCCGACGGACGGAGGCACCCCGTGCGCCACCGTCGCCGGCGAGGCCGTGACCCTGAGCCCCGGGGCGCAGACACCCTTCACCACGACCTTCACCAACAGCGAGGACATCCTGGCGGAGAACGTCGGCGTGCAGCTCGACCTCCCGGAGGGCTACACCGTCGAGGTCGCGGACGGCTCCTCGAACCTGTTCACGAAGGTCGCCCCCGGCGAGAGCGTGACGACGGACTGGCTGCTGACGGCACCGGCGTCGGCCGCGGGCTCGCCGGTGAGCATCGGCATCGCCGCCACCTACCTCGTCGACTGCGATGTGCGGACCGTGCAGACCGCGCAGGAGGCCGCTGTCGCGTCCCGCGCCCGCATCCCGAACGCGCAGATCACCGCGACCGCGAGCTCCGAGGAGACCGCGGGTGAGGACGGCACGGCGGCGAACATGCTCGACGGCAACGCCGGGACGTTCTGGCACAGCCGCTGGAGCACTGACGCCGCCGCGTATCCGCACGTGCTGACGTTCGACCTCGGTTCCGCGGAGACGGTCGACGGTATCTCCTATCTGCGTCGCGGCGCGAACCAGAACGGCCCCATCAAGGGCTTCCAGGTCGCGGTCTCCACCGACGGGCAGACCTTCACCGACGTGGCCGCGGGGGAGTGGAAGAACGTCGCGGAGTGGCAGGACGTCGACTTCGCGGCGACGACCGCGCGATACGTTCGGGTGACGGCGACCTCGTCGATCTCGGGCACGCCGTTCGCGGCCGTGGCGGAGATGGCGGTGTACGGCACCACCGCCCCGCAGGCCGGGCACGCACCGGAGGCGCGACCCGAGGACGACCTCGGGGTCTGCGCTCCGGAGACCGATCCTGCGTTGACGCTCGGCGCGGATTCCGTGCGGGCAGGGGAGACGGTCGAGGCCGTGCTCTCGGGCTTCGCGCCCGACGCCGCCGTCTCGTTCTGGCTGGACGGCGTGCGGCTCGCGGACGCGACGATCGATGCGCACGGTGCGCTGACCACCCGGGTCCTCATCCCCGCGGATGCGACGGTCGGGAAGCACCGCTTCCTCGTCAAGGACGCCTCCGGCGCGGAGGTGGCCGGTGCGGCCCTCAAGGTCAAGAAGGCGAAGCCGGCGAAGGTGCCGGTCCTCACCCCGTCGGTCGGCACCGCGGCGGCCGGAGACTCCCTCCGCGTGCACCTCCGCGGCTTCGACCCCGAGTCCGTCGTGCAGCTCTGGCTCCACTCGGAACCGGTCAGGGTGGGCGAGGTGACGATCGCCGCCGACGGCAGTGCAACGGCGACCGTCACCATCCCGGCGGCCACACCCGCGGGTGCCCATGCGCTCGTCGCGACGGACGCCGAGGGCGCCGAGCTCGCTCGTGCGGATCTCGCGGTCACCGTCGCGGCGACGGCCGGTGGCGGGGCGCTGGCCACGACGGGTGCGGAGGGGATGACGTGGCTGGCGGTCACCGTCGGTGCGCTCGCCCTGAGCGCACTCGGTGCGGGGCTCTGGCGACGGCGACGCGGCTGAGTCCCTCTGCTGCACACGAGAGGCCCGGGGTTCGCCCCGGGCCTCTTCTGCACGCGGCGGGGAGTTTGCCGGTTCTCCACGGGTTGCGGTTCCGAGGCCGGAGAGCGTGCCTCCGGTCCCCGATACTCGAGGGGTAGCCACGAAAGGAGCCGCACATGCCGAAGATACTCATCCGCGATCTCGACCCCGGCGTGCATTCCGTGCTCACCGCGCGAGCGCAGGAGCGAGGACAGTCGCTGCAGCGGTACCTCTCGGCGGAGCTCGCCCGCATCGCCGCCCGCCCGACGCTGTCGGAGTTCCTGAGCCGACGAGCGCGGCAGCCGCAGGTGACTGCGCTCACCCGGAGAGCATCGTCGCCGCCGTGCACGAGGGGCGCGCCGGGCGGTGATCGTCGTCGACGCCTCGGTCGTCGTCGACCTGGTCTGCACCGGAACGTCGACCCGAGTCCTGCAGGCGCGGCTGGAGGACGAGTTCCTGCTGCCCCCTCCTCACGCACGACCGGAGGCTCGCGCGGGCGGCCTCCGGTCTGTGCGCGGTCGAGGTGCCTAGCCCTTGACGGCGCCGGCGGCGAGACCGGAGCGCCAGTACTTCTGCAGCGTGAAGAACAGGGCGATGAGCGGGATCACACCGAGCAGCGCCCCGAGCATGACGGCGCCCTTGTCGGGCGAGAAGTAGCTCATCATGCCGTAGAGGCCGAGGGTGACCGGCTTGAGGTCGGGGCTGGAGATCATCATGAGCGGGAGGAGGAAGTTGTTCCACGTGGCCACGAAGATGAACAGGAAGATCGTCACCATCGCGGGGCCGAGCAGCCGCAGCACGATCGTGAAGAAGATCCGGGCCTCACCGGCGCCGTCGATGCGGGCGGCCTCCAGCAGCTCCGTCGGCACCGACGACTGCGCGTAGACCATGCCGAGGAAGACGCCGAACGGCGAGACCGCCGAGGGGATGATGATCGCCCACACGGTGTTCGTGAGGCCGAGCGCCTGGAACTCGATGTACAGCGGCACCGTGAGCAGGGCGACGGGCAGCAGAAGTCCCGCCATGATGATGCCGACCGCGAGCTTCTTCCCGGGGAAGGCGAACTTGGCGATCGCGTAGCCGGCCATCACGGCGAACAGCGTGCCGATGATCCCGGCGCTGAGCGAGTAGAACAGGGAGTTGCCGACCCAGCGCCAGAACAGCCCCTGGGTCCAGCCCATGAGGCTGTCGTAGTTGGCGGCGAGGTTCGGCTCGGCGAACCAGAATCCGAACGTCGAGGTGAGGTCGGTGTTGTTCTTCGTCGAGGCCACCACGAGCCAGAACACCGGCACGAGGAAGTACAGCGTCGCGACGACGAGGGCGATGATGCCGAACGTGCGGGCCGCGGGTCCCGGGGCGATGGAAGGAGGAGGGGCGTCCGCCGCCTGCGGCCTACGAGAGCGCCGCTTCGTCGGCGGGGTCACGGTGACGAGTCGTGTCGTGGTCATGCGTCGCCCTTCCGCCGCTGGAGCAGTGCGTACACGATCGCGAGCACGCCCGCGATCCCGGCCATGAGCAGCGAGTACGCCGACGCCGGACCGCTGCCCGACGGCGACAGCTCGCCCATCATCGTGTTGTAGGTGAGCATCATCGGCGTGAAGTCCTTGCCCATCCAGGAGTTCGCGGCCTCCAGGATGACCGGCTCGTTGAACAGCTGGATCGTGCCGATGATCGACAGCAGCACCGCCAGCAGCGCGGCACCGCGCACGAGCGGCACCTTGATGCGGGTCGCGATCTGGAAGCCCGTCGCACCGTCCAGACGGGCGGCCTCGTAGAGGTCGCGGGGGATGGCCTGCAGGGCGCTGAGGAAGATGAGCATGTTGTAGCCCGTGTAGGTCCACGTCGTCATGTTCGCCATCGAGAAGAGGATCGTCTGCGGCGACATGAGGTCGGTCCCCTCCGGCAGATACGGCAGGAAGGGCGACACCTCGGGCGTGTAGAGGTAGAGCCACATCATCGCCGCGATGATGCCGGGGACCGCGTACGGGAGGAAGAAGGCGAGGCGGAACAGGGCGGGGCGGCGCACGATGAACGAGTCCAGCAGCAGGGCCAGGGCGAGGGCCGCGATGATCATCACCGGGATCTGGAACGCCGCGTAGAGCACGACCCGTCCCATGCCGGCCCAGAAGGCGCCGTCGGTCGCCGCCGCCGCGAAGTTGTCGAGGCCGACGAAGGTGTCGACGAGCTCGCCCCCGCCGTACAGGCCGCCGCCGGCGGGCACCTGCGCGAAGAACGCCGACCGGACCGACACGATGATGGGGATGAGGAAGACGACGGCGAACAGCAGCGCGAACGGCGCCATGAACAGCCACCCGGTCAGCCCCTCTCTTCGGATCCGCGATCGACGGGTCGACGGGGCGACGGGACGGCGCGCGGGAGGGAGCGGCGCCGCTGCCCTCGTCTCGGTCACTGTGGCCATGATGTGCCTCTCGCTCTCACGACGACGGCGGAGTGCACGATCGCCCGTGCACTCCGCCGTCGTTCATCCGATGATGCCGTCCGGTCCGGTCATTCCGCGACCGGGAGGCCGAGGTCCTTCAGCGACGCCACGGCCGTGTCCTGCGCCGTCGTGAAGATGTCCGCGACCGTGGCGGTGCCGGCGGCAGCCGCGGCGGCCGTCTCGTTCATGTTCGCCAGGGTGGAGAATCCGGGGGCGTACGGGAAGTCGGGGTTGAGGTTCTCGGTGGCCGTGCCGAGTTCGGCCAGCACGTCCTGGCCGCCGAACTGACGCAGCATCTTCTCCGGGGTCTCCACCTCGCCCTTCGCGGCGACGACGAGGCCCTGGGAAGCGAGGTCGTCGACCTGCGTGTTGAACCAGTCATTGAACTCCATGGCGGCCGCGGGGTTCTCGCAGCCCTTCATGACCGAGACGCCGGACCCGCCGTCGGGGCCGCTCATCGCCCCGGCGCCGAAGTCGGGGAGCTGGGCGACGCGCCACTGCCCCTCGGCCGGAGTGCCGTCCAGGGAGTCGAGGAGGAAGCCGGCCTCCCAGGCCGCGCCGACGTGGCCGATGAGGCTGCCGTTGTTCAGCGCCGCCGTGAACCCTTCACCCCAGCGCTCGGTCGCGAGTGTCTGCTTGCCGTCGAGCAGGCCCTGCCAGAAGGCGGCGACCCGCTCGGAGCCCGCACCCTCGGCATCCACCTTCCACTCCTCGCCCTCCGTGGAGAACCAGGTGTCACCGGCGGCGGCAGCCTGTCCGGAGAGCCAGTTCTGCGCCTCGTCCGGTGTGAACGCCGTGACGAACTTGCCGGCGGCGGCGGCCGTGGCGGAGGCGGCGGTCAGGTCGTCGAGCGTCGCCGGGGCGTCGAGGCCGAGCGCCTCGAACTCGGCGGTGTTGTAGAAGTAGACGAGGGGTCCGGTGTCCTGCGGGAGGCCCACGATGGCGTCGCCGACCCGCATGCCGCTGAACGCTCCGGCCGAGTAGTGGTCCTCGTACTTCTCGGCCTCCGCGGCGACGTCCTCCAGCAGACCCTTCACGTAGAGCTGCGGCACCTCGGAGTATCCGGTCTGCGCGAGGCACGGACCGTTCCCGGCCTTGATGTCGGTCTCGAGCTTGAGGATCATGTCGCTGGCCTTGCCGTCGAACTTCGTGGCCTTGACCTGGATGTCGGGGTGCTCCTCGTTCCAACGGTCGACGATCTCGGCGACCGTGGTCATGCCCTCGCCGTCGGGGAGGCGGTGCATGTACTCGATGGTGACGGGCTCTCCGCCGGCGTCCCCGCCCCCGGAGGCGGCCGGGGCGCAGGCCGCGAGTCCGAACGCCGACACTGCGCCGAGGGCGACGACCGCGGCGACGCGGGGGGTGCGTGAGGTGGGTGCCATGCTGTTCTCCTCTTTGAGGTCATGTTCCTGCGGATCGCCCGAAGCCGGGACGCGGCGAGGGTGCGCCGTCGATCACATGCACATCAAATCAGAAAATGTTTGCGCTCACAAGACGCGGATCAGCGGAATTGCGTCGGATTAACCTGCCCTGGAGGGAGCGCTGACATCGCGAGAGCCTCCTCGTTCCGGCGGCAAGCCGCGCGGTCGGGACGAGCGACCGGGGCGTCGCATCGCCGCCCGGGAACGACGAAACACCCGCACGAGCCGTGCGGGTGTTTCGAACCGAGGGGCTAGGCCTTCTCTAGTTCGTCTTCGTCTTCGTCCGCGTACTCGTCGGCCCACTTGTCGACGTAGGCGTCTTCGTCGGAGTCGCTCGAGTGCGCGAGCTCGCGCTCCAGCGCCGAGTAGTTCACCGACGGACTGTACGCCTTGAGTTCGCGGGCGATCTTTGTGTGCTTCGCCTTCTGACGGCCACGGCCCATGCCTGAGACCCCCTCACGAGTTAAGCTGCGGGCAGACAGGCGCCCGAGTCATTCACGACACCGGCTCGAGGCCGGTAAGAGTAGCATTCAGGATAGCACGCGGGGAACAGACCCTGGCCGCGGCCAGGCCGGCGAAGGGAGCGATCTCCATGACCGACAGCACCTCCACTCCGTCCGACGAGGCCACGCAGAACGCCGCTCTGCAGAAGGCTGTCATCGTCGGGATGCAGCTCGACCAGGACCCGCACGTTCTCGATGAGGCCGTGCGGTTCGCCCGGCTGCTGAACGCTCCGCTCGTGGTCGCCCACGTCGACATCACGCGCTTCGTCACCTACGAGGATCCGGACGGCTACGTGCACTCCGCCCCCATCGACATCAACTTCGACGCGGGCGCCGCCGAGTTCGAGGCCGTCGAGGCCGCGGCTGCCACGATCCTCGCCGGGAAGGGGGTCACCTGGACGGCGCGACAGCTCGTCGGCGACCCGGCCCTGGCCATCAAGCAGCTCGCCAACAAGCTCGACGCCCAGCTCATCGTGGTCGGCACCCGCAAGCGCGGCATCGGCGAGTCGATCCGGGAGTTCTTCACCGGCTCCGTGGCCGCCCGGCTGGCTCATCGCCAGCACCGTCCGGTGCTCGTCGTGCCCCTGGGGGAGTCGGTACCGGACGAGCAGAAGGAGATCTGGCCGGAGTGACCCGGACGCGACGAGGCCCCGCCGATGGATGTCGGCGGGGCCTCGTGCTGTGTGATGGAGGCTCAGGAGTCCGGCTGGCTCAGCGCGACCGTCACGGTGCGGGCGGCCTGATCCAGCGCGTTCTCGAGGTCGGTGACCACCGACGCCGGGAGGACGCCGCCCTTCGCGACATGGGTGCGCAGGTCGGTGCGGACCCGTGCGCGGAAGGCGTTCACGACGGCGTCGGCGCGGTGCAGCTCCTCACGGCTGGTCAGCCGCGCATCCTCGCTCGCGGTGCGGGGCCGCGACTTCGCCGCCGCCCGGTCATCCTTGGTGGCCGTCGCCAGATCGGCGCGGAGGCTCTTCATCGCCTCCTGCACGCTCTGGCGCACCTCGTTGGCGATGAGGCGGACGGTGTCGGTGATGCCCGCCTCGATGTCGGCGAGGTCGTTCTCGCGGGAGGCGAGCTCGGCGCGCCCGGCCTCGGTGATCGCGTAGATCGTGGTGCGTCCGTCGACCGTCTTGGTGACGAGTCCCTCCTCCTCGAGCTTCGCGAGGCGCGGGTAGATCGTGCCGGCGCTCGGGGTGTACGTCCCGCCGGTGCGGTCCGTGAGGGACTGGATGATGCCGTAGCCGTGCTGCGGGGACTCCGCGAGCAGCGACAGCAGGTACAGGCGCAGATCGCCGTGGGAGAAGACCGCGGGACTCATGCTTCCCACTCCGGGTCGTTCTCGATCGTCTGCGGAGCGCGGCGGAGGACCGTCACCCCTCCGGAGACGGAGTTGGCGCGGAGGTCCACGAAGCGCCCGGCGAGCTCGCCGGACGTGCCGTTGTAGGTGCTCGGGCCGGAGGTGCTGCGCTCGACGCCGTCGATGAGGAGACGACCGCTGAGCGAGCGGATCACGTAGTTCGCCGCGAGGGACTCGTCGAGCCGGACGGTCGTGCCGCCGGAGACCGAGTTCACGGTGATCGTGTTGACATCGCCTGCGGCGTCCACCAGCGTCGACCCGGAGACGATGTCGACCGTCGCCTTGCGGATCGCTCCGGTGACGGCCACGTCGCCGGAGACGCTGTTGGCGTTGATCGAGCCGGTGAGGTTGCGCACCTGTACGTCGCCGGAGACGGAGTTCACGCCGAGGTCGCCGATGAGGGTGTCGACGATGATGTCGCCGGACACGGTGTTGAGCCGGGTGTCGTTGCGGATCCCCGACACGAGGGCGCCGGCGCTCACGACGCCCAGGGTCAGGGCGATGGAACGCGGGACGGCCACGCTCACCTCGGCGCGCGGGCCGCCGGAGCCGAAGTTCCGGAAAACCTCGAGGAAGTTGTCCCAGCCCAGCTGCGGGTGGTCGATCTCGACCTCCCCGTCGCGGGATTCGATCCGGAGGTCCTTGGTGGTGACGCCGTGCACCTCGATCCGGATGCCGGGTTCGTCGTGGGCGATGACGTCGACCTGTCCGCCGACGAGGCCCACCTTGAGCCGGGTCGCGGAGGCGATGTCGATGACGCGTTCCTCGCCGGGGGCGATGAGCCACTTCTCGGTCATGTCTGCTTCTCCTGTGTCGAGGGATTCACGATATATCGTGTTGCCGTCACGATAACACGATATATCTCGATTCCGACACCCCCTCTCTCCTTTGAATCGCCTGATTGGCCCCATCTCCGCCGGAAATAGAGCCAAGCCAGCGATTCGGAGGCGGGGTTGACCTTGACGTAGCGGCAACTTCTACGGTGGGAGGAGACCTGACACGGAAGGGGTGGGCGGATGGAATCGCGGGACTGGTCGATCCAGGAGATCGCGCGGCTGGCGGGCACGACGAGCCGGACGCTGCGGCACTACGACGACATCGGCCTGCTGCCGCCGTCGCGCATCGCGGCCAACGGCTACCGGCACTATGACGCGGCGGCACTCGTGCGACTGCAGCGGATCCTCCTGCTGCGCGAGCTCGGGCTCGGGTTGCCGCAGATCGCGGAGGTGCTGGGCCCTTCGACAGGCTCAGGGACCCAGGGTGCGGGCTCAGGGACCCAGGGTGCGGGCTCAGGGACCCAGGGTGCGGGCTCAGGGACCCAGGGTTCGGGCTCAGGGAACCAGGCGGCGGCCGAGGCGTCGGCCCTAGAGACCCACCTCGCGCTGCTGCGCGAGGAGCAGACCCGGCTGGCGCGGCAGATCGCGTCGGTCGAATCCACCATCACGGCATTGAGAGGAGGTGAGAACCTCATGGCAGAGAACATGTTCGACGGCTTCGACCACACGCAGTACAAGCAGGAGGTCGAGGACCGCTGGGGGACGAAGGCCTACGCCGACAGCGACCGCTGGTGGCGCGGGATGAGCGACGCCGAGCGCGCCGACTGGCAGCAGCGCGTGTCCGATCTCGGACGCGACTGGATCGCCGCGGCGGAGAGCGGCATCGATCCCGCGTCCGCCGAGGCACAGGAGCTCGCGCGTCGTCACGTCGCCTGGCTCACGGGCATCCCCGGCACTCCGGCCGCCGCCCTCCGGAAGGGGCCGGATGCCGCAGCCAAGGCGTACGTCATCGGACTCGGCGAGATGTACGTCGCGGACCCGCGCTTCGGTGCGAACTACGCGACGTCCGCGGGCGGCACGCAGGGTGCGGAGTTCGTCCGCGACGCGCTCCGCATCTACGCGGACGCCGCCCTCTGATCCGTCGAGCGGCCCCTTTGCGTGCGACCCACCCCGGTGCGGTCGTACTCAAGGGGGCCGCTCGTACGCAAGGGGGTGGATCGGGGGAGGAGGGGAGGGCGTAGGGTCGTGCCATGACGGGGCGACGGAAGCGCGAGCGCGACGACCGCCCCGCGTCCGGAGTCTTCGCGGCGGCGGCGACGGCCTATGCGGCGAACTGCGCCCTCGGGGCCGCGGTCGCGGCTCGGCTCATCGACACGCGTCGTTTCCGCTGGGTGCACCACGCGCTCTACATCCTGACCTGCGCGACGACCGGACTCGCCGTCGTCGTCGGTCTGGCCACCCGCACGCCGCGCAGCCGCCGCGCCGCCCTGGCCCTCCTCCCCGCTGCCGTCCCGCTGGCCGCGATCCCCTACGCCGGGACCCACACGCGCCGGCATCCCCTCGTCGCCCTCACGGCAGCGCCCTTCGTCCTCGCGGGCCTCGTGGTCTCGCGCCTCCCCTCCGACCGGAAGTGACCGTATGGAACTCCTCGACGCCATCCGCCGCCGCAAGACCACGAACGGAGCGTTCCTCCCCGACCCGGTCTCCGAGGAGCACCAGCGCATCCTCCTGGAAGCCGCAGGTCGCGCACCGTCGCAGCTCAACAGTCAGCCGTGGCGCTTCGTCGTGATCGAGAACCGGGACACGATCGACGAGATCGCGCGCATCTCCGGCGAGAGCATGACCGAGGCGATGTCGAACGGCACGTTCTTCGAGCGGTACAAGCCCTACTTCCGCTTCAGCCAGGAGGAGATGGAGGAGAAGCGCAGCGGCATGCTGTTCGACAAGCTCCCCGCGCCGCTGCGCCCCTTCACGTCGCAGGTGTTCACGAAGCGCGGCCAGACGCTGATGAACACGTTCGGGGTGCCGAAGACGCTGGGCGCGGAGAACCGCAAGCTCGTGGCCGGGTCGCCCCTCCTGCTCGGCGTCATGCTCGACCGCAGCGAGTACCGGCCGGGGCAGCTGTCGTCGTTCTACTCCGTGTTCAGCATGGGCGCGGCCATGGAGAACGTCTGGCTGACCACGGTCGAGCTGGGCATGGGCATCCAGTTCATCTCGTTCCCGATGGAGGTGCCGGGGCGCTGGGACGAGATCGTGCGGCTGCTGCGGGTGCCCGACGACCTGGAGCTCATGGCCGTGTACCGACTCGGCTATCTGCCGCCGGAGCAGCGCCGCCCGGCGATCGACTGGTCCAGCAGTCAGCGCAAGCTCGTGTCGCAGTACGTGTTCCGTGAGGACTGCGACACCCCGCAGCAGGGTTGGGACGCCCCGCCGACCCGGTCCTGAGTCACGAGCCGCCGACCGTCCGCGGCATCTGCTCGAGGTCCTTCAGAGCAGGCCCCTCGATGCGGGTGCCGTCCGCGGCGAACCGCGACGCGTGCAGCGGGCAGTCCCATGTGCACTCGGCGTCGTTCCAGTCGAGGACGCCGCCGAGGTGCGGGCACACCGCGCTGACCGCACGGGTCACGCCGTCGACGGTGGAGATGGCGACCGGGCGGCCGCCGCGGTTCGCCACCACGCCCTCGCCCTCCGCGGGTTGCGGCACCGGGACCGGCGTGGTCTCGGCCGCGACCCAGCCCTTCGTGGCCGCGGCGGCCACCTTCGCTCCCTCGACGGCGCCGCGCGCGAGGTCGGCGGGGACGGTCAGACGGGTGCCGAGGCGCAGCATCCAGGACGGACGCTCGCTGCGCTTCGTCCCGATGATCTCCTCGGTGAGCCGCAGGGCCGCGGCGGGCGCGTTCGACAGCCCCCACTTCGCGTACCCGGTGGCGATGCGGATGCGACCGAGGCCGCGCGGCAGAGCGCCGACGAAGGGGATGAGGTTGTGCGACTGGTAGTCCTGCGCGGACCAGCGGTGCGTCTCCTCCGCGTCCGGGAAGTGCAGCCGCGTCCAGGCGACGAGATCGTCGATCGCCGCGGTCTCACCGTCCGAGCGGCCGACCGGATGCCCGTTGCCGCCGACGACGAGCTGTGCCGTGTCCGCCGGACCGTCGGCAGCCGAGACCGGGCGGATCGATCGCGTGGGGCTGTCGGCGGAGATGAACGTCCCCTCCGGCACCCCGCTGGAGACCCGGAACGAGACGCAGTACGACCGCATCCCGGCGACCTTGGAGAAGTACAGGCCCCGGTCGAGGATCGGGGTCCCCGTCGCGAGGACGATGTGCTCGGCGAACATCGGGCCGGCCGTGGTCTCCACCCGAGGCTCCGGGAGGGCGTGGGTGCCCGTCACACGGACGCCGGTGTGCAGGGTGCCGCCGCCCGCGAGGAACTCCTTCGCGAGCGCGTCGGCGACGGCGACCGGGTCGATCGTCACCTGGGAATCCAATGCGACCGCGCCCGCGACGGGGAACGGCGTCGACAGCTCGCCTGCGGTGAGCAGACGCGTCGGCAGTCCCGCCTCCCGTGCGGCGGCGTGCTGGGCCCGCACCGATTCGAGCCCCTCAGGACCCTGGGCGTAGGTGTGGTCGGTCCGCTCGGTGTAGCTCAGGCCGGCGCTGTCCGCGAAACCGGTGAGCCACTCCATGCCGGCGCGGTTCGCGTCGACGTACGCCTGGACGAGCGCGGCCGGATGGTGCGTGCGGATCGTGGCGAGCTGCTGCCCCTGGAGGAGGGAGAGCTTGCCGGTGTTGCCGCCCGTCGACAGCTCCGCCACATCGCCTGCATCGACGACGACGACGTCGAGTCCGGCGCGGGTCAGGAGCACCGCGGTCGAGAGTCCCGTGAGGCCCGCCCCCACGATGAGCACGTCGTGCTGCGCGCCGGGATCGAAGGGAGTGCCGTGGGGTGCGTCCTGGTCGACCTTCCAGAGTGGCTTCATGCCGACAGTCAACGCCTGTCTCCGCCCCCACCCCAACGCCTTGACATCGGACGGCCGCACTGTCATGCGCGACTACAGTGGCCAGCGTGAGTCTCCGTCGTGTCCTGCTCGTCGCGCTCGGCGGCACGCTGGGGACGGCGGCGCGTCTGGGCCTCGGGCTCCTCCTCCCCGACCTCGGCGGGTTCCCCCTCGCGGTGCTGCCGGCCAACGTGCTGGGCGCCCTGCTCATCGGCGTCGTGGCGGCGCGGCTCCCGGCCTCGGCGGAGCTGCGGTTGCTCCTGGGCACCGGGGTCCTCGGGGGGTTCACGACCTACAGCGCCTTCATGACCGGGACGCTAGCCCTGTGGGCGTCGGCACCGCTCCTCGCCGCCGCGTATGCCGCGGTCAGCCTCGCCCTCGGCCTCCTCGCGGCGTCCGCGGGGCTCCGGCTGGGGCGCCCGCGCCGGGGAGGGGCGACGTGAGTCCGCTGCTGTTCCTCGCCGCGGCGCTCGCCGGGGGCGTCGGCGCCGTCCTGCGCTATCTCGTCGACCTCGGTGTCGCCCGGTTCGTCGGCCGACGGTTTCCGTGGGGGATCCTCATCGTCAACCTCACCGGCTCCTTCGCGCTGGGGCTCGTGACGACGGCGCTGCCGGGGGCGGCGTTCGTGCTCGGCGCTGGTCTGCTCGGGGGCTACACGACCTTCAGCACCGCGATGCTCGATGCGGTCGCGCTGTGGCGGGACGGCGAACGCGGCGCTGCGGCGTTCGACGCGCTCGGCATGCTCCTGCTCGGTCTCCTCGCCGCGGGGCTGGGGCTGGCGCTGGGATCCGCGCTCTAGATCGGTGCTTGCGAAGAACGGACGCGGCGCGCTACTCTCACTGCTAATCGTTTAACGCTAAACGGTTAACATCGCGCACCGCCTTCTCGTGCACCCGTCAAAGGAGACCTCGATGCCCCGCACCTCCCGCCGCGCCCTGGGCGCTCTCGCCGCCTCCGCGGCCGCCGTCCTGGCGCTCTCCGCCTGCTCCTCCTCCGCGACCGGGGAGTCCTCGGGCGGCGACATCACCCTCAGCTACGCGATCTGGGACGAGAACCAGAAGCCCGCGATGGAGGACATCGCCGCCGCCTATACCGAGGAGCACCCGAACGTCACGATCGAGATCCAGGTCACGCCCTACAAGGAGTACTTCACCAAGCTCCAGACCGCGGTGACGGGAGGGTCGGCCGCCGACGTGTTCTGGATGAACGGGCCGAACTTCCAGCTCTACGCCTCGAACGGCCAGCTCGCGCCGCTTGACGACGTGGACGCCTCCGACTACCCCCAGGGCCTCGTCGACCTCTACACCTACGACGACGCGCTCTACGGCGCCCCCAAGGACTTCGACACCGTCGCGCTCTGGTACAACAAGACGCTGTTCGACGCCGCCGGAGTGGAGTACCCCAGCGCCGGCTGGACCTGGGACGACTTCACCACCGCGGCCGCGAAGCTGACCGACCCCGCGAGCGGCCGGTTCGGCGTCGCCGCGAGCCAGTACGGCCAGGAGAACTTCTACAACTCGATCGCACAGGCCGGCGGCGAAGTCATCTCCGCGGACGGAACTGAGACCGGCTACGGCTCGCCCGAGGCTCTCGAGGGCGTCGAGCTGTGGACCGACCTCATCGCTGACGGCTCCTCGCCCACGGCGCAGCAGATGACGGACACGAACCCGGAGGACTTCTTCCTGTCGGGCAAGGTCGCCATGTTCCAGAACGGCTCCTGGGCCGCCATCGCCTACGCGGACAACGCCGACATCGGCGACAGCGTCGACGTGGCTCCGCTGCCCGCAGGCCCGGAGGGCAATCAGAGCGTGATCCACGGCGTCGGGAACGTCGCGAACGCCAAGAGCGCGCACGTGGAGGAGGCGAAGGACTTCGCCGCCTTCGCGAGCGGCGAGCAGGCGGCGAAGATCCAGGCCGAGACCGGCACCGTGATCCCGGCGTTCAACGGCACGCAGCAGGCCTGGGTGGATGCGCTCCCGCAGTACGACCTGCAGGTCTACATCGACGCGCTGGAGACGGCCGTCCCGTACCCGGTGTCGAAGAACACCTCCGCGTGGACGAGCATCGAGAGCGAGGTGCTGTCCCAGGTCTGGTCCGGAGCGGTCTCCCCGAAGGAAGGCCTGCAGGATCTCGCCGCGCAGATGCAGACCGCGCTGGACGCCGAGCAGGAGTGACCGGATGACCGTCCTCGCGCCTCGCGCGGTCGCCCCCGCCGCCGGGCGGGCACCGGAGGCCCCGTTCTCCGGTGTCCGGCGGCGGCGCCGGACACCCGGTGCCTCGCCGTGGTGGGCCCTCGTCTTCCTCGGGCCCACCGCCCTGGGGCTGGCCGTGTTCTACCTGTGGCCGACCGTGCGCACGCTCATCATCTCCTTCACGAAGTCCGGCCCGTTCGGCGGCTCCGAGTGGATCGGGTTCGAGAACTACGTGCGGCTGTTCCAGGACCCGGAGCTCCTCGGCGCTCTGCGCAACACCGCGGTCTACACGGTGATCGCGCTGATCGGCATCCCCCTCGCGGTCGGGATCGCCGCGCTGCTGAACACCACCGGCCTCACGGGCCGCAGCGCCTACCGCACCCTCTACTTCATCCCCGTCGTCACCATGCCCGCGGCGATCGCCCTCGTCTGGCGCATGATCTACAACGGCGACTACGGCGTCCTGAACGCCGCCCTCGGCGCGGTCGGCATCGACGGGCGGAGCTGGCTGACCGACCCGAACACCGCGTTGATCGCGATCGCCGTCGTCGGCATCTGGGCGGGACTGGGGACCAACATCGTCATCTTCCTCGCCGGACTCCAGGGCATCCCGGACACGATCATGGAGGCGGCCGACCTCGACGGGGCGGGCCCCGTGCGGAAGTTCTTCTCCATCACGATCCCGCTGCTGTCGCCGTCGATCTTCTTCGTCAGCGTCATCAGCGTGATCGGGGCTCTGCAGGTGTTCGACCTCATCTACATGATGCTCGGCCGCAGCAACCCCGCGATGCCGAACACCCGCACGGTCGTCTACCTGTTCTACGAAGCGGGTTTCCTCGACAACGACCGCGGGTACGCCGCCGCCGTCGCCTTCCTCCTGCTGCTGATCATCCTCGTGCTGACGATCGTGCAGTTCCGGCTGCAGAAGAAGTGGGTGCACTATGAGTGACGTCTCCCTCGACACCCGCGCGGTCGTCGGCGCCGCCCCCGCACGATCGCGGACGGCCGGCACGCCCCGGAACCGCGGACTGTGGATCGTGCACGTCGTGCTCATCGCCGGCGCCGCACTCATGGTGTTCCCGTTCGTCTGGCAGCTGCTGACCTCGTTCAAGACGCTGTCCGACTCGGTGCAGGTGCCGCCGTCGTTCCTCCCGCGCGAATGGGTGTTCACGAACTTCGCCGAGGTCTTCGACTCGATGCCGTTCGGCCAGATGTTCCTGAACTCCGTGCTCCTCACCGTCGGCCGCACGGTCGGGCAGGTCGCCCTGTGCACCATGGCGGGCTACGCGTTCGCGCGCATCGCCTTCCCCGGCCGGAACGCCCTGTTCGTCGTGTTCCTCTCGGTGCTCATGGTGCCCTCGCAGCTCTACCTGCTGCCGCAGTACGAGATCATCCAGGCGCTCGGCTGGCTGAACACGTTGCAGGCGCTCATCGTGCCCGGCATCTTCAGCGCCTTCGGGACCTTCCTGATGCGCCAGTTCTTCCTCTCCATGCCGGCCGAGCTGGAGGAGGCGGCGCGGATCGACGGGGCGAATCCGTGGCAGACCTTCTGGCGGATCATGGTTCCACTGGCGAAGCCTGGCATCATCGCACTTGTGGTGTTCACCGTGCTGTGGTCCTGGAACGATCTGCTGTGGCCGCTGATCGTGACGACCGACCCGGCGAAGATGCCGCTGTCTGTCGGACTCTCGCAGCTCGTCGGCATCCACGGCACCGATTACCCGGTGCTCATGGCCGGCGCCCTGCTGGCGACCCTGCCCATGCTGGTGACGTTCATGATCCTGCAGCGGCAGTTCATCCAGGGCATCGCGTTCAGCGGGACGAAGGGATGAGACATGGCACAGCGTGAGCACGCCCCCAGCCGCCGACCGACGCTGCGGATGGTGGCCGAACGTGCCGGGGTGTCGACCGCGACCGTGTCGTACGTCTTCTCCGGCCGCGCCGGTGCCAGCGGGGCCGGCGTGGCCGAGGCGACCGCGGCCCGGGTGCTCGCGGCCGCGGACGAGCTCAACTACCGTCCGAACACGGCGGCCAGGGCGATCCGCACCGGTCGCAGCGGCATGGTACAGCTCTCCCTCCACATGCTGAGCGATCCGTGGTCGCTGGCGGTGGCCGACGCCGTGAACGCCGAGGCGAACAAACACGGGCTCACGACGCTGATCCTCGCCGACGGCGACTGGCACGCGGCGCTCGACCGCGTCGAGAGCGACGTGGCATACCTCGACGGCGTCGGGCTGGACGAGGAGGACGCCCGACGGCTGGGCGACCTCGTCAAGCGCGGCCAGCGGCTCGTGGTGTTCTCGGAGCATCTGGAGCCGGACGGGTTCGACGTCATCCGCTCGGACGCGATCCCGGGGTGCGAGCTCGCGATGGACCACCTGCTGGAGCGGCACGCGGCCATCGGCTGCATCGCCGCGGAGGGCGCCGTCCGCCTCGCGGCCACGCAGGTCACGCGGTACACGCCGTATGTCGAGAAGCTCGCGGCTGCCGGCATCTCCCCGGACCCGGCATGGACCGTGACCTATGCCGAGACGCAGGCCAGCGCGTTCACCGCCGCGATCGAGCTGCTGTCGCAGGAGAACCGCCCGGACGCCGTGTACGCGACGACCGACTTCGCCGCGATCGCCGCGATCAACGCCGCCCACATGCTCGGGCTCCGCGTGCCTCACGACGTCGCGGTGGTCGGCGTCGGGAACACCCCGGACGCCCGGCTCATCGCCCCCACCCTCACCACCGTCGGCCCGACGGACTTCTACGAGCGGCAGGCGCGGATCATCGTCGAGAAGGCGCTCGAGAGCGACCCCTCACCCGGTGCGCTGCACGAGTTCCCCTGGGCCCTCGTCCCCGGCGGCTCGACCGATCTCGACGCCCCGGCTGCCCGCGGTCGCTGAGCCGCCCCCTCTTCTTCCCCCCCCTTTCACGAAGGACTTCTGTTGGACCTCCACATCGGCATCATCGGCTTCGGCGCGCGCTCCACCCTTCAGGAGGAGGTGCATCGGCCGGACCACGGCTCCCGTATCACCGCCGTCTGCGACCTCGCCCCGCGTGCCCGCGAGGACGCCAGGGCGCTCGTCCCCGACGCCCTCATCACCGACTCCCTCGACGAGCTGCTCGCGTCCGGGGTCGACGCGGTCATGGTGCTGACCCCGGACGACACGCACGCCGCGCTGACCATCCGGGCGCTGGAGGCCGGGGTGCCCGTCTTCTGCGAGAAGCCCCTCGCGATCAACCTCGCCGACGCCGACCGCATGCTGGAGACGGCGCGACGGACCGGGACCCGCCTCTACATCGGCCACAACATGCGGCACATGCCCGTGATCACGCTCATGCGCGGGCTCATCCAGGCCGGGCGCATCGGGCAGGTGAAGGCCGTGTGGGTGCGGCACTTCGTGGGGCACGGCGGCGACTTCTACTTCAAAGACTGGCACGCCGACCGGAGCCGCACCACCGGACTCCTCCTGCAGAAGGGAGCGCACGACCTCGACATCATCCACTGGCTGGCGGGGGCGTACACCGAGCAGGTGGCGGCGATGGGCGGCCTCAGCGTCTACGGCGACATCACCGACCGGCGGGACCGCACGGGTGAGCGGATGCCCGACTGGTTCAGCATGGACAACTGGCCGCCGACCGCGCTCACCGGACTCCACCCTGTGGTCGACGTCGAGGACATCTCGATGGTGAACCTGCGGCTCGAGGGCGGGATCTTCGCCTCGTACCAGCAGTGCCACTTCACCCCGGACTACTGGCGGAACTACACCGTGATCGGCACCGAGGGGCGCATCGAGAACTTCGGCGACGTGGCCGGCAGCGAGGTGAAGCTGTGGAACCGTCGGCATGCCGGGGCGGCCGACGCGGACGAGGTGTTCGTCGTGCCCGAGGTGCCCGACGCCGGACACGACGGTGCCGACGCGCTGCTCGTGGCCGAGTTCCTCCGGTTCGTGCGGCACGGGGGTCTCACGGCGACCTCTCCCGTCGCGGCGCGCGAGGCCGTGGCCGCCGGCATCCTCGCCACCGCGTCCCTCCGGGGTGACGGCTCCGCGATCGCCGTCCCCCCGCTCGACCCCGATCTCGTCGCCTACTTCGAGCGCGGCCAGACCCCCTCCTCCGCCCCGTCTTCCTCCGCCGCCTGACCCCCTCCTCCGCCCCCCACCCCGGAACGTTTTCGATCACGGGAGGAGATTCCCACCCGTGAGAGCGCGAAAAGGGACCGGGAACGGGGGTGCGGGGTGCGGAAGTGATCCGGCACGGCGGGGAGACAGGAAAGAAGCGGGCGGCCGTTCTCAGGGAGTTCACACCGGAGCGAATGTACAAACGTACATGTACGGGTGTCCAGGGGGTGAGCGATGGTGGAGAGCGCGCGTCGGCGGCGTGACCCCGAAGCGCGTCGTCGGGAGATCGTCACCGCCACGGCCGAGCTGATCGTCGAGGTCGGGGCCGACGCCATCACGCATCGGATGGTGGCCGCCAGAGCCGGAGTGCCGCTCGGGGCGACCACCCAGTACTTCGACACCCTCGACGACCTGCGCACCGCCGCCTTCCGAGCGCTCGCGGACGAGATCGAATGCCGACTCGACGGAGTACGGCAGACCCTCGCCGAACGGGGAGCCGGGGCCGACGTCATCGCGGCGCTCGTGTACGACAGCATCCACGACGGCCACGCGGTGCAGGCGGATCGAGCCGTGGTCACGGCAGCCGTGCACGATCCGCGTCTGCGCCAGCTCGCGCGCCACCTGTCCGACCGCCTCGTCGACCTCCTGGAGCCGACCTATGGCGCCGACCGGGCCCGAGCGGCGATGATCTTCATCGACGGCGTCATGTGGAGCACGCAGATCCGCGACGTCGAACTCGAACAGTCCTTCCTCGAATCCGCACTGGCGCGGATCCTCGGAGTACCCCTCTCCCTCCCATCCGCAGCGACCGCCACCCCCTGACACCGAGGACCCCGCCTTGTCGAAACTCGCCATCCTCAGCCTGAAGAACCGCGCCCTCATCGCGCTCGTGACGATCGTCGCCGCGGTGTTCGGCGGGCTCGCGCTGACCAACCTCAAGCAGGAGCTCATCCCGTCGCTCGAGCTGCCGGCGCTCGTGGTCATGACCACCTACCCCGGCGCCTCGCCCGAGGTGGTCGAGAACGACGTCTCGACGCCGATCGAGTCCGCCATCCAGGGCGTGCCCGACCTGGAGTCGACGACCGCGACGAGCACGACCAACGCCTCGATCGTGCAGGCGATGTTCTCGTACGGCACCAACCTCGCGACCGCGGAGCAGAAGATCCAGCAGGCGATCAACCGCATCTCCTCGCAGCTCCCGGAGGACGTCACGCCGCAGGTGCTCTCGGTGTCGATCGACGACTTCCCGGTGATCCAGGTCGCGGTCACGGGCTTCGAGGACGCGGACAACGCCCAGGCGCAGCTGGAGAGCGTCGCGATCCCCGATCTGGAGGACGTCGACGGGGTGAACGCGGCGGAGATCGTCGGCGGCGTCGGACAGCGCATCACCATCACCCCCGACCTCGCGAAGCTCGCCGCGGCCGGGCAGAGCAGCGAGGCGATCAGCACCGCGCTGCAGCAGAACGGCACCCTCTTCCCCGGCGGTGAGATCACCGAGGACGGCGAGACCCTCACGGTGCAGACCGGCGCCAAGATCACCTCGGTCGACGAGATCGCCGCCTTGCCTCTCGTCGGTACCGCGGTGACCATCGGCGACGTCGCGACGGTGGCCCAGGTGTCGGACCCGGTGACCTCGATCTCCCGGGTCGACGGCGAGGATGCCCTGTCGATCTCCATCACCAAGCTCCCCGCCGCCAACACGGTCGAGGTGTCGCAGGGGGTGCTGGCCGCGCTCGACGAGATCGGGGAAGCGCTCCCGGACGCCGAGTTCACGGTCGTGTTCGACCAGGCACCGTTCATCGTGCAGTCGATCGACACCCTCGCCACGGAGGGTCTGCTCGGCCTCGTGATGGCCGTGCTCGTGATCCTCGTGTTCCTGATGTCGGTGCGCTCGACGCTCGTCACCGCGATCTCGATCCCGACGTCCGTTCTCATCACCTTCATCGGGCTGCAGGCATTCGGCTACTCGCTGAACGTGCTGACCCTCGGGGCGCTCACGATCGCGATCGGCCGCGTGGTCGACGACTCCATCGTGGTGATCGAGAACATCAAGCGCCACTACGTCGGCGGCGCGGACAAGGGCGATGCGATCCGTCTCGCGGTGCGCGAGGTCGCCGCGGCCATCACCGCGTCGACCATCACGACCGTGGCGGTGTTCCTGCCGATCGTGTTCGTCGGCGACATGGTGGGCGAGCTGTTCCGTCCGTTCGCGATGACGGTCACCATCGCCATGGTCGCCTCGCTCTTCGTGGCTCTGACGATCGTGCCGGTGCTGGCGTACTGGTTCCTCAAGCCCGGCAAGCCGCTCCTCGACGAGAGCGGGAACGCGATCGACCCGGAGGACCCGGCGGCCCCGCCGACGCGGCTGCAGCGCGGCTACCGCCCCATCCTCGGCTGGACGCTGAAGCACTCGGGCATCACGGTGGCACTCGCGGTAGTGGTCCTCGCCGGGACGCTCGCCGCCGCCCCGCTGATGAAGGTGAACTTCCTCAGCGACTCCGGTCAGAACACCATGACCGTGACGCAGGACCTCGGGCCGACCGCGAGCCTGCAGGCGAAGTCCGATGCCGCTGCCCCCGTCGAGGAGGCCCTTCTCGACATCGACGGCATCGAGCACGTGCAGGCCTCCATCGGGTCGAGCGGCTCCGCGCTGCGCGACGCGTTCTCCGGCGGCGCGGGGATCACCTACTCGGTCCTCACCGACGGCGACGCCGACCAGGAGAAGCTGCGTGCCGAGGTGCAGGATGCCATCGACGGCCTCGGCGACGAGGTCGGCGAGGTCAACGTCGCGGCGTCCGCCGGTTTCGGCTCCAGCGACATCGAGATCACCGTGACGGCGGCGAACGGCGACGACCTCGCCACCGCGACCTCCGCCGTGGTGGAGGAGCTCGACGGCCGCGAGGGCATCGGGCAGGTCACGGACAACCTCGCCGAGGCCCTGCCGTACATCGCCGTGGTCGTGGACCGCGAGGCCGCCGCGCGGGTCGGACTGTCCGAGGTCGCCGTCGGGTCGATCGTGTCCAACACGATGCGTCCGCAGCAGATCGGATCGGTCGAGATCGACGACACCGCGCTGACGGTGTACCTCGTCAACCCGGAGCCGCCGACGACCGTCGCCGCGCTCCAGCAGCTCGCGATCCCCACCGCGGCGGGCATCGTGCCGCTGCAGGACATCGCGACCGTCGAGCAGCGCAACGGCCCCACCTCGATCACCACCGAGCAGGGACGCCGCACCGCGACCGTCACCGTGCCGCCCGCATCGGACAACCTCGCGGTCGCCACCCAGTCGGTCACCGAGGCGCTCGCCGCGGCGGACCTCCCGGACGGCGCCTCGGCCGAGGTCGGCGGCGTCGCCTCGCAGCAGGCCGATTCGTTCGCGCAGCTCGGCCTCGCGATGCTCGCCGCGATCCTCATCGTGTACGTGGTGATGGTGGCGACGTTCAAGTCGCTGCGGCAGCCGCTCCTGCTGCTGATCTCGGTGCCGTTCGCGGCGACCGGAGCCATCCTGCTGCAGATCGTCACGGGCGTGCCGCTGGGCGTGGCCTCGCTGATCGGCGTGCTGATGCTCATCGGCATCGTGGTGACGAACGCGATCGTGCTCGTCGACCTGGTCAACCAGTATCGGGAGAAGGGGCTGTCGACCGCGGATGCCGTGATGGCGGGTGGGGAGAAGCGTCTGCGCCCGATCCTCATGACAGCGCTCGCCACGATCCTCGCCCTCACCCCGATGGCGCTGGGGATCACGGGGCACGGCGGGTTCATCTCCCAGCCGCTGGCCATCGTGGTGATCGGCGGACTCGTCTCCTCCACGGTGCTGACGCTCATCGTGCTGCCGACGCTGTACAACCTGGTCGAGGGGGCGCGGGAGCGCCGCCGGGCCCGCAAGGGCGAGCACCACGAGGATGCCGCCCCGGTTCCGGTCCATGCGGACGGCACACCGGTCAGCCGCCGAGAGCTGCGCGAGAACCACGGCGAGTAGCCGAGCGTTCACAACTCAGGAGAAAGGCCCCGATTCCGTCGGTGAGACGAGGATCGGGGCCTTTCCGCGTGTGTTCTCCTGAGTTGTGAACCGCGGTCAAGCGAAGGAGAGGCCCCACTCCAGCGTCCAGGTCTCGCCAGAAGCCAGACGGCGCACCCCGAGGCCGCTGTTGAACGCGTCCGCCGGAGCGGTCATCGGCTCGATCGCGACGGCGAGCGGGGTTCCGGGGTAGTTCGTCGCGGTGTACACCTGCACGAAGTCGAAGCCCTCGCCCTGCCAGAGCGTGACGGTCCGGCCGTCGGGCGCGGTGAGGGTGTGCCGCACGCGGCCGTCGGGGTCGCGCACGAGGTCCGTGAACCCGGTGTCGAGCGAGACGTCGCCGACTCGGACGCCCTCGCGCAGGTCGGGGTCGGCGGGACGGGTGCCGGTCGGGAGCATGCGGTCGTCCGTCTCGAACACGGTGTGGGCCGGGACGCGGAGGACGAGGTCGTGCGGGTCGACGTCGCCGATCGTCGGGAACGGGTGCGTGCCGAGCGCGACCGGAGCCGCCGAGTCGGACCAGTTGGTGAGCGTGTGCGTGACCTCGATGCCGTCCGCGGTGAGGACGTACGCGACGGACGTCTCGATCAGGTACGGGTAGCCGGTCTGCGGGAAGACGGTCGCGCGCAGGGTCGCGGCTCCCTCCGTCTGCTCGACCGCGTAGGCGGTGTAGCGCAGGAGCCCGTGGCTGGCGGTGGTGGTCTTCGGCTCGCTGATCGCGAGCTGACGGACGGTGCCCTCGTCGTCCCAGCGGCCGTCCCGCACCCGGTTGGGCCACGGCGTCAGCACGACTCCTGAGCATGATGGCGTCGGGACGTCGAGCGGGTAGGGCGAGACGAGGTCGACCTCGCCGATGCGCAGGCCACGGAGCGAGGCGCCGACCTGGGCGATCTGCGCGGTCACGTCGCCGAGGCGGAGGTGGACCTGGGTGCCGGTGGGAGAGACGGAGTTCACCTCGACATCGTAGTGCCGCAGGCCGCCGGAGTGCGGGGGTCTCCCAGGGTCGCCGGGTAGACTGGGGCGGTCGGCTTCGGACACCCGCGCAGGGCGCGGACGTTTTTCAGTGTGTGAAGTGTGAGTCCAGGGGCCGATGGTGCGCGTCGATCGACGCGAATCAACCATCACAGGAATGGCCCCGGCCGCAGATCGTCCGGACTCCGCTGGATCGGAGTGCTCGCGCGTGCGCGCAGCGCTGTTCTCGTGCGAGAACGCAAGAAGGACACCCGAATGCCCAAGAACAAGAAGCCCCGCGGCGGTCGCGCCGCCGCGAACTTCGAGCCGCGCTACGGCGCCAAGAAGACCTCGTTCCACGACCGCCACCGACCGACCGGTGGTCGGGACACGGCCCGCGACGAGCGTCCCGCTCGCGAGGACCGCGACTCCCGGGTGACCGGCGGGTACGACCGCCGCCCCGGCAGCCGCAGCCCCGGCCACCGCGGCTATCGCCCGGAGGAGACCGAGTCCGGTGCGCCGAAGCGTCGGTGGAGCTCTCAGGAGCGCGCCGGCCGCGACGAGGCCCGCAGCATCCGCAACCGTGCGGAGTCCGGACGCCGCGAGGCCCCGCACCGCCGCGACGACCGCGCAGGCGCCGGCCGGTTCGACGACCGCTCCGAGCGTCCGCGGTACAACGACCGCGCAGGGGCCGGCCGCTTCGACGACCGTCCGCGGCGCGACGACCGCGGCGGCTCGCAGCGACAGGGCTTCCGCGACGGCGACCACCGCGACGGGGGCCGCCCGCGCTTCGACGATCGCCGGAACGAGCGTCCGCGCTTCGACCGCGACGACCGTCCGCGGCGCGATGACCGCGGGGGCGACCGCGCCCGCGGCAACGACCAGGGGGCCGACCGCTCCTACGACGCCGCCCGTGCCCGCCGCGCCTTCGACCGCGACCGCACGCAGCACTCCTTCGAGGGCGGGCGCGAGCGGCCGTCGACCGGCGGGGCCTACCGTACCGAGCGTCCGCGTCGGGACGAGCGCCCCCGCCGCGACGAGCGTCCGACCCGCAACGACTGGAACGCGAAGCCGAAGGCGGCGTTCGAGCAGGCCGACGACGTCGTCCACGAGCGCCTCGAGGCGCAGGCCGTGCAGGCCGTCGAGGTCGAGGGCATCACGTTCGCCGATCTCGGCCTCGGCTCGAACATCACCGAGACCCTGAACGGCATGGGGGCCGCGACGCCGTTCCCGATCCAGGCGGCGAGCATCCCCGCCGTCCTCGAGGGGCGCGACGTGCTCGCCCGCGGCCGCACGGGCTCCGGCAAGACCATCGCCTTCGGCGCGCCGCTCGTCGAGCGGGTGCTGAAGTCGCAGGCGGGCAAGCGTCGCGAGTTCGGCCGCTCGCCGCGCGCGATCATCCTCGCCCCGACGCGCGAGCTCGCGCTGCAGATCGACCGGACCATCCAGCCGATCGCCCGGAGCGTGGGCCTGTTCACGACGCAGATCTACGGCGGTGTGCCGCAGGGTCGTCAGGTGGGCGCGCTGAAGAAGGGCGTCGACATCGTCATCGGCACCCCCGGCCGCGTCGAGGACCTGATGAACCAGGGCAAGCTCGACCTGTCGGACTGCCGGATCGCGGTGCTCGACGAGGCCGACCACATGTGCGAGCTCGGGTTCGTCGAGCCCGTCCAGCGCATCCTCCGCCGCACGGCCGAGGGCAGCCAGAAGCTCCTGTTCTCCGCGACGCTCGACCGCGAGGTCGCGGCGCTCGTGGACGAGTTCCTCGTCGACCCCGCCGTGTTCGAGGTCGCGGGCGAAGACCAGGGCTCCAGCACGATCGAGCACCGGGTGCTCGTCATCGAGCACCGTGACAAGGCCGACATCCTCACCTCGCTCGTCGACCGCGAGGGCAAGACCCTGGTCTTCGCCCGCACCCGTGCCTACGCCGACATGCTGGCCGACCAGTTCGATGACGCGGGCATCCCCGCGGTCTCGCTGCACGGCGACCTCAACCAGGCCAAGCGCACGCGGAACCTGGAGAAGCTGACCTCGGGCCGGGTGAACGTCCTCGTGGCCACCGATGTGGCCGCGCGCGGCATCCACGTCGACGACATCGACCTCGTGGTCCAGGCCGACGCGCCGGACGAGTACAAGACGTACCTGCACCGCTCGGGTCGCACCGGTCGCGCGGGGCGCTCGGGCCGGGTCGTCACGCTCATCACGCGGCAGCGCCAGCGTCGGATGACCGAGCTGCTCGGTCGCGCCGAGATCGAGGCGCCGTTCGAGCAGGCGCGCGTGGACGACGACGTGATCGAGGAGATCGCGGGGCGCGTGCCGTCCGCCGCGGAACTCACCTCCTGACGCGTTCGGGATCAGAAAGGCCCCGGAGACTTCGGTCTCCGGGGCCTTTTCGCACTCGGCGCCGGGCGGGTGCGCGGGAAGCCGGGGTGTCAGGGGAGGGTGTGCTCGTGGAGGGTGGTCGCCAGGGACGTGCCGTTGAGGTCGAGGTAGAGGACGCGCTCGGTGACCGTGAGGGTCAGGGTGTTCCGGCGGTCGAGGTGGGGCGTGGCGCTCTCGATGAAGCCGGGGTCGAAGCTGTACACCCGGATGTCCTCGGAACGATGGATGCGCTTGTCGGCCCACGGCGCCATGACCTTGGCCGGGTCGCGGTGCGTGTAGACCACTGTCCGGTCTGCGAGGCGGGAGGCGTGATGCAGCCGCGCGGCATCGGGAGCGCCCACCTCGATCCAGACGGTGACTCGGCCCGTGAGGTCGCGCACGAGCACCGCGGGCTCCTCCGTGTCGGAGACGCTGCCGCCGAACGCGACGCCCTCCGCGAACTCGAGCCCGTAGGCGAGGACCCGGGTGAGCATGTACGCGTCGGTCTCGGACGGATGCCGGGCGGCCCGGAGCGAGACGTCTTCGTAGACCCCGCGATCGGTGTCGGCGAGCTGCATCTCGAACGTGTGGACTGTCGAACCGATCGCCATGATCCTCGAGCCTACGCGGAGCCGCGCCCTCCGGCCGACCGGGTCAGAACAGCATCGGCTGCGGCGGGGCGGCGGCCGCGCGGCCGCTCGGCGTGAACATGACCGGCCCGGCCGGCGGCGTCTCCGTCTGGACATGCCCTTGGCCCGGGCGGGACCCGCGCCGCGGATAGTCGTCTTCGTGCCGGCCGTCGAGCCCGTGCATCCGGATGAGGGGGCGAGCGCGCTTGGCGAGCCACTGCCGGTACGGCTTCGGTGCCTCGACGGACGCCCCGGGATACAGCCCGCGATACGACGACACGAGATCGGGACGGTTCTCACCAAGCCACTGGAAGAACCACGGCTTGACTCCCGGACGCAGATGCAGGGCCCCGTAGATCACGCTCCGCGCTCCGGCGGCCTTGATACGGCGGAGGGCGTCGTCGATCGCGGGAAGGGAGTCGGTCAGATGCGGCATGATCGGCATGAGGAACACCGTGACGGGGAAGCCGGCGTCGGCGAGGGCGCGCACCGTGTCGAGGCGGGCCTGCGTGGTCGGGGCGCCCGGCTCGATCGCCTTCTGCAGCGCGTCGTCGTACATCGCGATCGACATCTGCACGTCGACCGGCACACGCTGCGCCGCCTTCTTCAGCACCGGGATGTCCCGACGGATCAGTGTGCCCTTCGTCAGGATCGACATCGGGGTGCCGGACGCGGCCAGCGCCTCGATGATGCCGGGCATGAGGGCGTAGCGCCCCTCGGCCCGCTGGTACGGGTCGGTGTTCGTACCGAGGGCGACTGTCTCGTGCTGCCAGCTCCCGCGGCGCAGCTCCCGCTCGAGCACCTCGACGACATTGACCTTGACGACGATCTGGGTGTCGAAGTCCGCGCCGCCGTCGAGGTCGAGGTACTCGTGCGTGCCCCGGGCGAAGCAGTAGGTGCACGCATGGGAGCAGCCGCGATAGGGGTTGATGGTCCAGGCGAAGGGCATGCGCGACGCCCCGGGGACGTGGTTGAGCGCTGACTTCGACAGCACCTCGTGGAACGTCATGCCGGCGAACTCCGGTGTGGTCACCGTGCGGAGGACGCTCGAACGGTTCTCGAGGCCCGGCAATGCCGCCTCGTCGCTGTCCGCGAGTTTCTGTCCCTGCCACCGCATCCTCCCAGTCGAACAAAGAATCGAATTGAAGTCAAGTGAGTGTGGCACTGATGTTCGAATGGAAGAATGGGGGCATGCCCTCCTCGCCGTACGCTCAGCATGCGGCGCCGCGCTCCCCGATCTTCGGACCGGCCCTGCCGGTCGGGCTGGCGGTGACCGCGATCGGCGTGGTGCTCTCGCTCACCGGGGCGGCCGCGACCCCCGTGGCATCCCCACCGCTCCCGCGCCCCGTCGCGGTGATGCAGGTACCGACCGTGCAGAACACGGCGACCCCTGCGGCGGACCCCTGCGCCGACCCCGTGGTGCAGGCTGCGATCGCGGCCGGGGACGACGCCGCCACCGTCGCGGGGTTCGGCGGTGGAGCGCGCTTCCGTGAGGCGGTGATCGCCGGTAATGCACCCTGTGTCTCGCTCAGCGATCCCGCCCGGATCTGGGTCGTGGTCAACAAGGGGCGTCCGCTCGAACCCGCCGCCTACGAACCCGAAGGACTGAGCCAGGTGCCGCTGCAGATGACGACCCCGTCGGGCCGGGTGCGCGCGGAGGTCGCCGACGCCGCCGGGCGCATGGCGGACGCCGCCGGGGCGGCCGGGGTCGGACGCATTGGCGCGAACAACGGCTACCGTTCCTACGGCCTCCAGGTCGCGACATACGGTGCGCACGTGCGGGACCAGGGGCAGGCGGACGCGGATGCCGGCTCGGCGCGACCGGGTCACAGCGAGCATCAGACCGGTCTCGCCCTCGACGTCGTGGCCTGTGATGACGGCTGCGGCGGTCTGGACGGCTTCGGCGCGACGCGTCAGAGCGAGTGGGTGGCGGCGCACGCCTGGGAGTACGGGTTCATCGTGCGCTACGAACAGGTCGGCACGCCCGTCACCGGGTACGCCCCGGAGCCCTGGCACCTGCGCTACGTCGGCAGGGAGCTCGCGGCGGCGTATCACGAAGGCGGCTATCACACGCTGGAGGAGTTCTTCGGGCTCCCGGCGGCGCCCGATTACGACCACTGAGCCGGCGCGGCAGGGGTGTGATCCGCTCGCACTGAGGCATTCCACAAAGGCGATACCCAGTCCCACCCACGATGGGATGCATTCTCACAATCGCCTGTCCTGCCCCGTGTTCCCGCCGTAGACTCGCCGGAGCAACGACGCACGACACGTTCGGGAGGACGGCATGGAACGCGACATCTACGAAGAGGATCACGAGGCATTCCGCGACCTCGTCAAGGATTTCGTCAAGCGCCACGTCACGCACGAGGCGATCGAGAAGTGGGACGCCGCCGGCGAGGTGGACCGCGCCACGATGCGCGCCGCGGGTGAGGCCGGCATCATCGGGCTCTCCGTGCCGGAGGAGTTCGGCGGCGCCGGAATGCTGCAGGACTACCGCTTCCGCGCGATCGTGAACGAAGAGGTCATCGCGGCCGGAGCGGGATCGCTCGCCGGGGCCTTCGGCATCCAGGACGACCTGGCCGTGCCGTACCTCGTGCACATGGGCACGCAGGAGCAGAAGGAGAAGTGGCTGCCCCGCATGGCCACCGGTGAGGTCGTCGGCGCGCTCGCCATGACCGAGCCCGGCGCCGGCTCCGACCTCCGCGGCATCAAGACCACGGCGAAGAAGACGGACGGCGGCTACATCGTCAACGGCGCGAAGACGTTCATCTCATCGGGCGCGACCGCCGACCTCGTCGTCACGTTCGTGAAGACCGGCGAGGGCAACCGTCCCGACGCGTTCAGCCTCGTGCTCATCGAGAAGGGCATGGAGGGATTCGACAACGGCAAGAAGCTGTCCAAGATGGGCTTCCACGGCCATGACACCGCCGAGCTGTCGTTCAGCGACGTGTTCGTGCCGGAGGAGAACCTCATCGGCGGCGTCGAGGGCAAGGGCTTCATCCAGCTCATGATGAACCTGCCGCTCGAGCGCCTCTCGATCGGCGTGGCCGGAGCCGCCGCCGCGCAGGCCGCGTTCGACTGGACCGTCGCGTACACCAAGGACCGCGAGGCCTTCGGGGAGCGCATCATCGACTTCCAGAACAGCCGCTTCACCATCGCCGACATGTCCGCCACGGTCGACGCGCTGTGGGCCTTCATCGACCGCGCGCTGCTGGCCTACAAGGACGGCAGGCTCTCGGCGGAAGAAGCCGCGAAGGTCAAGTTCTGGGCGACCGAGCGTGAGTGGGAGGTGCTCGACGCCGGCGTCCAGCTCCACGGCGGCTACGGCTACATCACCGAGTACCCCATCGCCCGGGCCTTCCTCGACGCCCGTGTGCACCGCATCTACGGCGGCACGAACGAGATCATGCGCGAGATCGTCGGGCGTCAGATCGCCGGCAAGCGCTGACGCAGGGCCCGCGCGGCGGGCCGCAGGAGAAACGCACCCTCGGAACATCCCGAGGGTGCGTTTTCCGTCTGGGGGCGGATGAGTGCGGCCCCACTTGTATCGACGAGTGGCGTCGGCGGGGACGGCCGGCCGTGCGGTGCGCCGGTTCCGGGATCGACGCCCTGTGAAGAAAAGCCTGATGGTGATCGGATAATCGGGATCCCGGCCAAGGGGCCGACTTTCTTCTGACTTGTCTCTTCAGGGGATACATGTGCTGGTCCATGATCGATACATGTCCGGACAGGCAACGTCCGGCTCGAGGACGCCGATGTCCTCGCACCCGCTCACCGAAGAGGCCGGAATGTCCACGCTCACCCTGCCGCAGCTCGACCGTACGTCGACGGCTCCGATCTGGTTCCAGATCATGCGCGCCGTTGAGGGGCAGATCGCCCAGGGCGCCTGGGCGCCCGGGGACCGCCTGCCGAGCGAGAGCGAACTGCGCGCGCACTTCGCCGCCTCCCGGACCTCGGTCCGCGATGCGCTGTCTCGTCTCGAGAGCGCCGGGATCATCTCCCGGCAGCAGGGCAAGGGCGCGTTCGTCGAGCGTGCCCAGGGGCCGTCCGCCTGGACGCTGCCCTCCGCGCCGAGCCTGCTCGGCGAGTACAGCGAGGACGGACGCAGCGCCCTGAGTTCCGAGATCCTCCGCGGAGGGATCGAACCGCTGCCGTCCTGGGCCGCCGCGGTGGTCGGTCGCGACTCGCCCGACGGCATGGGCTTCGTGCTGGAGCGCGTGCGCGCCGTCGGCGCCCGCACGGCCGTCCACGTGATCAACTACCTGCCCACGCGCTTCGTCGGTGTCCTTCCCGACCTCCGCGACCCCCGGGCCAGCCTTTACGCCGCGATCTCCCGCGTCACCGGCGTGCGGATCGCGCGCATGCACCGCACGATCGAGGCCGTCTCGGCCGACCGGATGCTCGCGGGACTGCTCGAGGTCGAGCCGGGGCATCCGATCGTCGTGGTCGAGGCCGTCGCCTACGACCAGAGCGGGCAGCCCATCGACATCTCCCGCGCCTCCGTGCGGACCGACCGTCTGCGCGTGAGCGTCGACACCGGCTTCGACGCGGCGGGCATCTCGAACGAGACCGCTTCCGGCCGATACCCGGCCGCGCTCCGCTGACCCCTTCCCCGTCCCTCGATCCCCCGGGAGCCCTGCATGACCGACCACCGCATCCTCGTCATCGGCGATAGCTACATGACCGCCGAGGTCTTCACCCGCGCCTTCCGGGAGCGGGGGATCGAGACCGACGCGGTCACGATGGCGATCGCGGAGCCCACCTGGGACACCGCCGCGATCCGCGAGTTCGAGGGCGATCCGGCCGAGGTCGCCCGGCTCGCCGCGGGGTACGACGTCGTCGCCTTCCACGCCGCCCCCGTCACCGCCGAGGTCATCGCGGCCCTGCCCGACCTCCGTCTCCTCGGCTGCGCGCGGGGCGGCCCCGTGAACGTCGACCTCGACGCGGCCCGCGGAGCCGGCGTCCGCGTGACGACCACGCCGGGCAAGAACGCCGACGCCGTCGCGGATCTCACCATCGGCTTTCTCATCTCTCTGGTGCGCAACGTGCCGGCCTCCCTTCAGGACGTGGACGACCGGGTGGCGGACGGGCGTCCGCTCGCCGAATCGACGTTCGAGGGCGCCCGGTGGTTCGGACGCGAGGTCAAGGGGCTGCGCCTCGGGCTCATCGGCTACGGCAACGTCGCCCGGCTGGTCGCGGCGCGAGCTCGCGCCCTCGGGGCCGTCATCACGGCGTACGACCCCTTCGTCGATCCCGAGACGGTGACCGATGCGACGATCGTGGGCGACCTCGACGCGCTGCTCTCCGCCAGCGACGTGGTCAGCGTGCACGCCAGGGCGACCGCCGAGAACCGGCACCTGATCGGCCGGGCGCAGATCGAGCGGATGCCGCGCGGCGCGTTCCTCATCAACACCGCCCGCGAGTCGCTCGTCGACGAGCACGCACTGCTGGACGGGCTGCGCTCCGGACAGCTCGCGGGCGTCGCCCTCGACGTCAACGAGCCCGACGGACCGTGGCGAGAGCTCGTCGCGGAGCCGAACCTGGTCCTCACCCCGCACCTGGCCGGAGCGACACACGAGACGCTCGCCCGCGGTGCGGACATGCTCGCCGCGGAAGTCGAGCGGTTCCTGGCAGGAGGTGATCTGCGATGGGAGCGCTGACCGACGTCTTCCTGGCGATCGACGCCGGGACCGGCTCCGCACGCGCCCTGGCCTTCGACATCGAGGGCCGGCTCGTGACCCACGCCGCCCGGGAGTGGACCCACCGCGCGATCCCGGGCCACCCCGGCGGCACGGCCTTCGACACCGCGAACGGCTGGGCGGCCATCGCCGGCGCAGTCGCCGAGGTCGTCGCGCGGCTGAACGGCCGCCGCGTCGCCGCCGTCGCTGCCTCCAGCATGCGTGAGGGCTTCGTGCTGTTCGACGAGGCCGGCACGGAGATCTGGGCCTGCCCGAACACGGACGGGCGGGCCCGCGCCGAGGCCGACGAGCTCGTGGCGGAGGGTGTCGCGGACGAGATCTACCGCACCGCCGGGGACTGGGTGTCGATCACGGCACCGGCTCGGCTGCGCTGGATCGCGCGCCACCAGCCGGAGGTCCTCTCCCGTGCGCGCCACCTCGGCATGCTGAGCGACTGGGTCACCACCCGGCTCACCGGCGTCTTCGTCACCGAGCCGACCTGCGGGTCGAGTTCCGCCCTCTTCGACCTCCACGCGCGGGGATGGTCCGCCGACCTTGCGGATCTCGTCGGCATCGACCGGCGCATCCTGCCCCCGGTCGTCGCGGCCGGCGAGGTCGTCGGCGCTGTGACGCCCGCGGCGGCGGCCGCGACGGGGCTGCCCGTCGGCACCCCGGTCGTCGCCGGCGGGGCGGACACACAGCTCGCCCTCCACGGCATCGCGGCGCGAGAGGGGACTCCGACGATCGTCGCCGGGACGTTCTGGCAGACGACGGCCGTCGTCGCGGAGCCCCTCGTCGACCCGGATCGCCGTCTGCGCACCCTCTGCCACGTCGACCCCGGCACCTGGATGATCGAGGGCATCGGCTTCCTGTCGGGACTCGCCATGCGCTGGTTCCGGGACGCGATGTGCCCCGACGCGGCGGCGCTCGGACGCGCGGAGGGCCGCTCCGCCTTCCGCATCATGGAGGAGTGGGCCGCCGACGTCCCGGTCGGTGCGAACGGCGTGGTCGCCACGATGGCGAACGTCATGCAGGCCGACGCGTGGCACCACACCGCGCCCGCGTTCGTCGGGTTCGACATCAACGACGCCGCCGGGTCGTCCCGCGGGGCGTTCATCCGGGCGATCGAGGAATCCGCGGCCATCGTCGCCGGCGCGCACCTCGAGATCCTCTCCGCCCTCACCGCGGGCCGCGCGGTCGCGGACGGCACCGTGACGTTCACCGGTGGGTCGAGTGCGGGAACGCTGTGGCCGCGGATCATCGCCGGCGTCACCGGCCTGGACACGCGCGTCACCCCCGCCCCCGAGGCCACGTCATACGGTGCCGCCCGCCTGGCCGCTACCGGTGTCGGCGCCACGCTCCCGCCCATGGGCGACGCCGAGCGGGTCGAACGGGTCGATCCCGCCGAGCACGAGCAGTACCGCGCGGTCACCGAGCGCTGGCACCGCGTCTACCGCGACGTCCTGGCGATCTCGAGCCCCGACCTCCCTCCGCTCTTCACCCCGCCGGGGGCGGCCCGCGGCCCCCTCGACCCCTCCACCCCCCGCCTCTCGCCCGTCGGTCACGCCGGCTGACGACAACACGAAGGAGACCTCCATGGCAGACCTCGACGGCAACGCCGACGCCAAGCAGTTCCACGTCGGGACGCCCGGCGTCCGGTTCACGCAGAACATCCGTGGCGCCGCCAACCTCGACTGGGGCATGCAGAACCGCCTGTCACGAATCCTCGATCCGGAGACCGGGCGCACGGTCATGCTCGCCTTCGACCACGGCTACTTCCAGGGGCCGACATCGGGACTCGAGCGCATCGACCTGAACATCGCGCCGCTCGCCGCGCAGGCGGACGCGCTGATGGGCACCAGGGGCGCGCTGCGCACCTCTCTTCCGCCGGCGACGCGTGCCGGGCTCGTGCTCCGTGCCTCCGGGGGGCCGTCGATCCTCAAGGACCTCTCGGACGAGTACACGGCGATGGCGATGGAGGACGCCGTCCGTCTCAACGCCGATGCCGTGGCCGTGCAGGTCTTCGTCGGCGGGGAGCACGAGAGCCGCAGCATCCGCAACCTCACCACCCTCGTCGATCAGGGGTACGCGGCCGGTATCCCCGTGCTCGGCGTCACCGCGGTGGGCAAGGAACTGGTCCGCGACGCTCGCTACCTCGGACTCGCGACCCGCATCATCGCCGAGCTCGGCGCGCAGCTGGTCAAGACCTACTACTGCGAGAAGGGCTTCGAGGACGTGGTGGCCGGATGCCCGGTCCCGGTCATCATGGCGGGCGGCAAGAAGCTCCCGGAGCTCGACGCGCTCACCATGGCCTCCCGTGCCGTGCGGGCCGGGGCGGCCGGCGTCGACATGGGCCGCAACATCTTCCAGAGCGCCGCCCCCGCCGCGATGATGACCGCCGTCCGCGCCGTCGTGCATGACGACCTCGACCCCGCCGACGCCTACGAGCTGTTCCGCGCGGCGACCGAGGCCCCGGCGCCCGCATGAGCGCCGACGTGCTGCGGACCGCCGATGCCGCGCTGCGGTTCGGCGACTGGGGTCCGGGATACCTCGCCCAGGGGGAGGACGCGGCGTTCGGCGTCGTCGTGCTCCGCCCGGGGGACGAGTTCGCGAATCACCTCCACGAGCACCACACGGAGTCCTTCGTCGTGATCGAGGGCCGCGCGGAGATCTGGCTCGACCGCGACACGTGTCGGGTCGTCTCCGCCGGCGACGTGCTGCGGGCCGAGCCCCACGAGGAGCACTTCGTCCGCAACCCCTTCGACGAGACCTTCCGTGCGGTCTTCGTCAAGACCCCCTGGGTGGACGGCGACAAGGTCGACCGCCCCTGGACGCCGGGCCCCCGCTCCGGCGACTGATGTTCCCCCCTCACCCGAGAAGAACCACCGAAAGGACACCACCATGAGCAGGCAACGACGCCCCTCTCCGACCGCGCGCCTCGTGCGCCGTGCCCTTCCCGTCATCGCCCTGGCATCCACGGCGGGCCTCGTGCTCGCCGGCTGCGGCGGGGACGCGGGAGGCGCCTCCGGCGACGGAGGCGACAAGACCCTGAAGGTCCTCATCGCCGCACCCCAGGAGGGCGCGGGGGCCATCCTCGAGAAAGACTTCGAGGCCGCGACCGGCGTCGAGGTCGAGGTCGAGGTCGTCCCCTACGACCAGATCCAGACCAAGGCGATCCTCGACGCGCAGTCCGGCACCAACAACTACGACGTCATCCAGTACTGGTACACGTCGGTCGGCGCCCTTGCCGACGCCGGGGCGATCGCCGACATCACCGACTGGGTCGAGTCCGACGAGGACATCGACTCCGGCGACTTCATCGAGGCGATCTTCGGACCGTACTCGCAGTACGAGGACGCCACCTACGGTCTGCCCATCGACGGCGACACGCACGTGCTCTTCTACAACAAGGCGATCTTCGAGCGGAACGGCGTCGAGGTCCCCACCACGTGGGATGAGTACGTCGAGGTCTCGAAGAAGATCACCGACGCCGAGAAGGCGAACGGCGTCTACGGCAACGCGCTGCTCGGCTCGAAGAGCGCGTTCAACATCGGGTCGACGTTCTTCAACCGGCTCGCGACGATGTCGCCCGACCCGATCGACCCGCAGATGCCGCAGCTCGACACCGAGTACGCGGTGGCCGCCGCGCAGTCGATGCTCGATGCTTCGCCGTCGGCCCTCCCCAGTCCGCTGGAGATCGGATTCGAGCAGGCGCTGCCACAGTTCCTGTCCGGGTCGGTCGGGATGATCGAGTTCTGGACCGACCTGGGCGTGTTCGCGCAGGACCCGGAGCAGTCGAAGATCGTCGACGGCTGGGGCGTCGCCCCGCTGCCGGTGGGCCCCGAGGGCAAGGTCTCCGGAGCGCTCAACGCGGGATGGGCGATGGGTATCAGCCCCAACGCGAGCGACGAGGACCTCGCGAAGCAGTTCGTCGCGTTCGCCTCGTCGAAGGAGACGAACGAGAAGCTCATCACGACGACCGGCTCCGGTGTCGACCCCACCCGCACCTCCACGCTGGAGAGTCCGGAGTACGTCGAGTTCGCCCCCGAGGTCTCGGCGGTCGCCGCCGAGGTGCTGCCCAACGCGCAGTCCTGGCCGACCTCGCCGCAGGCGCCGGAGATGATCCAGTCGCTCAGCGACAACCTGGCGCTGATGCTGCAGGGCGGTCTCACCGCCGAACAGGCGATGCAGAACACCTGGGACACCTGGCAGTCCCTGGCCGACTGACCCCGTCGTCGAACCCGAAAGGACCGCTCATGTCGCACCCCGTCGCCTCCCGGCGCCGCGCCCGACGCGCGTCGTGGACGGGACGCGCCCTGCTCGCGCCCGCCGTCATCGCGATCGCGATCATCGCGATCTATCCGCTCGGCTACATCATCGCCGCCTCCTTCTCGGAGTCGTCGCTGGGCCGGCCGTTCACCGAATGGGTCGGGTTCGACAACTTCGCGGCGCTGCTGGGGGACGGGGTCACCCTCCCGTCCCTCGGCAGGTCGCTGCTCTTCGCCATCCCCTCCGCCCTGATCGCGCTCGTGGCGGGGCTGGTCGTCGCCCTGTCGCTGGACGCCGCGGTCAAGGGCGGCCGCGTCATCCGGGTGCTGCTCCTGCTGCCGCTGATGACACCGCCGGTGATGGCCGGCGTCATCTGGAAGCTCATGCTGGCTCCCACTGGCGGACTGCTCAACAACATCGGGCAGTCGTTCGCGCCCGGGTCCGAGCCGTTCCTGTTCCTCGGCTCCAGCCCCGCGGCGATGATCTCCGTGATCATGGTGGACGCCTGGCAGTGGACGCCCTTCTGCGTGCTGCTCGTGTTCGCCGCTCTGCAGACCCTGCCGACCGAGGTGTACGAGGCCTCCCAGGTCGACGGTGCCGGGCTGTGGCAGACGTTCTGGCGCATCACGTTCCCGCTCGTGCTCCCGAGCCTCATCACCGTGCTGCTGCTCAAGCTCGTCGTCTCGTTCAAGGTCTTCGACCTCGTGTTCATCATGACCAGCGGCGGACCGGGCTTCGACACCACCGTCAGCAGCTTCCAGATCTATCGGACCGGGCTGCAGACGTTCGACGTCGGCGCCGCCGCCGCGCAGACCATCGCCTTCCTGGTGCTGGTCACCATCGTCATCCTGCCGCTCAACGCCGTGCGGCAGCGGCTGCACAGAGAGGGCTGACCATGTCGCTCACACTCCGCTCCACGGATCGGGTCGACGAGAGCGCGACCGTCACGCTCGTGGTTCCCGACGCCCGCCGTCGCCAGCGGCGCCGTCGGACCGCGAGCATCTCCCGGCCCGGCCGGCCGTCCGCCACCGTCACGGCGGTGAAGGCCGTCGTGATCGTCGTCGCGATCGCCCTCGCGCTGCTGCCCGTGCTGTACATGGTGAGCATGTCGTTCAAGAGCCCGGACGACATCCTGTCCACGCGCATCCTCCCGTCCCGCCTCGCGTTCGAGAACTGGGTGGCCGCATTCGAGAACTGGCCGATCCTCACCTACCTCCGCAATTCGATCGGGGCGGCGGTCGGGGCGGTGATCGTGTCGCTGCTCGTGGCGATCCCGGCGAACTACGCGATGGCCCGGTTGCGGGCCGGCGGGAAGCAGACCCTCGGGCTCATCGTCTCCGCGTACGTCGCCCCGCCGATCGTGGCGATCATCCCGCTCTTCGTCCTGGTGCGCACCGCGGGGCTCATGGACTCGGTGATCGGGCTGGGCATCGTCGAGGGTCTGCTGCTCACGCCGGTGGCGGTGTGGCTGCTCGACGGGTTCTTCCGCTCGATCCCGTTCGAGGTCGACGAGGCGGCGCAGATCGACGGATGCGGTCCGCTGCGCACCCTCTGGGCGGTGATCCTGCCGCTCACGGCCCCTGGCATCGTGGCGGTGTCGATCATCGTCTTCATCCTCGCGTACAACGACTTCCTCATCCCGCTGCTGCTCACGCAGAGCGTGGACTCCCAGACGCTCCCCGTGGGTATCGCGCTCATGCAGGGCGGTCGAGAGGTGATGTTCGGGCAGATGGCCGCCGCGAGCCTCTCCGGGCTGATCCCGATCTACCTGCTGGCGCTGTTCCTGCAGAAGTGGCTCGTCGGCGGGCTCACGCAGGGCAGTGTGAAGTGAGCGGGTGCGGGGCGATGTTCCCGCATCCCGTGTCCGGTCTCCGAGCACGACTTCGGAGATTCCCGACGACGCGCCGGGGCGGCCTCCTCCGCCCCGGCGTGTCGTGTCTTAGCTCCGAAGCTGTGCCCCGGGATTACGTGCGGGGCTCCGCGGCGGCCTCGCGGGCGGCCTTCGAGGCGGGGGAGGCGGCACCGATCTTCCAGTAGCCGCAGAAGCTGACGGCGTTCCTGTCGACGCCGCGCTCGCCGACGAGCTGCTTGCGGACGCCGGAGGCCAGCGCCTGCTCTCCCGCCGCGTAGGCATGGAACGGCGCGGCGGGCAGAGTGGTACGAGCGAGGGTGTCCAGAGCGAGGGCCCCGGGCGGAATCTCCTGAGGCCGCACGACCCACACCACTTCGAGCCCCGACGGGTGCGCGAACTCCAGGGCGTCCTCCGCGGACGGGACTTCGATGATCGCCGTGCCCGAGGAGTCGGTCGGCAGGGAGGCGCTGATCGACGCGATCGCGGGGAGGGCGGTCTCGTCGCCGACGAGCACCACCCGGTCGGTGCCCCGCTCGGGGTTGAACGTCAGGCCCTCGTCGATGATGAGGACGTGCTCGCCGGGGGTGCACGTCTCCGCCCATCGGGACGCCGGACCGGCGGTGCCGTCGGCCGCCGAGCCGTGCAGGACGAAGTCGACGTCGAGCTCGGCGCCGATCTCGGCCGTGGCCGGGCGGTAGGCGCGCACGGTGTAGTTGCGCATCACGGGGCGCTCGCCGTCGGGGATGCGGAGGAACTTCAGGTACCCGAACATCCGGTTCGCCTTCGCGGGCACCCGCTCCAGCCCCGCCTCGCCGCCGATCGGCAGGAACAGCCGGAACCACTGGTCGTAGCCCATCGGGCGGAAGCGGTCGATCTCGCCGCCGCCCAGGGTCACCCGCACCCAGTGCGGCGCGAGCCGTTCGGTGCGGAGAACCGTGAGGTGCAGGAGCTCGGCCGTCTCCGGCTTGACCATCTTGCTGAACGCCATGGGGCACCTTTCAGGGGAGCTGCCAGGGGAAGAAGACGACGAAGATCGCGGCTGACACGGCGAGCGTGACCACGGTGAAGACGGTGTCCCTCGTGCGGAACGCCACGAGGTGCCGCTCGGTCCGCGTCGGATGCGCGCCGAACGCTCGGGAGTCCATCGCGAGGGCGACGCGCTCCGCATGCCGGATGGCGCCCGCGAGCAGCGGGACGATGTACCCCCAGCCGCGGGCGATCCGCGCGAAGGGGCCGCGGCCGCCGTGGTAACCGCGCACCCGGTGCGCGGCGCGGATGACGGCGAGCTCGTGCCCGAACCGGGGCACGAAGCGGAAGGCGGCCAGGGCCGTGTACCCGATGCGGTACGGCACGCGCAGCTGCTGCACGCTCGCACGCACGAGATCGGAGCCGCTGGTGGTGAGGCCGCCGACCAGCGCGAGCGCGACGATCGATCCGAGCCGGAGCGCCGTGGCGAAGCCGATGAGGAGGGCGCCTCCGTAGAGGGTCCAGTCGCCGATCGTCACGACGGGGGCTGTGTCGGCGACCAGGGCCGCGTCGACCCACAGCGAGAAGCCGACGCCGATCGCGAGCATGGCCGCGGGCAGACCGAGCAGGAGCAGCGCGAGGAGGCGGCCCGTCACCCGCGCCCCGACGAGGATGAGGACGTACGCGAGCACGAGGAAGGCGGCCGGGGTGGCCAGGTCGCGCACGAAGACGAGGAGCAGCATCGCGGGGGCGAAGCCGGCGACCTTCGCCAACGGATTGAGGCCGTAGAGGAACTGCCGCCGCGAGGTGGCCGCGAGCGGCGCATACGGATCGAGCGTGGACATCGTCACGGTGTCACCTCCCACCCGGCCTCGGCGAGCACCCGCTGCAGGGCGGGGACGTGCAACCCGGCGGAGGGGAGGATCGCGGGATCGGAGAACAGTGCCGCCGTGGGGCCCGCGGCCCGGACCCGCCCGTCGGCGAGGACGACCGTGTCGGTGGCGTGCTCCGCGACGAGCTGCAGATCGTGGGTGACGATGACGACGGTCGTGCCGTCCGCCCGGAGACTCTCCAGCAGGTCCAGGAGCTCGGCGGCCCTGGCGCGGTCCTGCCCGAAGGTGGGCTCGTCGAGGGCGAGGACGGGAGGACGGGTGATGAGGGCCGTGCCCACCGAGAGTCGTCGCTTCTCGCCGCCGGAGAGGAGGAACGGGTGCACGTCGGCCTTGTGCGTGAGCCCGAACCGCTCGAGCATCTCCGTCACGCGAGCGCTGACCTCGTCGTCCGCCACATGGCGCAGCCGGAGCCCGTGGGCGAGCTCGTCGAACACGGTGGCGGCGATGAACTGGTGCTCCGGGTTCTGGAACACGAAGCCGATCCGGGCCGCGAGATCCCGGGGGGAGGCGGTGCCCGGGTCGATGCCGTCGACGGAGACCCGGCCCTTCGGCGGGGGCACGACCCCCGCGAGGGCCTGGATCAGCGTGGTCTTGCCCGCGCCGTTCGCCCCGACGATCGCGGTGAGACTCCCCGCGGCGATGTCGAGGTCGACCCCGTGCAGGATCTCGGTGCGGCGCCGCGAGACGGTGAGGCCGCGCGCCCGGATGATCGGCTCCCGGTCGACGGCGGGAGGAGCGTCGGCGAGGATCGAGGACGCGCGGGCCGGACCGGCAGGCAGGGCCGCGGCCAGTGCCTCGGGCGTCAGCGGCAGCGGGTCGAGGACGATCCCCCGGTCGCGGAGGCGGAGCGCAGCGAGCGTCGCGGCGGGCAGCCAGACCCCCATCGCCACGAGCTCGTCGGCATGCGCCCGGATGGTCTCGGCGGCCGGACCGTCGAAGACCACCCGGCCCTCGCGGTCGAGCACGACGGTGCGCGTGACGAAGCGCATCGCCGCATCGAGGTTGTGCTCGACGAGGAGGATCGCCCGGTCCCCGGCGGCCACGACCTCGGTCAGCGCCGCATACACGTCGTCGATCCCCTGCGGGTCGAGGTTCGCGGTCGGCTCGTCCAGCACGATGAGAGGGGAGCCCATCGCGAGGGCGCAGGCGATGGCGAGACGCTGTCGGCCGCCGCCGGACAGGTGGTCCGGGTTGTGGTCCCGGCGCTCCCACAGGCCCACCCGCCGCAGCGCATCCTCGACGCGGGCCCGCACGGTGCCGAGCGGGAGCAGGAGGTTCTCGGGGCCGAAAGCCACCTCGTCGTACACCGTCCCCGTGACGATCTGGGCGTCAGGGTCCTGGAAGACCATGGCGACGTGCGTGCTGAGGGTCGCGGTGTGCGCGGTGGTCGTGTCGACACCGCCGGCCTCGACGGAGCCGGACATGGTCGCGGGGAGCGCGTGCGGGATGAGGCCGTTGAGGGCGAGCGTGAGCGTCGACTTCCCGGAGCCGGACGGGCCGAGCAACAGCACGACCTCACCGGGCTCGATGTCGAAGGTCACGTCACGGGGCGACGGATGCGCGGCATCCGCGTGGGTGAGGGTGAGCTCGCGCACGCGGAGGAGAGGCGCGGATGGGCGCACGGCAGGTCCCGGGTTCGACGGAGGGTGTGCCTCTAACTTAGCTGAGCCTTACCTGTGTTGCCAGCAGGGCACCTCCGCGATCAGCGGCGTGCGACGCCGGCGGTGCGCAGCGCCGAACCGATGGCGAGGCCGATCGCCGTCCAGGCCACCGGGCCGAGCACGGAGATCGTCAGGTACAGCAGCTGGGCCCAGAGCGGCAGGACCGCGAGGTTCGCCGCGAAGAACACCGCCACCGCCACGACGACGCCGATCACGACCGCCGAGACGAAGAACCGCCAGGCACCCCAGGAGCGATAGCGGGTGAGGGCGGCGACACCTTCCTGGATGAGGCCGAACAGCAGCGCCGTGCCGATGAACCGCAACGACCACGCCGGGTTGAAGGCGCTCGCGATGAGCGCGGCGAACACGTGCGTGATGAGTGCCACGAGCGGCAGCCGCAGCACCTCCTGCGCGATGATGCCCGGCAGCACGTGCGAGCCCAGCACGAGGCCGTAGAGGAACAGCAGCGGGCTGGCCAGGAGGAGGGGAGTGACCCATCCGGCGATGCCGCCGAGGATGCCCGTTGCCACACCGATCGCTGCGCAGATCAGCAGCACTCTGGTCGACAGGACGGAGGTACGGGCCACGTCTCCAGCCTACTGGCGACATTCGGAGACCCGGCCGTCGTCCACCCTGACCGATCGGCGCGATCGGGATTCGACCATCGTTCAGTTCTCGATCCGGCGCCGAGGAGCGGGTCTATCGTGAGCCGCGGTGCGGCAACGAGGCGGCATCGGGATCATCGGATCATCAGGAGCGAGATATGGGTCGAACACCCCTTCGGATCGCAGCAGCCACCACCCTGGCGACGCTGTTCATCGCATCGACGGCAACCGCAGGCTACGCAGCGACCGGGGAGGTGACGCACCCCGTTCCGGTCGCGGGGACCCCCGGGCACTACATCGTGATCATGAAGGCCGATCCCCTCGCCAGCTACGAAGGCGACGTCAAGGGACTCAAGGCGACGAAGCCCGACGAGGGCGAGCAGCTCGAGACGCAGTCGCAGGACGCGCGGCGGTACGTCAAGCACCTCGAGTCCGAGCAGAAGAGCCTCATCAACGACGTCGGCGTCACGCCGGACACGACCTACCAGGTCGTGCTCAACGGGTTCAGCGCCGACCTCTCGGGTGAGCAGGTGGACCAGCTCCGTGCCTCGAAGGACGTCCTGGGGGTGTATCCCGACGAGATCCGTCATCCCGATGTGCAGACCTCCACGGACTACCTCGGCCTCGGCGACGACCGCAAGGGCCGTGGCGGGGTGTGGCAGCAGACCGGAGGCGTGAAGAAGGCGGGCGAGGGTGTCGTGGTCGGCGTGATCGACACCGGCATCGCTCCCGAGCACCCCTCGTTCGAGGGCAAGAAGCTCAAGCAGCAGAAGAAGCAGAACAGCCGCCACAAGGGCACAGATCCCTATACCGACGGCACCTACGTGTACTTCGACAAGTCCGACGGCGGACAGTTCCGCGGCGCGATGGTCGACGGCCAGGACTGGGACGAGCGCGACTACTCCACGAAGCTCATCGGCGGGCAGTACTTCTTCGCGGGAGCGCAGGCCGCCGGGTTCGACTTCCAGTACGACTACCTCTCCCCACGCGACGGCGACGGCCACGGCTCGCACACCGCGAGCACCGCCGCGGGCGACTTCGGAGTGGAGGCCGCGGTCGAGGGCGTCGACTTCGGGACCATCTCGGGCGTCGCGCCCGCAGCGAAGGTCGCCGCGTACAAGGCCTGCTACGTCGGTCCGGACACGACCGTGACCACCGATGACATCTGCGCGCTGAGCGACCTCGTCGCCGCGATCGATCAGGCCGTCGCCGACGGTGTCGACGTGATCAACTACTCGATCGGCGGCGGCGCCGCGAGCACCGTGATGGCACCGGAGGACCTCGCGTTCCTCAACGCCGCGGCCGCCGGCGTCTTCGTCGCGACCAGCGCCGGCAACGACGGTCCCGATCCGGTCACCGCCGACCACGCCTCGCCGTGGTACACGACGGTCGCCGCCTCCACCATCCCCACGTGGGAAGGCACCGTGCAGTTCGACGGCTTCGAGGAGGCCGGGGCGTCGGTGAGCGTGCCGTTCGGGGAGAGCGTCTCCGGGCCCTCCATCGCCGCCGTGGATGCCGCGGCGCCCGGTGCGGTGGATGCGCAGCTGTGCCTGCCGGGCACCCTCGACCCGACGAAGGTCGCGGGGCACATCGTGGTCTGCGACCGCGGCGGCAACGCGCGCGCGGAGAAGTCCCAGGTCGTGAAGGACGCCGGAGGCATCGGCATGGTGCTGGTGAACGTGCCCGGTGGCGCGGACTCGCTGGACAACGACTTCCACGCGGTGCCGACGGTGCACCTGAACGCCGTGCACCGCGCAGCCGTGCTCGCCTACGTGCAGGGCGGTGTCGATCGGCCGATCACCCTCGTCGGTGAGAACACCACCGGGGTGACCACCCCGACCCCGCAGATCGCCGGCTTCTCGAGCCGTGGGCCGGTCCTGGCCGACGGCACGGACGTCCTCAAGCCGGACATCGCCGCTCCCGGCGTCGCGATCCTCGCCGCCACGCACAATGCCCCGGGTGAGGACCCGACCTTCGGCATCCTCTCCGGGACCTCGATGGCCTCCCCGCACATCGCGGGCCTCGGGGCGCTGTACCTCGGGGAGCACCCGAGAGCGACTCCGGCGGAGATCCGTTCGGCCATGATGACCACCGCGTACGACACGGTGCTGCCCGACGGCTCGAAGAACACGGACCCCTTCGAGCAGGGTGCGGGGCAGATCGACGCGAAGCGCTACCTGAACCCGGGCCTGCTGTACCTCAACGGCTTCAAGGACTGGGCGGCCTTCCTCGACGGGAAGGGGCTGTCGGACTTCCCCGGCATCGACCCCATCGACGGCAGCGACCTGAACCAGGCATCGATCTCCATCGGCTCCCTGGCCAGCGCGCAGACTGTCACCCGCTCGGTCACCTCGACCGAGAAGGGCGTGTTCACCGCGAAGGCCTCGGTCCCGGGCGTGAAGGTCACCGTCACTCCCTCTCAGCTCGCCTTCGACAAGCCGGGACAGACGAAGACGTTCACGGTCACGTTCGACAGCACCACCGCTCCGGTCGAGCAGTGGGCCACCGGCTCCCTCACCTGGACGAGCAAGAAGAACACGGTGCGCTCGCCGATCGCGGTGTTCCCGGTCACGGCGGATGCCCCGGCCGAGGTCACCGGCAGCGGCGTCGACGGCACCACGACGGTGGACATCATCCCCGGTCTCGACGGCGACCTGGCGCTGGGCGTCTCGGGTCTCACCCCGTTCCAGCTGCTCAGCGACCCGGACAACCCCGTCGAGGGGCACTCGGGGAACGAGAACTCGGGGGACGCGAACAAGGATGTGTCCTGGATCGTCGACGTGCCGGAGGGGGCCACGCTCTCCCGGTTCGACCTCGACTCGTCCGACGACGAGGGCAGTGACCTGGACCTCACCGTCTACCGCTTGGTGAGCCCCGACGACCTGCGCTACTACGAGCGCTGGCAGTCGGCCACGGGCTCGGCCGACGAGCAGGTCACGATCCCCACGCCGACTGCGGGCACCTACCTGGTCGTGGCGAACGTGTACTCCACCACCGGGCCGATGACGTGGGACATGACCTACGCCAACGTGCTCCCGGACGGGGAGGGCTCGTTCACCGCGACGCCGAACCCGATCGCCGCGGTCCGCGGGCAGGAGACGAGCTACGAGCTGAGCTGGACCGGTCTGACCGCCGGGACCCGCTACCTCGGACTCGTCCAGTACGGGGACTCGGCCGTGCGCACCGTGGTGACGGTCACGACGCCCGCGGAGGTCGCGCCGACGCCGACCCCCGCTCCGAAGCCGACACCGACTCCGGATCCGTCGCCGACCCCGGATCCGACTCCCGCGCCGGAGCCGACCCCGGAGCCGACCCCGCCCCCGGAGACCGACGCCCCCGGGTGATCCGGGATCGTCTGCACGACTCAGGCACGGCCGCACGACGGAATCCGTCGGGCGGCCGTGCCGTCGTCTCCGGGTCGTGCATCCGGTCGGGGCGGGGACTGCCGGGCATCCGTTCGTCGCATGGCCGCCGCCGCTCGTCGCAGCGTGCCCGGATCCGGGTGCGACGGCGGGACGCACTCCCTACCGTGGGGAGACGCAATGATGCGCCCCCAGAGGAGAACCCCATGACCGCACCTTCGTCGCGCCGCCGCGACGGCGCCGGGCTCGTCGACGACGACCCCGTCATCGAGACCGACCCGAACCTCCCACCCGTCGCCCTCTCCGCGGAGCACGAGGCCAAGAGTCGCCGCTGGACCCTGCCGAAGATCCTGCTGTGGACGGCCATCGCCCTCCTCGGCGGCGTCGCCTGGGTGATGCTCGCCATCGTGCGCGGCGAGACCGTGAACGCGATCTGGTTCGTGTTCGCCGCCGTCTGCACCTACCTGATCGGCTACCGCTTCTACTCGAAGGTCATCGAGCGGTACATCACCCGCCCCGACGACCGCCGGGCCACGCCCGCCGAGGTGAAGCAGGACGGCAAGGACTACGTCCCCACCGACCGCCGGGTGCTCTACGGCCACCACTTCGCCGCCATCGCCGGCGCCGGCCCGCTCGTCGGCCCCGTGCTCGCGGCGCAGATGGGCTACCTCCCCGGCACCATCTGGATCATCGTGGGCGTCGTGCTCGCGGGAGCCGTGCAGGACTACACGGTGCTCTTCTTCTCGATGCGTCGCGGCGGCCGGACCATCGGCCAGATGGCGCGGCAGGAGCTCGGCAAGATCGGCGGCACTGCGGCGATCATCGCCTCGCTGCTCATCATGCTCATCATCGTGGCGATCCTCGCGCTCGTCGTCGTCAACGCGCTCGGCGAGAGCCCGTGGGGCGTCTTCTCCGTCGCGATGACCATCCCGATCGCCCTCTTCATGGGCGTGTACCTGCGCTACCTGCGTCCCGGCAAGGTGACCGAGGTCTCGATCATCGGCTTCGTGCTGCTGATGGCCGCGATCATCGGCGGCGGCTGGGTCGCCGGCACCGAGTGGGGCCAGGCGATCTTCCACCTCGACCGCACCACGATCGCGTGGGGCATCATCATCTACGGGTTCATCGCCGCGGTGCTGCCGGTCTGGCTGCTGCTCGCGCCCCGCGACTACCTCTCCACGTTCATGAAGATCGGCGTCATCGTCATGCTCGCCGGCGCGATCATCCTCGTGCGGCCGGAGATCTCGGTCCCCGCGGTCAGCATCTTCGGCGAGAACGGCATGGGACCGGTGTTCGCGGGTCCGCTCTTCCCGTTCCTGTTCGTGACGATCGCGTGCGGCGCGTTGTCCGGATTCCACGCGCTGATCGCGTCGGGCACCACACCGAAGCTCGTGGAGAAGGAGCGGCAGACCCGGTTCATCGGCTACGGCGGCATGCTCATGGAGTCGTTCGTCGCGATCATGGCCCTCGTCGCCGCGATCTCGATCGACCAGGGCATCTACTTCGCGATGAATGCTCCCGCCGCGGCGACCGGCGGCACGGTCGAGGGAGCGGTCGCCTTCGTGAACTCGCTCGGGTTGACCGGGGTGAACCTCACTCCCGACATGCTCACGGGCACGGCTGCGGCGGTCGGCGAGGAATCGATCGTCTCGCGCACCGGTGGCGCTCCGACGCTCGCGCTCGGCCTCGCCCACATCATGCAGCAGGCCCTCGGCGGGCAGGCGCTCATGGCGTTCTGGTACCACTTCGCGATCATGTTCGAGGCGCTGTTCATCCTCACAGCGGTGGACGCCGGAACCCGAGTCGCGCGCTTCATGCTGCAGGACTCGATCGGCGCCTGGTTCCCGAAGTTCCGCGACGTCTCCTGGCGTCCCGGGGTGTGGATCTGCACCGCGATCATGGTCGCCGGCTGGGGAGCGATCCTCATCCTCGGCGTCACCGACCCGCTCGGCGGCATCAACACCTTCTTCCCGCTGTTCGGCATCGCGAACCAGCTGCTCGCGGCGATCGCGCTCGCCGTGGTGCTGGCCATCGTCGCCAAGCGCGGACGCAGCTACTTCCGGTGGCTGTGGATCATCGCGCTGCCGCTCGCTTTCACCGCGGTCGTCACCATCACGGCCTCGCTCTACAAGATCTTCTCGCCGGTGCCGGCGATCGGGTACTGGGCGAACCACTTCCGCTACCTGGAGGCGCTGAACTCCGGTGACACCACGCTCGGCGCACCGGAGGTGCTGCAGGCCGTCATCCGCAACACCGCGGTGCAGGGCACGCTGTCGATCATCTTCGTGGTGCTCGCGATCATCGTCATCGTCATGGCCGTCATCGCGACTGCGAAGGCGATCCGCAACGGCGGCGGCGAGAACACCGAGGACCCGCCCGTGCCGTCGCGCCGCTTCGCCCCGGCCGGGTTCCTCCCCGACGCGGAGGAGCGCGAGCTGGAGAAGCAGTGGGAGCCGATCCTCGCCGAAGAGCGCGCGGCGGCACGGCACTGAGATGACTCACGCGATGGATCGGACGGATGCCGCGACCCCCCCGCTGCGGGCGCTGTGGAGCGCCCTCGGCCGGGTCGGCCGCGGCATCCGCTGGTACATGACGACGCTGATGGGCGACACCGCGTACGCCACGTACGTCGCCCATCACCGTCGGCATCATCCGGGCGAGGAGCCGCTGACGGAGCGGCAGTTCTGGCGTCAGCGCATGGACGACCAGGACCGCAATCCCGGTGCCCGCTGCTGCTGACCCTTCGACAGGCTCAGGGCCCTTCGACAGGCTCAGGGACCCAAGGTGGGTCGCTGAGCCTGTCGAAGCGCGGGTCGCTGATTCCGCGCGCGCGTCCCTAGGCTGAGCGCATGAACGACGTCGTCCTCGCCGCGGTCCTCGGCGCGCTCGGCGGCATCGCCCTCACGGCGCTGCTGCTGCTCGCCCGCCGGTTCGCCCGCGGGTCCGCCGACCTCGGCAGCGAGGCGGAGCAGGGGGCGCTGCGTGCGCTGCATCAGGCGAGCCTCGCCGCCCCGCACCTCCGCGGCGGACTGACCGGGCCGGATGCGGTCAAGGCCGCCCGGCACCTGCGGGCCCTGCTGGGCAGCGCTGCGGTCGCCATCGTCGGCGACGACGACACGGTCACGCTCGACGGCGCCGCGGACGGGCTCGAATCCGCCGCCGTGCGCATCGCCGCCCAGGTGCGCGCGTCCGGGCGACGGCAGGTGTTCCCCGCCCCGTCGCGGACGGACGACCTGGAGGCGGTCGGCGCGCCCATCCTCGTCGACGGGGTGCCGGTCGGGGTGGTCGTCGCCTTCGCATCCCCGGTGCGCGCTGCGCTCGTGCGGGCGGCGGAGGAGGTCGCCGACTGGTGCGCGGCGCAGGTCGCGCTCGGGGGACTAGAGGCCTCGCGCACCCAGCTCGCGGAGGCCGAGCTCCGGGCTCTGCGCGCGCAGATCTCCCCGCATTTCATCTACAACGCCCTCACCGCGATCGCGTCGTTCATCACGACCGACCCCGACCGGGCCCGCGACCTCGTGCTCGAGTTCGCCGATTTCACCCGATACTCCTTCCGTCGCCAGGGGGAGTTCACCACGCTCGCGGAGGAGCTGGGCAGCATCCACTCGTACCTCGAACTGGAGCGCGCGCGATTCGGCGACCGCCTGCGGGTGACGCTGCAGATCGCGCCGGAGACGCTCGCGACGGTCATCCCGTTCCTCTCGGTGCAGCCGCTCGTCGAGAACGCCGTGCGGCATGGCCTGGAGCCGGGGGAGGGCGGCGGCGAGATCCGCATCACCTCCCGCGACGACGGCACGCACACCGAGATCCTCGTCGAGGACGACGGCGTGGGCATGGACCCTGACGGCCTGCGCGCGCTGCTGACCGCGCGGGAGGAGGGCGGTCACGTGGGTCTGCGGAACGTCGACACCCGGCTCCGTCAGGTCTATGGAAGCGGGGGCGGACTGGTCGTCGAGACCAACGCCGGCGCGGGTACCCTGGTGCGCATGCGAGTCCCGAAATCGCAGCCCCTGCACGACCCGGACGACGACTGAGGAGCGGCATGATCGACGTCCTCGTCGCCGACGACGAGCAGCCGGCCCTCGACGAGCTCGTGCACCTGCTGCGTGCCGACCCGCGCATCGGCGAGATCCTCACCGCGGCAAACGGCGCCGACGCGCTGCGTCAGCTCTCCGCGCGTGCGGTGCGGATCGCCTTCCTCGACATCCACATGCCCGGCCTGCTCGGCACCGAACTCGCCCGCGCGCTCCTCGGTCTCGCGGAACCGCCCGCCGTCGTGTTCGTCACCGCGGACGAGGCCCGCGCGGTCGAGGCGTTCGAGCTGCGCGCCGCGGACTACCTCCTCAAGCCGGTCCGGCGGGAACGGCTGCGGAGCGCCGTGGACAGGGTGGTCGCGCAGGAGGCCACCCCGCGTAGCGAGGACGAGGTGCTGCCGGTGACGGTGGGCGCCGCGGTGCGGTTCGTCCGCCGCAGCGACGTGCGCTGGGTGCAGGCGCAGGGCGACTACGCGCGACTGCACACCGAGGACGACGGCCCCGGCCACCTCGTGCGCGTCCCCCTCTCCGAGCTCGAGACCCGATGGGCGCCCGTGGGGTTCCTCCGCATCCACCGTTCCACGCTCGTCCGGATCGCCGCGGTGACCGAGGCGCGGCTGTCGGGCGGGGAGCCCACGGTCGTTGTCGGCGCGGCCGTGTTGCCGGTGAGCAGGAGGCTCGTCCCCGCGGTGCGGGAGGCCCTCGTGCGGGGCGAGGGGACGGCATGACCGAGGCGCCGAAGCGGGTGCGGGTCACGGCGGACACCCCGCCCCGCCGTCCCTCCGCCGCCACGCGGGGGATCGCGCTGCCCGGATCACCGGTCGCGGAGGCCGATGCCGTCTACGCGCGCGCCCTGATGCGCAGCCAGCTCCGGCTCGCCCTCGGCACCGTCGCCGGCTTCGTGGTTGTCGTCGTCGCTCTGGCGCTCGGGATCGCGCTCATCCCCGAGATCGACGCCGTCGTCCTCGGCGGGCTGCCGCTGTCATGGCTTCTCCAGGCCTTCGCGTTCTACCCCGTGATCCTCGTCTTCGCGGTGCTGTACGTGCGCACGGCGGTCCGCAACGAGCGGCGGTACCGCGCTCTGCGGGACCGCGAATGAACGCCGTGCTCGACCTCGTCGGCGTCGCCCTGGTCGTCATCGCCACCCTCCTCATCGGCGTCTACGGGCTGCGGGTGTCTCGCACGACGAGCGACTTCTTCGTGGCGTCGCGCACGGTGCGCCCGGTCTGGAACGCCTCGGCCATCAGCGGCGAGTACCTCTCCGCTGGCACCTTCCTCGGCCTCTCCGGGCTGGTGCTGCTGGACGGCGCCCGCGGGTTCTGGTTCCCCATCGGATACGCCGCGGGGTATCTGCTCGTGCTCGTCTTCGTCGCCGCGCCCCTGCGCCGCAGCGGGGCGTACACGATCCCGGACTTCGTCGAGGCCCGGCTCGACTCGACGACCGCGCGCCGGGTCACCAGCCTCGCGGTGCTCATCATCGGCTGGCTCTACATCGTGCCGCAGCTGCACGGCGCGGGCATCACGCTCGTCGTGGTCGCCGGGTTGCCGGAGTGGGTCGGAGCCGTGACGATCGCGGTGCTCGTGGCGGCGGCGGTCGCCGCGGGCGGGATGCGCGCGATCACCTTCGTGCAGGCATTCCAGTACTGGCTCAAGCTCACGGCGCTCCTCGTGCCGGTGGTGTGCATCGCGTTCGCGCTGAGCGGCGGCCCGCACGATTTCGATCCCGCGCTCGTCTTCCCCGCGGAGGCCGGGCCGTCGGGCTTCGACGCCTACGAGACCGCGTCGCTGCTGCTCGCCCTGCTCCTCGGCACGATGGGTCTGCCGCACGTCCTGGTGCGGTTCTACACGAGCCCGACGGGGGCCTCCGCGCGGCGGACGACCGTGATCGTCATCGCCATGGTGAGCGCGTTCTACGCCGTGTCGAGCGCGATGGGGCTCCTGGCGCGGATCGCGGCCCCCGACCTCGCGCGGCCCGGGATCGCCGACACCGTGGTGCTGCAGCTCCCGTCGCGGGTGTTCCCCGGGCCGGCCGGCGAGCTGCTGACGGCGCTCATCGTCGCCGGGGCCTTCGCCGCGTTCCTGGCGACCTCGGCCGGACTCGTGGTCTCGCTCGCGGGGGTCATCAGCCAGGACGTCTTCTCCGGCTCCGTGCGCTCCTTCCGGCTGTCCGCGGTGGTGTGCGCGCTCGTGCCGCTGGGGGTCGCGCTGCTCACGGTCCCCGCGGGGCTCGTGTCGAGCGTGGGGGTGGTGTTCGTCGTGGCGGCGTCGACGCTCTCACCCGTGGTGCTGCTGGGGGTGTGGTGGCGCGGCCTCACCGCGCGTGGGGCGGTCACGGGCATGGTGTGCGGCGGTCTCGCGACCGGCCTCGCCCTGCTCGTGCACGCCGCCGTGGACGGGGTCGGCGTCGCGGCGCCCTACCTCGCGCAGCCCGCCGCCTGGACGATCCCGCTGGCGACCGGGGTCACGGTCGCCGTGTCGCTGCTCGACCCCCGCGGACCCTCACCCCGCACGGACCGCTTCCTCGCGCGCGTGCACACCCCCGACCGCGCCTGAGTCTCCTTCTGCGTCCCGGAACAGGCGATCACGCGGGTTCAGGCAGGTGAAAGCCAATCGAGCCTGAGCCCGCGCGAGTGCCTGAATCAGCGGGAGGGGCTGTGCGGGAGGGGGTCAGAGGGTGCGGCTGCGCGGCATCAGGCGCACCGGAGGGAGCGGCGGCGCGGGGATGCGCTGGTCGTGCCCCTCGACGACGCCGAACCGGGGGGACGCGGCCTCCCAGTCCTCGCGGGCGGCGACGATCTCGTCGTGGGAGCGCCCGGCGAAGTTCCACCACATGACGATCTCGTCCTCGAACGGCTCACCCCCGAGGAGGAACAGCAAGCCGCCCTCACTGCTGGTCACCTCGACGCCGTCGCGGGAATCACCGAGATAGAGCATGTCGTTGCGGGTCATCGTGTGCTCGGGGACGGCGGCGTCACCCTCGACGAGGAGCAGCGCGTGTTCCCACTCCGGCCGCAGCGGCAGGCGCACGGCGGTTCCGGCCGGAACGACGATCTCCGCCCCGACGATCGGTGTGTGCACGGTCGCCGGCGAGCGCACGCCCGCGAACTCGCCGAGCACGACCGTGACCGTGGCGTCCGATCCGGTCGCGGACGGCAGCGTCGTCGTCGGCAGATCGGTGTGCCGCTCGAAGCCGCCGTCGCCGTGGCGCGCGGACTCCGGGAGCACGACCCAGAACTGCAGCGCGTCGAGCGGGACGGGGTCGTCGCCGATGGAGTACTCCGAGTGCGAGATGCCGTTGCCGGCGGTCATGAGGTTGAGCTGTCCGCGCCGGAGGTCGGCGTCGCTGCCCAGCGAATCGCGGTGCCGGATCTCCCCGACGAGCGGCCAGGTCACCGTCTGCAGACCGATGTGCGGGTGCGGCTCGACACGCATCCGGGTCTCGGCCGGGCCGAACCGGTCGAGGAAGCACCACGCGCCGATGGTGGGGAGGTTGCGATGCGGCAGCACCCGGAGCACCTCCATGTCGCGCACGCCGCCGAGCGGGACCGCCCGCGGCTCGAGGACGATCCGGCGCTGCCCGATCATTCCGCCCTGCCCGTGGGGTCCTCGTCCGCGCCGGTCGGCTCCTCCTGCACCGGGGCGTCCGCCGTCGAGCCCGGGCGCTGCGGCCAGCGGATCTCGGCGCCGGGCACCTCGTGCGTCTGGAGGTACTTCGCGATGTACGGGCAGAGCGGCACGATCGCGTCGCCCGTCGACGCCACGTCGGTCAGCGCCGCCGCGGCGAGCTTCCCCGCGAGGCCCTGGCCCTGGAACGCCGGGTCGATCTCGGTGTGCAGGAACCGGATCGCGCCGGGGCGGGTGTCGAACTCGGCGAACCCGGCCAGCACGTCATCGGAACGGATCTCGTAGCGGGAGGCCTCGTCGTTGCGGGTCACGGTGATGTCGGTCATCGGATGCTCCTTCCGGCGTCTGGAACCAACCTACGCCCGGGATCGGGGGTGCGGGCCTGTGGACGTCGCCGTGCCGCTGTCCGTCGGGGTGATTACGCTGGAGGGATGCCGCAGACTCCCCGTGATCCGTACGACGGATGGATCCCCGAGCCGGACGCGGCATCCGACCAGCCCTGGGACGACGGGTGGGAGCCGACCGAGCCGCCGGAGCCGATGGACTGGGAGCCGCAGGGCGCGGGCTTCGAGCCGCCCCTCGACTGGGGTCCGGGCCCGACGACCGCGGTGACCACCGCGCCGGCCGTCCGCCGTGCCACGCCCAGCCGGTATGCGACGGCCCGCGAGGCACTGCACACCGTGTTCGGCTACGACGACTTCCGCGGCGACCAGGCGGCCATCGTCGAGCAGGTCATCGGCGGCGGCGACGCCGTCGTCCTGATGCCCACCGGCGGCGGCAAGAGCATCACGTACCAGGTGCCGGCACTCGTCCGCGAGGGCACCGGACTGGTCATCAGCCCGCTCATCGCGCTCATGCACGACCAGGTCGACGCGCTGCGCGCCAACGGCGTGAAGGCCGCGTACCTCAACTCCACCCAGTCGATCGAGGAGCGCCGCGAGGTCGAGCGCGCCTACGTCGCCGGAGAGCTCGACCTCCTCTACGTCGCCCCGGAGCGGCTGTCGGGCGCGCAGACGACCTCCCTCTTGCAGCGCGGCACGCTCAGTGTCATCGCCATCGACGAGGCCCACTGCGTGTCGCAGTGGGGTCACGACTTCCGGCCCGACTACCTCGCGCTCGGCGACCTGGGCGAGCGGTTCCCCGGCGTCCCGCGCATGGCCCTGACCGCGACCGCGACGCGGGCCACGCACAAGGAGCTCACCGAGCGTCTGCACCTCGACGCGGCGAAGCACTTCGTTGCGAGCTTCGACCGCCCCAACATCCAGTACCGGATCGTCCCGAAGGTCGACCCGCGCAAGCAGCTCGTGCAGTTCATCCGGTCGCAGCCGGAGGGCGCGGCGGGCATCGTCTACGCGCTCAGCCGGAAGTCCGTCGAGCAGACGGCGACCTATCTCGCCGCGCAGGGTCTCGACGCGTTGCCGTACCACGCGGGCCTGCCCGCCGAGGTGCGGGCGGCGAACCAGTCGCGCTTCCTCCGCGAGGACGGCGTGGTGATGGTGGCGACGATCGCGTTCGGCATGGGCATCGACAAGCCCGACGTGCGCTTCGTCGCCCACATCGATCTGCCGAAATCGGTCGAGGGGTACTACCAGGAGACCGGCCGCGCCGGCCGCGACGGCGAGCCGTCCGTGGCGTGGATGGCGTACGGGCTCGGCGACGTCGTTCAGCAGCGCCGTCTGATCGATCAGAGTCCCGGAGACCGCACGTTCAAGATGCGCATGGGGCAGCACCTCGACGCGATGCTGGCCCTGTGCGAGACGGTGGAGTGCCGCCGGCAGAACCTCCTCGGGTACTTCGGTCAGGACTCGCAGCCCTGCGGCAACTGCGACACGTGCCTCGACGACACGGCGACCTTCGACGGGCTCGTCCCCGCGCAGAAGCTGCTGTCCACGATCGTGCGCCTCAAGCGCGAGCGGAATCAGGCCTTCGGCGCGGGCCACCTCATCGACATCCTCCGCGGTGCCTCGACCGAGCGCATCCGCCAGCAGCGGCACGACGCCCTCGCGACCTACGGCATCGGCGCCGACCTCTCCGACCAGGACTGGCGGAGCGTGGTGCGCCAGCTCCTCGCCCGGGGCATCCTCGTCGCGCAGGGCGACTACGGCACGCTCGCGCCGGGGGAGGCGGCGGCCGGGGTGCTGCGCGGCGAGACTGCGGTGCCCCTCCGGAAAGACACGATCGGACGCCCGTCCTCGCCGTCCCGCGCCCGGAAGGCGAGTGCCGCCGACGCCCTCGACGCCGGAGACCGGGAGCTGTTCGAGGCGCTGCGGGCCTGGCGGGCCGAGACCGCCAGGGAACAGGGCGTCCCGGCGTACATCGTCTTCGGTGATGCCACGCTCCGTGCTCTCGCGGAGCATCGTCCCACGTCGCACGCCGACCTCGACGGCATCACCGGCATCGGTGCGAAGAAGCGCGAGGCCTACGGCGACGGCGTGCTCGCCGTCATCGCCGCCTCCTGACGTCGACCCACCCCCTTCCGTTCGAGCCCCCCCTTCGCGGACGCCCGCAGGGGGCCGGGGCGCATGGAAGGGGGTGGGTCGACGGGCCGAACCTGTCGCGAGCCGACAACGACAGGCGCGGACGGGGCGGCCGGTGGTTGGAGGATGCGGACAGGGGACTTCATGTCGTTTTGTCGCACACCTACCATGAGAGGCATCCACCTTCGTCTCTCCGAGAGGAACGCTCATGGTCGACGCCGCCGTCCGCCCTTCGACGACACCTGACCCGCGCGAGAGCGCGACCGCCCCGCGGATCGATGTCGCCCGCCTGAACGACGCCCTGATGGGCACCTGGGGCGACGTGCGCCGCCAGGCCCGCGAGATGATCAAGGACTCGGCGTTCTGGCGGAAGGATGAGCTCGGCAAGGACGACCACCGCGAGCGCGTGCTCAGCCAGCTCCACCTCCTCGTCGACAACAAGGCCGTGCACCGGGCGTTCCCGAAGCGCTTCGGCGGCGAGGAGAACAACGGCGGCAACATCGCCGGATTCGAGGAGCTCGTCGCCGCCGACCCGAGCCTACAGATCAAGTCGGGCGTGCAGTGGGGCCTCTTCGGCTCCGCGATCCTGCAGCTCGGCACGAAGGAGCACCACGACAAGTGGCTCCCCGGTGTCATGGATCTGTCGATCCCCGGCGCGTTCGCGATGACCGAGATCGGTCACGGCTCCGACGTCGCCGCGGTCGGCACCACCGCCACCTACGACCCGGAGACGGAGGAGTTCGTCATCCACACGCCGTTCCGGGGAGCTGTGAAGGAGTACCTCGGCAACGCGGCGCTGCACGGCATCGCGGCGACGGTGTTCGCGCAGCTCATCACCAACGGCGTCAACCACGGCGTGCACTGCTTCTACGTGCCCCTGCGCGGCGAGGACGGCGTGGATCTGCCGGGCATCGGTCGCGAGGACGACGGTCTCAAGGGCGGACTGAACGGCATCGACAACGGCCGGCTCTCCTTCGACCAGGTGCGCATCCCGCGCACGAACCTGCTGAACCGCTACGGCGACGTCGCCGCGGACGGCACCTACTCGAGCGCGATCGACAGCCCCGGCCGCCGCTTCTTCACGATGCTCGGCACCCTCGTGCAGGGACGCGTCTCGCTCGACGGCGCCGCTTCCTGGGCCTCCGCGCTCGGTCTGCACATCGCGATGACCTATGCCACGCAGCGTCGCCAGTTCGATGGTGCGGACGGGCAGGAGGTCGTGCTGATGGACTACGGCAAGCACCAGCGCCGTCTGCTCCCGCGCCTGGCCACCACGTACGCGCAGATCTTCGCGCACGACGAGTTCCTGCAGAAGTTCGACGGCGTCTTCTCCGGCCGCACCGACACCCCGGACGACCGGGAGGACCTGGAGACGCTCGCGGCGGCACTCAAGCCGCTGTCGACCTGGCATGCGCTCGACACGCTGCAGGAAGCCCGTGAGGCGTGCGGCGGCGCCGGCTTCATGTTCGAGAACCGGCTCGTCGGGCTCCGTGCCGACCTCGACATCTACGTCACGTTCGAAGGCGACAACAACGTCCTGCTCCAGCTCGTGGGCAAGCGGCTGCTGACCGACTACGCGAAGCAGTTCCAGGGCAAGGACGCCGCGGCGCTCGCGCGCTACGCCGTGGGGATGACCGCCGGCAAGGTGTTCCACGGCGCCGGCCTCCGTCAGCTCGGTCAGGCGGTGACCGACTTCGGCCAGGTCGCCCGGTCGGTGGAGCGCGGACTGCGCGAGGAGCAGCAGCACGACCTCCTCGCGGGCCGCGTACAGCAGATGGTCGCCGACATCGCGACCCGGCTGCGTGCCGCCGGCAAGGACAAGGTGCTCGGGGCACGGCTGTTCAACGAGAACCAGGCCGAGCTCATCGAGGCGGCCAGGGCGCACGGCGAGCTGCTGCAGTGGGAGGCCTTCACCGACGCCGTCCACGCGATGGACGACGCCGAGACGAAGAAGGTCATGACCTGGCTGCGTGACCTCTTCGGTCTGCAGCTCATCGAGAAGCACCTCGCCTGGCACCTCATCCACGGGCGGCTCTCCACCCAGCGGGCGGCGGCGGTGTCGAGCTACATCGATCGGCTGTGCGCGCGGCTGCGTCCGTACGCGCTCGACCTCGTGGATGCCTTCGGCTACGAGCCCGAGCACGTGCGGGCTCCCATCGCGAGCGGTGCGGAGAAGCAGCGGCAGGACGAGGCCCGTGCGTACTACGCCGACCTCGAGGCCACCGGTCAGGCGCCCGTCCTGGAGAAGACGCTCAAGCGGCAGAAGCGCTGAGCGATCGGCCCGGGCCGTCCCCACACGGCCCGGGCCGTCCGGACAGCGGATTCATCGACGGAGGCGGATAGTCTCGGCGAGTACCGACCCGAGGAGCATCATGTCGACCGTCACCGCCTACGCCGCCCCCGCCGAAGCCGCCCCGCTCGAGAAGACCGTCATCGAGCGTCGAGAGCTCGGCCCGCACGACATCCTCATCGACATCGCCTTCGCCGGCATCTGCCACTCCGACATCCACACCGTGCGCGGCGACTGGGGTCCGCAGCAGTACCCGCTCGCCCCGGGACACGAGATCACCGGAACGGTCGCCGCGGTGGGCGCCGAGGTCACGAAGCACGCCCTCGGCGACCGCGTCGGCGTCGGCTGCCTCGTGAACTCGTGCCGGGAGTGCGTGTACTGCCTCCGCGGCGACGAGCAGTTCTGCACGCAGGGCGCCGTCGGCACCTACGGGGCGGTCGACCGCGACGGGACGATCACCCAGGGCGGCTACTCGCAGCAGGTCGTCGTCACCGAGGACTTCGTGCTGCGCATCCCGGACGCCCTGCCCCTGGACGCGGCGGCTCCGCTGCTGTGCGCGGGCATCACCACGTACTCGCCGCTGCGGCATTGGAAGGTCGGCCCCGGCACGCGCGTCGCGGTGGTCGGACTCGGCGGCCTCGGTCACATGGGGGTTCAGATCGCACACGCCCTCGGCGCGGAGGTGACCGTGCTGTCGCAGACGCTCTCGAAGCAGGACGACGGCCTCCGCCTCGGCGCCGACCGCTACTTCGCGACGAGCGACCGGGAGACCTTCCGTGACCTGCGCGGCTCCTTCGACGTGATCCTCAACACCGTGAGCGCCGTCATCGACCTCCGCTCCTACCTCGGGCTGCTCGACGTGGACGGCACCATCGTGTGCGTGGGTGCTCCGGCGGAGGCCCTCGCCCTGAACGCGGGGTCGCTGATCGCCGGACGACGCTCCATCGCCGGCTCGAACATCGGTGGCATCAGGGAGACCCAGGAGATGCTCGACTTCTGCGCGGAGCACGGCATCACCGCGCAGATCGAGGTCATTCCCGCGTCGGCGATCAATGAGGCGTACGAGCGGGTCCTCGCGTCCGACGTCCGCTACCGCTTCGTCATCGACGCCGCCACCTTCGCCGACTGACCCCGCCCGGTCCCGGGTCCGTCCCCGCCTCACCCGGTGCCGGATCGAAAGCGCACCCCCGTTACCCTCGCGAGGCGTGATTTCCGTCCCGCTCTCGCTCTCGCTCCGGTCTTGGTCCCGCTCCCGTCCGGTGCGAGATCAAAAGCGCACCTCTGGTGCGCTCGCGAGGCACCTCTTTGAGCCCGCTCCTGTCCGAGCCGCCCTGGAGCGGTCCTGTCTTTCCGTCCGGCCCGTTCCGTCCGGCGCGGCGGAGGCGTCTTCCTGATCCCTCTCGGAGGACCTCGGTCCGCTGCCTCCGCGGTCGGTGTGGGAGGGGAAAGGTGCCGGAGTTCCGTGTCGGAGGGTCTGTTTTGATCTCGCGTCGGAGGTGCGCGGCATGGCGGGATGGGAAAGGTGCCGGAGTTCCGTGTTGGAGGGTCTGTTTCGATCTCGCGTCGGAGCTGCGGGTGCGGGATGGGATAGGTGCCGCGGATCTGCATCGAAGGGCCCTTTTCGATCCCGCGTTGGAGGAGTGCGTCGTGGCGGGATGGGGAACGGGCCGGGGGAGCCGGGGGGAGGGGCGGAATTGAACTCGCACGACGGGATGCGGGACGGGGCGGGAGGGCGTCGGTGGGGGCGGATACGGTGAGGGGATGACCTCCCTCCTCCTGGGGCCGGACTCCCGTGCGCGCTGCGCGTGGGTCGGCGACGACGCAGAATACCGCCGGTACCACGACGAGGAGTGGGGAACGCCGCTGCACGGGGACCGGGCGCTGTTCGAGAAGATGGCGCTGGAGGGTTTCCAGGCGGGACTGTCGTGGATCACGATCCTCCGCAAGCGTCCGCGGTTCCGGGAGGTGTTCGCGGGCTTCGTGCCGGAGGCGGTGGCGGCGTTCGACGACGCCGACGTGGAACGGCTGATGGCCGACACCGGCATCATCCGCAACCGCGCCAAGATCCTCGCGACGATCGGCAACGCTCGGATCGTGCAGTCGATGGCCGACGGCGAGCTCGATGCGCTGATGTGGTCGTTCGCCCCGCCGGCGACCGGAACGCGGCCACGGTCGTTCTCCGAGGTCCCCGCCGTCACACCGGAGTCGACCGCACTGAGCACGGAGCTGCGCCGGCGCGGGTTCCGCTTCGTCGGCCCGACGACGATGTACGCCCTCATGCAGTCGGCGGGCATGGTGGACGACCACATCGAGGGGTGCTGGAAGGCCTGACGTCTCGACGGAAAAGAGCGCGGGGCCACGGTCCCTCGCCCGATATACTCGGCACATCGGGGGATCTCCCGGCGCACGACGCCGGGTGGCTGCAGGCGCGCGGTCTCCCATCAGACCGTGAGGAGCAGGAGTGGCAACGCGCATGGCCGCGACACCGCCGACGCTGGCGGGGTACAGCTACGTGCGTCCACTCGGGTCCGGCGGGTTCGCCGACGTGTTCCTCTACGAACAGGACATGCCGCGCCGCGTCGTCGCCGTCAAGGTCCTGCTCGCGGATGCCGTGAACCCCGAGGTGCTGCAGACCTTCAACGTGGAAGCCGACATCTCGGCGCGACTGAGCGCCCACCCGTCGATCGTCACGATCTACCAGGCGTCCATCTCGGCGGACGGGCGGCCGTACTTCGCGATGGAGTACTGCCCCGACACGATGAGCGCGCGGTACAAGAAGGCCCCGCTCCCGCTCGCCGAGGTGCTCGACATCGGCGTGCGCATGGCCGGCGCGCTGGAGACCGTGCACAGGGCCGGGCTGCTGCACCGCGACATCAAGCCGTCGAACGTGCTCATCAACTCACTCGGCGCGCCCGTGCTGGCCGACTTCGGCATCGCAGCCGCCGTCATCGAGGAGGGTGAGGGCGAGACCATCGCGATGTCCGTGCCCTGGAGCTCCCCCGAGGTCCTCCAGGAGCGCGTGTCCGGGTCCATCCCCAGCGAGGTCTGGAGCCTCGGCGCGACGCTCTACACGCTGCTCGCCGGCCGCAGCCCGTTCGAACGCGCCGACCGCGGCTCGAACTCGCGCGATCAGCTCACGGACCGCATCATCAAGGCGCGGTACACGGCCGTGCCCGTCCCCGGCATCCCGCCGATCATCGACGACCTCTTCGCGAGCGCCATGCATCGCGACCCGGCGAAGCGGCCGGCGAGCATGGCGGAGTTCGCGGAGAAGCTGCGCTGGGCGCAGTACGAGCTCGGCATCTCGCCGACGGCCTTCGAGGCGGCGTCGGCGGAGTGGGCGGCGGCTGCTCCGGTGAACTTCTCGGACGCGACCGTCCGCGGTCCCGTCATCACCACGGTCGCGCCCGACTCCCGGAGGGCCGCGCGTGCGGCCCGTCCGCAGGTGGCACCCCGCGAGCGGGACGACGTCCCGGCGAGCACGCGCGGCCGGACCCGGTCGCCCCTGGTCGTCGGCATCGTCGGCGCGGTGATCGGCGCGGCCGCCATCGCGGGGATCGGCACCGCGGCCCTGTTCCTCACGGGGATCCTCTGATGGCGGCAGGCAACCGCACCGGCGCCGATGCCACGACCCCACCCCGGGGCAGGCTGATCGCGCTGATCTCGGGGATCCTCGCGCTCGCGGTCGTCGTGGCACTCGCGGTGACGGCGCAGGGGTATCAGTCCCAGGAGGTGCCGCGCCTCGAGCCGGCCGTCTGGGTCATGCGCGACAGCGGACAGTACGCCCGCGTCAACACCGAGCTCGCCGAGATCGACACGGTCCGCGACGTCGACGACCCCGAGGCGGTGTGGCAGAGCGGCTCCAGTACGGTGCTCTTCGCCCAGGGGAACCGGCAGCGGTGGGACGTCGATGCGGCCAGCCCCTCCGATCTGCTCGCCGACAGCTCGGAGGAGGGCACGCCGCTCGCCTCGCAGCCGACGCCCGCCGGGACGCGCGACGTGCTCTCCGCCGGGGTCTACGTGGCCTACCGGACCGACACCGGGCAGGTGTCCGTGTCGACCCTGGCCGCCGGGGCGGGGACAGCCCTCGTCGACCCGTTCGCGGAGGTCGAGGTCGAGGAGGGGGAGGACCCGCCGACCTACACCGCCGACGCGATCGGGCTCTCCCCGGACGGCCTGCTCGTCCTCTACTCCGCGGACGAGGGAGCTGTCCGCCGTTTCGACATCGACGAGCACCGCTTCCTCGGGGATGAGTCTCCGGTGGCCGATGCGCCCGAGGCGGGTGAGGGTCTGGCGATCGCGGTCGTCGGCGAGCGCTGGGCGATGCTGCAGCCGGGGTCGGGGGAGCTGTGGCTCTCCGGACGTGATGAGGTCGTCGCCCTGGACGTCGCCGAGGACGCACGCCTGCAGCGCGGGGCCGCCGAGGGCGATGCGGTGCTCGTCGCCGATTCCGACGGCCTCGTGTCCGTTGACCTCTCGTCCGGCGAGTCCGATCGCGTGGCGGAGGCGTCCGGCGTCCCCGCCGCACCGGTCTCCGTCCGCGGGGAGACCTACGCGGCCTGGCTCGACAGCGGCGGCGGGACGCTCTGGAGCGCGGGGGAGACCACCCCGCTGCAGGTCCCTGACGAGACGCTCGACGCGGCCGCCATCGAGCCGGTCTTCCAGGGGAACGGCGACCGCGCGGTGCTCGTCGAGACCGGGACGGGGCTCATCTGGACCGCTCCGGACGGCGTGCTGATCCCGCTCGAGCAGTGGAAGATCGAGGACGACACGGAGCAGCAGGAGGGCACCATCGTCGTCGAGGACGTGGCGGAGCAGCTGCCGCCGGTCGCGGTCGACGACGCGTTCGGCGTGCGCGCGGGGGAGCAGGTCATCCTGCCCGTCCTGCTGAACGATCACGATCCGAACAAGAAGGACGTCCTGACGATCGACCCCGAGTCGGTCTCGGCAGGACTCAGCGACCCTGCGTTCGGGGACCTCGCGCTCGTGGCGAACGGGCAGTCCCTGGTCGTCGATGTGAAGGCGGGCTCCGGCCAGGCGAGCTTCACCTACGCCGTGACGGACGGCGCGGCCGTCTCGCCGCCGGCGACCGTGACGCTGACGGTCGTTGATCCCGGCGTCAACTCGGCCCCGGTCTGGTGTGGCGTCGAGGCCTGCACGCAGGACTGGCCCGCGCCGCAGATCCTGGCCGGCGGCAGCACGATCGTCTCGGCGCTCTCCGGCTGGGTGGACCCCGAGGGCGATGCGTTCATCCTGAGCGACGCCTACGAGACGGACTCCTCGGCGCCGGTGATGGTGGCGCCGACGGACGACGGCCGGGTCGCGATCCGGCACACCGATCCGAACGCCGCGGACGCCGTGATCCCGATCACGGTCGTGGTGCAGGACGTGCACGGCGCGACCGCGGAGAAGACCCTCGAGGTCCAGGTCAGCGGCAGTCCCGCGCTCCAGGCATCGGCTGTCGCGGTGACCGCGCGCGTCGGCGAGCGGCAGTCCATCCGGATCTCTGATCACCTGTCCGGAGGCTCCGGGTCGTATCGCCTCCTGGACGCCGTCCAGACCGCCGCGACCGCTCAGGGCTTCGAGGTCACCCCGAACGCGGCCGCGGGCACCGTGGAGCTGACCGCGGCGAAGCCGGGCCAGTACGTGGTGACCTACACCGTGCAGGACGTCACGACCCAAGCCGAGCAGTCCGCCGTCATCCGCATCACGGCGGTCGACGGCTCCGCGGCGCTCGCCATGGCACCCCTGACCGCGTTCGTGCGCGAGGGTGAGGACACGACCGTCGATGTGCTCCGCGCCGTGCAGAACACCAGCGGACGCGTGCTGCTGCTGTCCGACGCCGTGAGCTCCACACCGCAGCTCAACGTGCGCGTGGTCGGCAACGAGAGCCTGCGGGTGAACGGCACGACCGAGGACGGAGAGCCCGGTCTGATCGGCACGGCCACCGTCACGGTCGCGGATGGCGCAGGCGGGGCGGTGCAGGGCACGGTGAGCGTGTTCCTCACCCCGCCGTCCACCGTCACCCGCCCGATCGTCTTCCCGGACGCGGTGACGGTGCGCGCCGGTTCGCTCACGCGCATCGAGGTCGCCGCGAACGACGTCGCGCCACGCGGGGAGCCGCTCCTCGTGCTCCCGGAGGTGACGGGATCCGGCGAGCCGGACGAGCTCGTGTTCGCCGACCGCAACGCTCTGCGTTACCTGGCACCGAAGACGCCCGGCACCTACCGGCTGATGTATTCGGTCTCGCTCGAACGGAACCCGTCGCTGTCCGACGACGGCGTCGTGACGGTCACGGTCGTCCCGCCCGGAACCAACCGCGCTCCCACACCGATCACCCTCACCGGTCGCGTCCTCAGCGGCCAGACGGTCACCGTCCCCGTGCCCACGACCGGGATGGACGGCGACGGGGACCGCGTGGTCCTCTCCGGCGTCGATCAGCCGAAGAAGGGCGGCGGCACGGCGACCATCTCGGCGAACGGCGAGGCGATCGTGTACCGGGCGCCGGCCGGCGGAGTGGACGGCGGACAGGTGTCGTTCCGCTACACCGTGCGCGATCCGCAGGGCGAGGAGGGCAGCGGCGCTGTCCGCATCGGCGTCCTCGACGCGGATGTCGACGACGCCGCTCCGGTGACGTTCAGCGATTACGTCCGCGTCGAGGCAGGATCCCGCACACCGGTCGTGCTGGACCCGCGCTCGAACGACCTCGACCCGGCGCAGAGCGAGCTCGAGATCACCGCGCTCGTGCCGAACGCGCCCCCGGTCAAGGGCAATCCGCTGTACGACCGGCTGAATGCGCTGATCGATTCGGACACCTCCCTGAAGGACGGCCGCGTCGTGCTGCGCGCCGGGGAGACGGCGGGGACGAACTCGTACTTCTACACCGTGAGATCGACGCGGACCGGGAGCACGGCGCAGGGCCTCATCGTGTTGACCGTCACCGAGGGCACGGTCGCCGATCAGCCGGTCATCGCGGACACCGTGCTCACGGCGCGCGACCGTGACGATCTCGCGGACGGCGGTGTCGATGTCGTGACGGACCGGGTGCGGTGGCCGTCCGGCGACGTCTCGTCCCTGCGCCTGAGCCTGTGGGGTGAACAGTCCGGATACACGGTGCGGGGCAACCGGATCATCGGGGAGGCGCCGAAGGAGGGCGCGCTGGTCCCCTTCCAGCTCACCGGCACCGCCGCGGGCGGACGGGACGTGGCCGCCTACGGCTTCCTGCGGATCCCGGCGTTCGACGATATGCAGGTCCAGCTCGTCCCCGGCGCGACACCGGTCGTCGTCGACGAGGACGCGTCCGTGTCGTTCGCGGTGCAGGACTACCTCGATCTGCCGTCGTCGGATGCCGTGGAGATCGGCTCCGGCGCCTTCACTGCTCAGCGGGCCGCAGCGTCGTGCGCGGCCGACGGTCCGCGCAAGGCGGAGTACCGCGCCGGTCGCGAGGCGCCATGGTCGGACACCTGCCTGATCCCGGTGCGCCTGGAAGGTCAGAAGCGCTGGTCCTTCGTCGACGTGCCGGTCAGCATCCGTCCCTCGGAGCCCCAGCTGCTGCTCTCCTCGATCTCGCACACGATCGCCCCAGGGGCCACCGAGAGCGTCGACCTCTACGCCAACATGGCCGCCTGGGAAGGCGGACGCGAGGGCAACGCGGGCTCCCTCGAGTACCGGATCGTGTACTCGGGGTCGGCGTTCGTCGTCACGCAGAGCGGGGCGAAGCTGACGATCGAGGCGCGCGCCGATGCACGACCCGGCAACACCGAGAACGTCAGCGTGACGGTGCCGCAGTACGGTCAGCCGTCGGCCTCCGTGCGCCTGGTCGTCGGCGCGGCCCCGCCCGACGCTCCACGGGGGGCCACCTTCACGAAGCAGTGCGTCGTCACCAGCGCCAACTGCTCGATCGACGTCGTCGACGTGGCCGGCGAGTACGACCCCTTCGACGGCAAGCCGGGCTCCGGCTTGCGGCTCATGTCGCTCGGGGCAGGCGCGCGCTGCGACGTCGCCTCCATCTCGACGACCGGCACCAAGACGATCACGGCGAGCTGGCCCCGCGGCGGCCAGGCTCCGGGAGGACAGTGCGTGATCCCGTTCGTCGTGGCCGACGCCCAGGGGCGGACCGGCACGGGAACCCTCACGCTCGACCTGCAGGGCTTCCCGCAGGCGCCGGCGAGCGTGACCACCGTGGGCTTCACCCGCTCGACCGTCGTGCTGGAGGTGCCGCTCGGGGAGGCGCGGCGCGCCCACCCCGGGGTGTCCGGCGTGACCATCCTTCAGGACGGGGCCGCAGCCAACGCCTCCTGCAGTCCGGCCGGTGCCGTGTACCGCTGCACGGTCAGCGGTCTGACCAACGGCGCCCCGCACACCTTCACGGCGGCCGCGGTCAACGCCGTCGGCACCTCGGCGTCCACCTCGCCGCACACGAGCTGGGCCTACGCGGCTCCGGTCGTCGCGAACGCGACGGCCACGCCGGAGTATCGACCGGGTGTCTCGGACCGCGGGCGCGGGGCGGTCAGGGTCTCGATCGACGCCGCCGACGACGCCGTCTCGTTCCGGATCGAGGAGACGGGCGAGGTCATCAACCGCACGGGGGCGACCACCACCGCCGACATCGCGCTGTCGCCGGGAGCGCAGACCCTCACGATCGTTCCGATCAGCCAGTTCCAGCCGCCGACCGGCGGCGGGAACGAGGGTGGTGGCTTCCGCACGTCCGTGACGGTCGCCGGCTCCGTGTACTTCGACCCGGCGGCGACACAGGCGACCGCGGTCTCCAACACGGCGGTGAACGTCTCCGGCATCGCCGCGCAGGCCAACGGCAGCGCCAAGGGCGTCCAGGTCACCTACGTGGCGTGGCGGTCGGGCAACGTCAGCTGCACCGCGAACGGGGACGGCTCGCTGTCGGTCTCCGGCGGAGAGGTGCGCTCCGAGTCCCCCTCTCTGCAGGGGTTGCGGCCGTACCAGCTGTACTACGTCAAGGCGTGCGCGTCGAACGGCTACGGTGTGGCGGAGTCGTCCCCCGCGAGCGTCTTCACGTTCACGTTCGTCGACGGCCCCGGTGGCGACACCACCTACACGGTCGCGAAGGACCCGCGGCGCGACGGGAACCGCTACGACTACGGCCTGGCCTCGGCGCCGCGCATCGACGTGGAGAACGGCTTCGTGCCGCAGTACTACCTCTACGGGCAGTGGGTCGGCGACTTCGCGCTCACCCCGGATTCGTCCCCGGGTCAGGTCCGCGCACGCGCCTGCCATGCCACGCAGACCGGCTCCTGCTCCGGAGAGGTGAACATCACCGCGACGACCGCACCGACCGTCGTCAACGCCGTGTTCCAGCCCTGCATGCCCGTCGTCGAGGGTGATGTCGTGACGGTGTCCGGCGCGGCACGCGGCTCGTACATCCTCGAGGTGACGCCCCTGGTCGACACCCCCGGCACCTTCGACGTGAAGCTCACGTGGACCGGCGCCTTCGCCACCCTGACCCCCATCACGCATCGCGTCACGGGCCTGTGCCCCTGATCGCCGAGCGTCCCGACACGAATACTCTTTCCCTATGCCAGCCACCGCAGCCGCCCCCGTCACCCTCGCCCCCGAACAGGCCTCCTGGTTCGCCGAGACGTTCTCGATCCTGACCGGCAATGTCGAGCAGGCGATCCTCGGCAAGCGGCACGTGGTCGAGCTCGTGCTCGCGACCGCCGTCAGCGGAGGCCACGTCCTCCTGGAGGACTACCCCGGAACCGGGAAGACGGCGCTCGCCAGGGCCGTCGCCCAGACGGTCAACGGAACGAGCAGCCGCATCCAGTTCACGCCCGACCTCCTCCCGGGTGATGTGACCGGCATCACGGTGTACGACCAGAAGGAGGGCACGTTCGAGTTCCACGCGGGGCCCGTCTTCGCGAACATCGTGCTCGCCGACGAGATCAACCGGGCGAGTCCGAAGACCCAGTCCGCGCTGCTGGAGGTCATGGAGGAGGGCACGGTCACGGTCGACGGCGTCACCCGTGCGGTCGGCTCCCCGTTCCTCGTGATGGCGACGCAGAACCCCATCGAGCAGGGCGGCACCTACCGGCTCCCCGAGGCGCAGCTCGACCGCTTCATGATCAAGACCTCCATCGGATACCCGGACGAGGCGGCGACCATGCGCATCCTGCAGGGCGCCGGTCGCCCGAAGACGGTGCTCGACGGCATCGTGGACACCGACACGATCCTCACGATGGCGGAGATGTCGCGCGGCGTGTACGTGAACCCGCTGGTGTCGGACTACATCATGCGCATCGTCGATGCCACGCGCCGGGCGTCCGAGGTCCGTCTCGGTGCCAGTGTGCGCGGCGCCCTCGCGCTGTCCCGCCTGGTGATGACGTGGGCGGCCAAGAACGGACGCACGTTCGTCACCCCCGACGACGTGCGCGAACTCGCCGTCGTCGCCCTCGCGCACCGCCTGGTCCTCGAGCCGGAGGCCGAGTTCGACGGGGTGACGGCCGTGGCCGTCGTCGGGCAGATCCTCCTCGACGTCGAGCCCCCGCGCGAGAACGGCACTGCGTGACCTTCAGCACCGAATCCCGCCTGACGCGGACGACCGCGGGCACGAGCACGTCGACGCGGACGTCCACCGTCACGCGTTACGACCGCACGCGCCGCGGTCCCGTGCGCGGCGCGGTCTTCGGCGCGCGTCGCGTCGCCCGCTCCGTGGGCCGCGCGACCAGGGCCACCGTCGGCTGGGTCCGCGAGACGGTGACCACGGCGGGCATGCTCGTGGCCGTCGCGGTGGTGCTCGGTGTGCTCGCCGGGCTGCTGTTCGGCTGGGTGGAGGCCTGGGCGGTGGCCACGATCGCGCTCGTGCTGCTGGTGGCCTGCGTCCCGTTCATCCTCGGTGCCCATGACTACCGGATCGATCTCGTGCTCGATCGCGACCGCGTCGTCGCGGGCGCCGAGATCGGCGCGACCCTGGACGTCCGCAACAACGGCGAGCGCCTCTCGCTCCCCGGTGTCGTGGACGTGCCGGTGGGCGAGGGCCTCGTCGAGGCGCACGTCCCGCTGCTGCGGCCGGGGGCGCATCATCGGGAAGAGCTGACCATCGCCGCGCACCGCCGCGGCGTCATCGACGTGGGCCCCATGACCATCACCCGCGGCGACCCGATCGGCATCCTCCGCCGCGAGCTCCGGTGGCCGGACGTGCAGCGCATCCACGTGCACCCGGTGACCGTGCGGCTCCCCAGCACCAGCGCGGGACTGATCCGCGACCTCGAGGGCACGCCGAGCACCACTCTGGTGGACGCGGACCTCTCCTTCCACGCGGTGCGCGAGTACGTCGTCGGCGACTCGCCGCGCCACATCCACTGGAAGTCCACGGCGAAGACGGGCACCCTCATGGTGCGGCAGTACGAGGAGTCCCGGCACGCGCGCATCGCCGTCATCCTGGATCTCGACCCGGAGTCGTACGCCGACGACGACGAGTTCGAGAACACCGTCAGCGCGGCCGCCTCGCTGGCGCTGCAGGGTGTGCGGGACGGCAGGGACGTGCTGTTCTCGGTGAGCAACGAGATCCCGGAACACGGCCGCGCCGAGGTGCTGTCGATCCGTACGCTGCCCACGGTCACCCCCAAGGGTCTCCTCGACGCGACCTCCACGATCGATCAGACGGCGCGGGTGATGAGGCTCGAGGCCGTCACCGCTCTCACGGCGCAGTCGTACCCCGACCTCTCGATCGGGTTCCTGCTCACCGGGTCCCTCTTGCCGATCGAGCGCCTGCGTCACGCGGCGGTGAAGCTCCCGGCAGCCGTGGAGGCCGTCGCGGTGCGCAGTGAGCTCGGCGCGCAGCCGACGATGCGGACGGCCAGGGAGCTCGCGGTGATGACCCTCGGTGCGCTGGGCGACCTCCCCCAGATGCTCGCCCGCGGAGCGCTGCGGTGAGCGCGGCCGGGCCGAAGCGCGGACGCGCGCGATCCGGACGGGGGTTCGTGCCGTCGGCGCTCCTGCTCTGGTCTCTGGGATACGTGCTGGCCGGTGTGCTCCTCGCCACGGCGGCCGCCTGGCCCGTCTACGAGTCGTCCCGAGCCCTCGCCGTCGGGATCATCGGCGGCCTCCTCGGCATCGCCGTCGCCGTCGTCGCGCGCGTCCTGCGCTGGGGAACGCTGCTCGCCGCGGTCGCCGCGGCCGGCGTGTACCTGCTCGTCGCGGTGCCCCTCGCGATCCCCTCCGCCCTGACCTCCGTGCCCGCGTTCCTCGGCGGTGTGCGGGATGCGGTGCTCGGGGTCGTGCTGGGCTGGAAGCAGATGCTCACGCTGAATCCGCCGCTGGGGGAGTACCAGGCAGTCCTCATCCCCTTCCTCGTGGTGATGCTGTTCGGCTCATTCGTCGCCACGCTGCTCGTCTGGGGCGGGGGCAAGCGGGCGGCGGCGGCCGTCCCGGTGGTGGTGGCGATGAGCGTCTTCGGCATCGCCTTCGGTGTGAGCGGGACGTCCTCTCCCGTGACGGTGGCGGGAATCGAGCTCCCCGCGCCGCGCGAATGGCTGGTCGGGGTGGCGGTCTTCGTGGTGTCGCTGGTCTGGCTCGTCGGGCGCACGCGCCTGCAGCGCGCCGCCGCGCTGCGCAGCGTGGCGGCGGCGAACATCTCCCGTCGCGCGACCCCCGCCTGGCTCACCGTGCGCCGCCACCTCCTCTCGGCGGGGCTGGCCGTGGTCGCCCTGGCCGCGGGCTTCGCGATCGCCCCCGCCGCGGCCGGCTGGTCCGACCGCTCCGTGCTCCGCGACGAGATCGAACCCATGGTCGTGGTGCAGGAACAGCCGAGTCCGCTCAGCTCCTACCGGTCCTGGTTCTCCGGCGACACGCTGGACACGCCCGTGGTGCAGCTGGAGGGCGACCCCGGCGCCGTGGACCGCCTCCGCCTGGTGACCCTCGACGCGTACGACGGCGAGGACTTCCACATCGACGCCGACGACCGCTTCAGTCGTCTGCCGCGCTCCGCCCTCCCGGGCTCCGGCCGGGTGACGCTGGAGGTGACGATCGGCGACGCCTACCGCGGGATCTGGGTGCCGGCACCCGCCGGACTCGCGGAGGCGCCCGGATTCTCCGGGGAGCGTGCCGATGCGCTCGCCGACGGCTTCCATGTGAACGCCGACGGCGACACCGCGATCACCGTCGCCGATGCGCCCGGTGGCGGGGAGGGCCTCGTGCCCGGTGACCGCTACTCCGTGCTGATCGATGCGCCGGAGAAGCCCGGCGACATCACGGCCCTCCAGGGCGGCCGGTCGACCCTCGACGCCGATCGATACCCCGCGCTCGTCGAGTGGGCGGAGATGCAGGAGCAGCCGCGCACCGGCGCCGGCTACCTCGAGCTGATCGATCGCCTCCGGTCGCGGGGCTACCTGAGCCACGCGCTGCTCGAGGACGCCTCCGCTGCGGGGTGGATCGCGGCGCTCCAGGCGTCTGAGGGATACGCGTTCGCGCCCAGCTACGCCGGACACTCGGCCGCGCGCATCGAGGAGCTGTTCACCGAGCTGACGGAGCAGGAGCGGCGGGCCGGTCCCGACGCCGACCCCGAGCTGCTCGTGTCGGCGGTCGGTGACGACGAGCAGTTCTCCGTGGCCGCGGCGCTCCTCGCGCAGCACTGGGGTCTCGAATCCCGTGTGGTGCTGGGCGCACGACTCGCGACGGCGGAGGAGGTCCCGGGGATCCCGGCCTGCACCGAGGTCTGCACCGGCGCGAACATGAGCGCCTGGGTCGAGGTGCGTGCGTCGGGCGACGAGTGGATCCCGGTCGATGCGACGCCGCAGTACGCGATGCTGCCGAGCGCCATCACCGAGGGAGAGCAGCTGCCGGAGCACCCGACCGTTCCGGAGCAGCCGCGGTCCGAGGCACTGGACCCGCCGCAGGCGCAGAGCGACGCGAACAACGACGCGCCCCCGCTGGAGGAGCCGGGCTCGGAGGTCCTCGCCTTCCTGCTGCCGATCCTCAAGGGCGTCGGACTGGGGCTGCTCGCCCTGCTCCTGCTGGCCCTGCCGTTGCTCGTGCTCCTCGTCGCGAAGAGCCGACGTGCACACGCGCGCCGCACGGCCCCGGACCCCGAAGTCCGGCTCGCCGGCGCCTGGGAGGAGCTCGCCGACGTGTACGCCGACCACGACGTCCCCATGGTCGCGCACGGCACCCGGACGCAGCGCGCACAGTCGAGCGGTCGTGCGGCCGCGCAGCGGCTGGCCGCTCTCGTGGACCGCGCCGTCTTCGCCGAGCACCCGCCGACTCCCGACGACGCGACGGCCGCGTGGACGATCGTGGATGCGGAGCGGACGGAACTGGCGAAGGCGGGGACGCGGTGGCAGCGCCTGCGCACACGTGTGCGGCCGACGTCTTTCGTCGCGAGGGCGCTCTCTCTGCGCCTCCCCGGCTTCGGCGCGCGACCCACGCTCGGTACGCTCGGAGGGACCGGTTCACTGGATGACCGGAAGAAGGGGGACTCATGACCGCGCCCGCGGACTCCGGTCCGGCCACGATGCTCGCCATCATCGTCGGACTCGGCCTGCTCGTCGGCCTGGCCGTCTACGTCTGGTACGCCCTGGCGCTCTCGCGCCTGTTCCCCCGCATCGACGGGGAAGGGTGGAAGGGATGGGTGCCCGTCCTCAACGAGGCCGAGATCCTCGCCCGCGGGGGAGTGCCCGCCTGGTCGGTGGTCTTCTACTTCATCCCGCTCGTGCAGCTCTACGGCATCTACCTCAAGGTCGTCGCCACGCATCGCATCAACCGGCGGTTCGGACGGGGCGCGGGGATGACGGTCCTCGCCATCCTCCTGCCGCCCGTGTGGGCGACCATCCTCGCGTGGGGCCCGGCGCCCTATCCGGAGGGGGACCGACTCGCGGCGCTCCAGCCGGGTCCGCGCCGTAGTGCTCCGCCTTCCGCGGCTCCCGCGCGCGACGCTTCGGGGTACACGATCCCCTCCCTCGCTCCGGCGGGGAACGGATCGCCGGAGGCGCCGTCGCTGATCTTCCCGGACTACGCCGCGCCGCCCGCGGTCGCTCCGACCCCACCCCCGGGTGCCCCGCCGACCGCGGGTGCGCCGCAGGGCGAGCCCGCGGCACCGAGGTCGTTCGCGCCGCCGGTGTTCGCTCCGCCTGCCGCGCCGCCGGCTCCGTCGTCCTCGACGCCGTCTCCGTCGTTCGCACCACCGGCGCCGCCCGCGCCGTCGCCCGCGGCTGCTCCCGTTCCGCCGGCTGCGCCCGTTCCGCCGACTGCCTCGATTCCGCCTGCTGCCCCGGTTCCGCCGGCGGCGCCCGTGCTTCCGCCCGCGGTGGCTCCGACACCACCGTCCCCGGCCGCACAACCGACGCCCTCCGCTCCCGCGCAGCCGACGACCGGCATCATGGCCGCGATGGGCGACGTACCGCCGGCCGCCCCGCAGCCCGCGCCGGCCCCTGCTCCCTCCGTGGACTCGCCGCCGAGCGAGGAGCCCGCTGCCCCCGCGCCGGCTCCGGAGGCGAACCGTGTCGTCCGACCCGTGCCGCCCTCGTTCCGCGACGGCGGTCAGCCCGAGGCCCCGCAGATGCCCACGATCCGCCCTGTTCCGTCGATGACGGCTGCGGCACCCGCGGCGGAGCAGAGCGCGCCGGCGCCTGCCCCCGCGACAGAGGCGCTCGCGGTCCCGGGCGGTCTGGTCCCCGACGTCGACAAGACCGTGGTGACACCGCGCCCGACCGACGACGACCTCGACGCCACGGTGGTGGTCGCCCGCAAGCGCGGCGTGCGGCGGGTCCTTGTGCTGGACGACGGTCGCCGGTTCTCGCTGTCCGGTGCGAGCGTCGTGATCGGCCGAAACCCCACAGGCGAGCCGGGCGAGCAGCGGCTGGCCATCCCGGACACCACGCGCACGCTGTCGAAGACTCACGCCCGCCTGGTGGTGCAGGAGGACGAGTGGCGACTGACCGACCTGCACGCCACCAACGGCGTCGTGGTAGTCGCGGACGACGGCTCGGAGACCCTCCTGGACGCCGGGGAGAGCGTGGTCGGCACCGGCCGGTTCATCCTGGGCGAAGTGGGCATGCACGTCGTCGCGGAGCGCGATTCGTGACCGTGGAATCCGTCGTCCTCCGGGTCGCAGCGCTGACCGACACCGGGCTCACGCGGACGGCCAACGAGGATGCGGTGCTCGACGCACGCCCGGTCTTCCTGGTCGCCGACGGCATGGGCGGTCACGACGCCGGTGACCGCGCCAGTGCAGCCGTCGTCGCCGCCTTCGAGCCGTTGCGGGGGCGAGCGGTCGACGTCGGCGACATCAGCGACGCTCTGAGCCGTGCCACGGCCGTGGTCGAGGCGATCGCCGCCGCGCACAAGCGCGGCGCAGGCAGCACCGTGACGGGTGTGGCCCTCGTGGAGCACGAGGGCGCGCCGCACTGGCTCGTCTTCAACGTCGGGGACTCCCGGGTCTACCGGCACCACGGCACCGAGCTGGCGCAGCTCACGATCGACCACTCCCTCGGGCAGGAGCTCGTCGATGCCGGGGAGCTCCGCCCCGAAGACCTCGCCTCGTTCTCGCGCCGCAACGTCATCACGCGGGCGGTCGGCGCTCCGGACAGCACCGCGGACAGCTGGCTCCTCCCCGTCGTCGACGGTGAGCGGCTCCTGCTGTGCTCCGACGGGCTCACCGGCGAGGTCAGCGACGAAGCCATCCGTGCGACGCTGACCATGAACGGCCGTCCCGAGACAGCGGCGGCGGCTCTGGTGCGCCGCGCGCTGCAGGGCGGCGGACGCGACAACGTCTCGGTCCTCGTGATCGACGTCATCTCCGGCGGCGCGCGGCCCCGTCCCGACGACGCGGCGGGCGGACGGGCCGCGGTGTCCGCGCTCACCGACTCGATGCTCGACGGCACGACGGTCCCGGTGCGAGCGCGATGAGCGACGATGAGGTCGAGGAGACCGTCATCCTGACGCGGCGGGATCGCCGGCGGGCCGAAGCGGCCGTCGACCCGGTGCCCCCGGCGGCCGATGACACCTCGTCCGCCGTCGACGAGGCGACCATCGTGGTGGATCGCGCGAAGACGGCTCCGGCTCCCGACCGGACCGACGATGCCGCAGTGGACGCGCCCGAAGGCACCGTCGCCGATGAGCCGGACGATGCCCGGCCCGAGGACGCCGCGGGCGAGGCCATCGACGACGCGACCGTGGTCGTCGATCGGTCCGCACCTCCGGCGGCCGACGCCCCCGAGGACGCCACCGTGGCGGTCGCGCGCCCGGCTCGACGCCTGCGGCGGAAGAAGGGTGCCGCCGCAGCAGGCGACGGCATCGCACCGAAGACCGCGGGGCCGCGGTTCACGGTCGATTCCTTCGCCGCCCCGGACGGCGCACCGGCCCCCGCGATCTACAAGCCCCGACCGGCACCCCGCACCCCCGTCGCCCCGCCCGTCGTCGTCGGGGCGGCCGCACCCACGCGGGTGGTGGAGCCCGGGCTGCCCTCCGTCGCCAAGCAGGCGCAGCGGTGGAGCGTCTTCACCCTCGCTGCGACCGTCGGGGCGAGCATCGTGTCGGTGGTCGCTCTCGTGGCGCTGGGCTTCGTCGTCTTCGGCTGAGGAAGGAGGCGCCGTGCGGTCCTCGCTAGGGTGGGACGTCGGGGGAGGGGACGGACGGATGGATCAGGGTGTGAAGCGGTCGGCGACGACGAGCAGCACGTCGCGGAGGCCACGTGTCGCCGGCGTGTTCGCCCTTGTGTTCGGTGCTCTGACGACGATCGTCGCGATTCCCTCGCTCGTCGCGGCGGGGACCGACCCGGGATTCCTCTTCGCGGGTCTGGTGGCTCTGGTCGTCGCAGCGGTGTCGTTCCTCTTCGCCGGCTTAGCCTTCCGGTTCGTCCGGGAGCCGTCGACGACGCTCACCGCGATGACCCCACTGCTCTGGCTCGTCGCGGCGGCGCTCTTCGTCGGTGTGCTGGGCAGCATGGGGGCCTTCGTCTACGGTCAGGTCGTTCAGAACCAGCAGAGCGCGGCCGTCGGGCTGCTCCTGCTCCCGTTGGCGGGAGGTGTCATGATCACCGGTGCGGTGCTCGTGGGGGCGGTCGTCAGGGCGCGACGGGCGGCAGCCGCCGGCCGGTGAGTCGGCCTCTGACTCTCAGACCTCGGGCTCGGGGCGGTCGAGGAGGCCGCCCTGTCGTTCGACGTCGGCCGCCGCGTCGGGCGGGGACTCCCGGCGTCGCCGGAGCACGATGAGGATGCCGAGGACCCCGAGCAGGGTCGCTCCGGCGATCGCGGCGATCAGCGCCACCTCGCGGGTGAGGATGAAGGGCGGCACGCCGTGGTCGGGGTCGACGCTCACGACCGGGGGTCGCACCGCGCTCTCCGCGGTGTCGAAGAAGGGGCTGACGGGCCCGCGCGTGGTGGGGTCGGGGAGGAGCTGGATGGCGGCCGACGGCCGGATGAAGCCCCAGCCGTTCACGTCGTCGCGGTTGTCGGCATCGGCGCGGAGTGCCGTGGCCGTCAGTCGATACGCCCACCCCGCCGGAGGATCGTCCGGGTGTGCCTGGGCGACCAGCGCGGCCGCCGCGCTCACGTAGCCAGTCGCGAAGCTCGATGCCGGGGCGTCGGAGGCGAACAGGCAGTCGCCGCCGCCCGTCGCCGCGGTGAGGACATTCGCGCCGGGGGCCGTGACGCCGACCTGCGGCCCGTGGATCGAGCTGTCGGTCGCGAGGCCGTTGGCGTCGGCCGCGCTGACGCCGAGGGCCTGTTCGTAGGCGGCGGGATACCGGGCTCCGTCTTCCGCCTCGGGGTCGGAGGCCCTGTTGCCGCCGCTGGCGACGACGAGCGCTCCGACGGCAGCCGCGTGCTCTACCGCCCCGCGCAGCGCAGGCGAGTCCGTCTCCTGTGACGACGAGACGTTGATGATGTCCGCGCCGTTGTCGGCCGCCCAGTTGATGCCGTCGGCGAGGCGCTGGGCGCTCGGGCCCCACCCCTTGTCGACGTCCTGCGGCGAATCGCTGCGGAACGCGCGCACGGACAGCAGGCGCGCGTCGGGGGCGAAGCCCACGACACCGGAGCCGGAGACGGGCTGCGCCGCGATCTGCCCGGCGATGGCCGTGCCGTGCCCGGTCAGATCGCTCAAGCCGTCAGCGCGTTCCCCGTCGCCGACGAGGTTCACACCGCCGACGACGACACCGGCGAGGTGCGGGTTGCCGGCGTCGATTCCGGAGTCGACGACCGCCACCACGACGCCCTTCCCGGTGGCGAGGCGGTTCGCGTCCTCCGCCCCGAGGGCCGCGAGTGCCGACGGCGTCTCGGGGGCGAAGACGACGGTGCCGGGCTCGCAGGCGCCGGTCGCCGTCGACACGATCGTCGCGGGGGCGGCCGGCGTGGCCACCGCGGCGGCGGGCGCCCCCAGCACGGCTGCGCCCACCACGAGGGTGGCGAGAGCGGCACGGCGGCGCATCAGTCGGCCCCGGAGCCGGGCGACTCTCTCGCGGCCTCGGTGGTCAGCGCCGGCCCGGCGGCGAAGAACTCGATCCACGCGCTCGGCACCCGTCCGACGTCGCCCGGGGTGTAGCCGAGCTGTGCGAGTGGTCCGCTCGCCGCGTCTTCGGCCGACTCGTCCAGGACGGCGCCCGGGACGGCGTAGGCGGTGCCGGACTCGTCGACGAGCACGGCCATGCCCACCGCTTCGTCCGACGGGCCGCTCGTCTGCACGAGGGCGCCGCCGCCGACGGTGACGCCGACGCGGTCGCGACCTTCCGGCAGCTCGGTGCTGGTGGACCCGAGGACGGTGCGGGCGTCGTCACCCAGGACCGCGCACGGCGTCTCGTCGGATGCGAGCGGCGTCAGCGGAAGCGTGGGCCAGTCGTCGCCACCGGCGTTCGGCACGGTGGGCACGTCGGCCACTTCCGCCGGCGACACCTCTTCCTCGTCCGTGCCGGCCTCCTGCGCACTGCCGAGCAGGTAGAGCTGGTACGCGAGCGGGCTGAGGCGCGCGAGCTCTCCGGTCGCGAGCGCGACGTAGCGCTCGTCCGCGGGGCTGCCCTGCACGTGCACGATCGTGCCCGCCGTCAGGTCGGTCCCCGGCACCTGGGCGCCGACGGCGTTCAGTCGGATCGGCTCCAGATCGGCGCCGCTCTCGAAGAGGTTGAGCCAGCGCCCGTCGACCTCGATGACGTCGCTGGTGCCGAGGCCGACCGCGCGCAACACCGCGTTGGCGTCGTCGGCGGGGACGGCGTATCGCAGGCCGCCGGCGATCACGAAGAGCTCGTCGCCACGCTGCACCACAGCGCCCGTGCCCGTCGACGGTGCCGCGATCGGCGTCCCCGACAGCGAGACGGCGGTCCCGGCAGCGTCGTCGATGCACGCGGTCCATGCCGTGTTGATGAGGGCGCTCGGGGTGGGCAGGTCGTCGGGGGCACCGAGGATGCCGATCGAACCGCCGACCGGGATGCCGTCGAGGGCGGCCTGATCCGTGCGCACGACCTTGAACTCGCCGGCGGGGATGAGCAGGCGGGCGCTGGCGGTGTTGATGACGGGGTACAGCGTCCCCTCGACCGAGACGTAGCGGGCGCCCGTGTCGGTGGCGACGATGAGGCGGTTGTTCTGCCAGTCACCGGGGAGTCCCGGCTGCATGATGCCCCAGAATACGCCGACGAGGATCACGCCGACGGTGAGGGCGATGCCCGCGATGACGGCGCGCAGCGGCTTGGCCGGTTCGAGCTCCTTGCCGCCGGGGGCGCCGCCGGTGAAGGCGGAGAGGAGTCGTCGTCGGCTGAAGCCCTGGGCCTCGATCAGGTCCTTCTTGGTCGCCATCGGTCAGACGAGCCCCGCCGTGATGACCCCGAGCGGGAGCAGGAGGGCGAGCGCGACGACCTCGACCGTGTCGCCGAGTCGCGTGAGGCGGAGGCGGGCCTTCGGCGTGAGCAGCGTGAGACCGATGAGGACCACGGTCGCGACCACGAGGATGAGCAGCATCCAGGTGCGCACGTCGGGGAGGGCGAGAGCGACGGTCACGCCGGTCGCGGCGAGGCCGATCGCCCCGATCGTCATCAGCACGAGCACACCGAGACGTGCGTGCATCTGCCGCGACTGGAACATCATGCCGACGAAGGCGAGCACGCACAGCACGGCGCCCGTGACACCGCTGGCGGCGACGAGCGGGGTCGCGATCAGGGCGGCGAGGCCGAGCGCGGCACGGAGCGCGATCAGCGTGCGGGTACCGGCCGCGGCGCGACGCTTCACCTCCTCGGCATCGATGGGCTGCGGCGCGGAGAACATGTCGGCATCACTCTGCGGCGAGATCACCCGGATGCGGGTGGAGCTCAGGGCCAGCCAGGGGATGCCGTTCGCGAGCAGCGCCGTGGTCGCGAGCATCAGGGCGTACGAGGCGAGCGGATCGCCGAAGACCGCGGCCGCCGTGGCCGTGATCCCGACCGAGGCGCCGAGGGCGATGGGCACGAGGTGGATCTCGGGCTTGTCCTGGGTGACGGCCAGGCTGAGGCCTCCGACGACGACGAGTCCGAGCCCGAGAGCGGCGAGCGGCCAGCCCCAGATGCTCTGCGCGGGGACCGCGAGGTAGCCCGCGAGCCCGCCGTACGCCGCGGCGGTGAGTCCGAGCGCATGACCGGCCTCCGGCTGCCGCAGCCGCATCAGCACCGCGGCCGCGACGCTGAGCACGACCGCGCCCGATCCCGCGATGATCGCCGGGAGCAGAGACGTCGGCGGCGTCGCGACGAGGAGCACGGCGCAGAGGGCGAGGAAGGTGAGGCTGACGAAGAGGGCGGTGCGGGAGCTGTCCGCGGGCGTCCAGGAGTTGTGCTGCTCCGCCGTCGCGTCGATCACGGCTTCCACGACGTCGTCGTAGATGCGCGGCTCGCGCATGAGCCCGCCGCGCACCAGGGTCAGCAGCTCGCCGTCGTGCACGCCCTGGGCCGCGGCGCCGCGAGCGGGGTCGAGGGGTGTGCCATCCGCCCGCTGCAGCGCGTATCCGCCGTGCGTGAGGGTCGGATCCAGCACGCCCAAACTCCGAGCGAAGCCGGGGATGATCTCGACCAGGGGGACCTGCGATGGCACCCCCACGTCGAGCCTGCGGTCGTCGCTGACCACGGAGATCCGCAGCACGGTTCCTGCCACGGTGCCGCTCTGGCTCATATCGGTGGTGTCCCCCCACGTGTGCGATGCTCTCCCGCCGCAGGCGTTGCGGGGGTCCGGCCCGGACTCACTCTAGTTGACAGGCCAGATACTATCTGTTGCGAACGCGTGGACGAGCGATGGCGGCGTCGCGCGACCGGAGGAAGGCGGGGGAGATGTCGGAAGAGATGAAGATCGGCGGCTCGCAGATCGAGGCGCTGGTCGGTGAGCTCCGTGGGGCGCGCGACGAGATCGCGCGACTGCTCGGCGACCTGCAGGCGAGCCTGGACCGGCTCGCAGGTGAGTGGAGCGGCGAGGCCCATCGCGCATATGCGCACGCCCAGGGGCGCTGGAATGCACTGATGCAGGAGATGCAGGACGAGCTCGACCGCGTGCAGCGACGGACCGGGGACTCGAACGACGTCTTCGCGAACGCACAGCGGTCCACCAAGAGCTTGTGGAGTGAGGCATGACGAATCACGATTCGACGCATGAGCGTCTGGGAGCCCTGCGCGCGGCGGACCCCGAGATCTGGACAGTGTCCGACGATGATGGGCTCGTACAGGTGTCGGTCGGGGCCGACGGTGCGTTCGACCTGCTGCGCCTGTCGCCGCAGTGGTGGCGATCGGTGCGCGCGGAGGATGTCGGTCCGCTGATCCTGCGGCTGTTCCGTGCGAGCGAGGCGTCCAGGAATCAGACGAAGGTGGAACTGGAAGAGGAGCTGGGGCACCGCGCCTCAGCGGGCGAGACCGCTCCCACCGTGGAGACGCCGAGAACGCAGGGCCGCGCCGCCCTCAGCGCTCGGCTCGGCAACCTTCTCGCCGCGTTCTCCGAACTCGACGACTATCGGCGATCCGTCGAAGCAGCGACGCGCGAGTCGATTCAGCTGCGCAGCCCGTCGGGAAACGTGACGCTCGAGCTGGTCGGCGGGACTCCTCGCGCCCTGGACGTCGACCCCTACAACGTCCAGTTCACGCCCGAACAGACTCTCGCGTCCGAGATCGTCGGACTGTTCCAGGAAGCGGACCATTGGCTGCGTGATCAGCGTGACCGCGTGCTCGGTGACCTGCCGGAGCTCGAGGCGGTCGTGTCATCCGTCCGCGCCCGCACCCACCCCTCGCACTGACCACCCCTGCACCCGCATAGCGACGACGGAGGACCATGAGTTACGAAGACTATGAGGCGGCGCTCGAAGATCTCGAGGCGGACTCGAAGGTGTGGAGCGACCTGTCCACGACGTACGGCGAAGTGGCCGGGATCGTCGAGGAGTGCGCACTGGCCCGATTCGAGATGGACGGAATCGGACACATGGTCGGTGCCGAAGAGAACTACAACACGGCGCAGGACACGATCTCGACGCTCGTCGACGATGCCAAGATCGCGCTCCAGGCCGTGTCGGACAAGCTTGTCCAGACGAAGCGGAACTACGAGGCGGCCGACGGCTACTCGCAGTGGTTGCTGGATCAGGGCTGAGCCGGAGCCTCGGAGAGGAACAACATGGAGTTCATCACACCCACCGACCAGGGTTCGTTCGACGACCTGGTGCGCAACGTCACCGACGGCATCGCCGAGACCGGCCAGAAGCTCACGGAATGCAACGAGGCGTACGACGCCAAGAAGGGCGACATCAGCCTCTGGGATAAGTTCCTCGACTGGTTCAAGAACACCATGAACGAGGTCAGGGAACGTCTCAACGACGCCATCGAGAAGTACAACGAGTTCGTCGCCACGATCGCCGACTATCTGAGTCCCGGCAATCCGTTCGCGATGTACGCGAAGCACGACAAATGGATCACGGTCAAACAGAAGATCACCGGCTCGAAGACGACGATCGAAGGTTCCTACCTGCGCGCGGACAGCACGTGGAAGGGCGACCCCGGCGATGGCTACGGTGACCTCGCGGAACGGCAGAAGGCCGCGATGGACACCCTGGCGGGGTACACGGACTCGATGATGGACTTTCTCAACGAGTACGCGGAGAAGATCCTCAACGCGTGGATCGACTTCGGTGAGCGGATGATCACCTACATGCTCGACCAGGTCGACGCGGCGTCCGAGTTCATCTCGGCAGACCCGCTGAAGTGGCTCGACATCGTGCCGAAGATCGTGAATGTCTGCACGAACCTTGCGCAACTCGCGGTGGACATGACGGCGCAGCTGGCCCGGAACTTCACCGCATCGAAGAGCACCGCCGACTCGCTCAAGCAGGGGATGGCCAATCTCTACGGCTTCCCGAACGGCACCTGGCCGGCTGCCGTCATCTACTGAGGTGATCATGCACGAAACCCGCATCCGCCGTGCGCGGAAACTGCTCGCGTGGACGGGGGCCCTCTGCCTGGCCGCCTCCATGAGCGCGTGTGCTCCGGCGTCGCCGGTGCAGCCGATCGCGACAAGCATCGACGACCTGCAGGCAGAAGCCACGGTCGAGAACTTCTTCGAACTCCTCGAGGACGGAGATGCGCGATCGGCGGCGTTGATGACCGACCTCGACGTCGACATCGACGCCGACGAGGCGCTGCTGCTCGCCGACGAGGTGTACTCGTCTGTCGATTCGAGGCCTGAACTCGTCGAGGTCACCCGGGCGGAGACGGTCGCGGACGGCGCGCAGGTACAGGTGCGGTACCAGGTCGGAGACGACACCAGGGACGAGACCATGCACCTCGTCCGCATCCCGAAGGAGGGCACGGTCCCGGAGCATCGCCTCGTCCATCTGTCGTCCGAGACGGTCGGGGTGGACATGTCGGGTGCGGAACGGCTGCCCGACGGCACGGAGTACCGCATCAACGGCGTGGACGTGACCGCGGCGATCGTCGCGGCAGTGCAGAATGCGTCCGCCACGGGAGGGACACCGCGCGTGCTGGCGTTCGGTGGCAGCTACCCGATCGACGTCGTGGTTCCGGGTGGCGACGGATTCACCGACACGTTCCTGCTCGAGGTCCCCACCTTCGTCGGTGGCGATTCAGCCGGCGAAGGATTCGCGGACTTCGTCCGTCAGCACGGGTTCTGAGTGGTGAGGGCACTCATTCATCGATCGAACATAGAAATTTCCATACGGATCTGTCCAGGCCGTTGGAAATGGGCACCGACCTGCCTTAGCCTATGTGCGGAAACAGATTGGTCGGGGGTTGTTCCGAAGTCGTCCCGTATCGGGAAGGCGCTCCCCCGCGTGTGTCCTCATGGGGACCGGAGGGAGTGAGTAATGGCTGATGTCATCTCCGCAGAAGAGGGGGCTCTGCGTCGCGGAGCCCAGGCCGTGCGGGAGACGAAGTCCGGGATCGATCAGCAGACCAAGAAGGTCCGCGGTGAGATCGAGCAGCTGCGCGGGTTCTGGACGGGTGCGGCTGCCGCATCGTTCACCACGCTGATGTCGCGGTGGGACGAGCAGGCTCGTCAGCTCAACGAGGTCCTCGTGACGCTCGAGGATGCCCTCGCCGGCACCGAGCGCGACCAGGCCGCGACCGAAGAAGCTCACCAGCAGACCATCTCGGGCCTCGGCTCGATGATGGGCGCCTGAGCGCAGACCGCAGAGATTTCAAGGAGAACATGATGCAGTCGATGTCCGTTCGCCCGGAGCAGGTCAACGCTCTCGCGGCGCAGATCCGCAGCGGGTCGCAGGGTATTCGTTCCGAGCTGGACCGCCTCGAGTCCGAGGTCGGCAAGCTGCGTGCGGCGTGGGATGGTGCCGCGCAGCAGGCCTACGACCAGGCGCAGGCCAAGTGGAACCGCTCGCTGAGCGAGATGCAGCAGCTGCTCACGCAGATCGCCGGGAAGACCGAGGAGATCTCGGGTCAGTACGTGCAGACCGACAAGTCGGCTGCGGGGCGCTTCGGCGCGTGAACCCGGGGCGCGGGTCTGGCGCAGAGATGCGTCGGGCCCGCGCCGTCTGCTGTGCTTTTCGGTGAGCCACCGGACGGTACAGCAGGCGTGACGGGATCGCCGGAGGAAAGAAGAGGGGGCGTCGATGACCATCGGAATCGACCTTGATCAGATACTCGCTGAGATCAAGCGCATTCAGCGGGACATGCAGCAGCTTCCTGCTGCATCCGAGGTCGCCGTCTCGGAAGGTGGCGTGTCGGAAGCGACCGCGGATTTCCGCTACGCCGTCAAGCGTGTCGCCGACGGCATGGGCAAAGCGACACAGAACTCGATCGTCGCGCTGAACGACGCCAACGAAGCCATGCGTCTCGCGGTCATGGCCATCGCGGAACAGGATGCAGCGATCGCCGACGAAGCGAAGCTCATCCTCTCCTTGTTGGATTCCGCCGTGGAGCAGGCTCCGACGACGCCCCAGCCGACGCCCGCAGGGGCGCAGACCTCGGAGACCTCGACGGATGAGCCCGAGGAGATGGACTACTGATGAAAAGCGGACGACACCTGGTCGCTGCCGCGATCGGCGTGGTCGCGATGAGCGTCGCGGTCGCCGTGCCGGCGACAGCATCGGATGCGTCCGAGGGCGGGCTGTGGTATTTCAACCGGGGCAAGGTGCAGGCCGCACAGGACGCCGGCCTCGACGGTTCCGGAGTGACGATCGCCGTGATCGACACCCAGGTGAATCCGGATGCTCCCGGTCTGCGGGGCGCTGACCTCCAGGTGCGGGAGGAGTCGTTCTGTTTCGACGAGTCGGGAAAGCGGTATGACGCGATCTCCTCGGACTATGTCGCGGCGAATCACGGCACGAACGTCGCCTCGATGATCCTGGGCACGGGAGAGGCGGTCGGCGGCACCCCCATCAAGGGTGTGGCGCCGGGCGCGACGGTGCTCTATTACAACTCGATGATCACCACCAGCGCGCCGGAGGGGAACGACGTCGAGTCCACCTGCCTGCAGGAGAACGGCGAGCTGATCAATGATGATCTGAGCGATGAGGGAATGCGCCGCCCCTCCGGCCTGGCAAAGGCGATCTCGGCGGCGGTGGACGACGGTGCGGATATCATCTCGGTTTCGCTGGGCGGGCTGGTCGACGCCGCGGATTCGGTGGCGAAGGCTCATGCGGCCGGAGTCGTGGTGTTGGGTTCGCTGCCGAATGTGGGCGGGGTCGGTGACTGGCCTTCGAGCTACAACGGTGTCGTCGCCGTGCAGGCGTTCGGCCCCGATGGCAAGATCCAGTACTCGACGTACGATCCGGTGCTCGCCGAGCCCTCGCCGAATCTGAGTGAGGACGTGAAGGTGGCGTCTCCGGGGCTGGAGATCATCGCGCAGGGCACCGCGGACTCGTGGGACGCGCAGCAACTGCGTTCGGGGACCTCGTTGGCGACGCCGATCGCGGCCGGCTTCCTGGCGGTCGTGAAGCAGAAGTACCCGGAGGCGACGTCCAATCAGCTCATCCAGAGCATGATCCACAACACCGGGACGAAGGGCGAGCACGAACCGAAGTGGAACAACAGCGGCGGGTACGGGGCGATATCGCTCTCCGGCATGCTGGCTGTCGATCCGACGAAGTACCCGGATGTGAACCCGCTCTGGGACGCCGACGATGAGAACGCTGTTCCCCAGCAGGCCAACGTGGACGAGGAAGCCGCACTGCTCGCCGCGAGCGCTTCTCCGCAGCCGACGAGTGAGGCGGGCGATGATGCGGGTACCGCGGGGACGGATCTCGTACCGCTGCTGATCGGCGGTGGGGCCGTGCTCGCCATCCTCGTCATCGGCGGAGTGGTACTCGCCGTGGTGCTGACGAGCTCATCACGACGACAGAAGACGCAACAAGGGGGAGACCGATGACTGGACCGTACGAAACCGAGCTCAATCGCATTCGCGGACTCGAGGACTGGCGCATCCCGAAAGCCGCTTCCCTGCAGACGGCGCTCAACTCCCTCGTCGGTGCACTGGGCACCGTGCTGGATTCGTCGGCGTGGAAGGGCAGCTCTTTCGAAGCCGCACGAGAGTCGCTGGGGAAGCTGCAGGAGAACTTCCGCATCCTCGAAACTTACGTCGGACAGCTCACCACGACGATCGAGAACGCGAACACCTACCGTCGCAACGCGGCATCGACGGAGCTTCCGTCGACCAGGATCGACCCGTTCTGGGCGAACGCCGCCAAGGTCGGTTCCGTCGTCGTGCACCCCGTTCTCGGCCCGCTCGCCGCGGACAAGGCGCTCGATGTGATCGGCGGCTTCCTCGGCAACAAGCGTGAGGAAGAGGCGAAGCGCATCGTGCAGCAGATCGAGTCGGCCCTCGCGCCGTCCGCGAAGTCGCTCACGGCCGCGTCCGCGACACTGTCGGAGTTCGACCCGCGGGTCGCGGTTCCCGCACCGCCGCAGAAGCCGGTGGACCCGGGCACGGATGTCACCGCTCCGCACATCTCCTATCCCGGAGGCGGAAGCTCCCCCGGCGGCTCCAGCCCGGGTGGCGGAGGCCATCCGGGAAGCGTGAGTCCGCCTGCCTCCCCTGGCGGTGGACAGATCGGCGGGGTGAACCCTGGTGGCTGGGAGCCGACACCTCCCGGCGGCGGCTGGGAGCCCACCCCTCCCGGCGGCTGGGAGCCGACCCCTCCCGGTGCGGGCGGCGATGATCCCTCGATCGACTCTCCCGGCGGCGGCCTGCTTCCGGGCGGGCCCGGTGGCGGTTCCGGCGGTTCCGGTGGTCCCGGCGGCTCCGGTTCCGGCTCGCTTCCCGGCGGTGCCCTTCCGGGCGGGGTCTTCCCCGGCGGTGGCGGGGGACTCGGCGGCATCGTGGGCGGTGGCGCCGGTGCGGCGGCGATCGCGGCGAGCTCGAAGATCGCCGGCTTCGGCAGCATGGGCGGACTCGGCGGTGCCGGCTTAGGGCCGGGCGCAGGCGCTGGGCTCAAGGCCGGTGGCGGTCTGCTCGGTAACTCCGCCGTCGGTGGTGTCGGCGGCGTCGGTGGAGCAGGAGGTCCCGGCGGTATGGCCGGTGCCGGCGGCGTCGGCGGGGCGGGTGCCTCGGGCACCGGGTCCTCCGGCGCGGCAGGTGCCGGTGGCCGACCCGGCATGGGCATGATGGGCGGCGCCGGTGGCGCCGACGAGGAGGAGAAGGCGAAGCGTTCGGGCCTCGGTGGTCCTATCGCGCCGAAGCTGGAGGACGACGAGGAAGCTGGCCCCCGCGCCAAGGGCGCTCGCGCCGGATCCCGCGACGAGCCTGCCAACTGAATGACGCCGCTCTGGTCCGAAGAGGCCGGGCGCGGCGACCGCGTCGGATGAGTCCGGGGAGTTCGGGGTGCCGCAAAGAAGGGGGACCAATGGGGGGTCGAGGTAGCCGTCGTCATTCGACACAGACCTCGCCGTCCGCCACAGGATCGATGCGGCGAGTGTCTCGCGGTCTAGCCGCGGTCGTCGGCGTGGCCGGCTTTGCGATGGCGGCCCTAGTGCCGTCGGCGGCGGTGGCAAAGACGGCGGACTCGGGCTTGTGGTGGTTCGATCGTGGCCGGATTCAGGAAGCCCACGATGCAGGCTTCGATGGTTCCGGTGTCAAGGTGGCCGTGATCGACAGTCAGATCAATCCGGATGCGGTCGGTCTCCGCGGGGCGGACGTGACGGTCCGGGAGCCGTCGTACTGTCTGGACGCGTCAGGGACGCCGTATCCGGCGGCCTCGACAGATTACGTGGCCTCGCATCATGCGACGAACGTCGCATCGATGATCGTGGGAACGGGGGAGGCGCCCGCTGGCGGCGCCCCGGTGAAGGGCGTCGCGCCCGGGGTGGAGATGCTGTTCTACACTGCGCCGGTGGCCGACGGTGTCCTCGACGACGAGGGTGAGGATGCTGAGTGTCTGCAGGAGGGTGGCAGCAAGTTGGCGGCGGACAACCGGACAGGGCTGGACCATGCCGTCTCGGACGCAGTGGCTGACGGGGCGGACATCATCTCCATCTCCTCCGGTGGCATGGACGCATCGAAGGGCATCGCGGAGGCTTACGCCAACGACGTGGTGGTGGTCGCCAGTATGCCGAACGAGGACGGGATCGCCTCCCCGCCGGCCAGTCTGAACGGTGTCGTGGCCGTGCAGGCGTTCGGTGAGGACGGCAAGATCCAGAACGGGCAGTACGGGAAGCCGAACGTGAGTGACGACGTCATCGCCGCCGCCCCGGGAATCGGTCTGTTGCTGCAGGGCGCGTCGGACTCGTGGGAGGCGCAGTCGCTCGGATCGGGGACGTCGTACGCGACGCCGATCGTGGCGGGGATGCTGGCGGTCGTGAAGCAGAAGTATCCGGAAGCTACAGCGGGGCAGCTGATTCAGAGTCTCATCCACAACACGGGCACGAAGGGCGAGCACGAGCCGAAATGGAACTCCGGCACGGGATACGGCGCGGCGTCTCTTGCCGGGATGCTGGCGGTGGATCCAACGAAGTACCCGGATGAGAATCCGATCTTCGATGCCGATGATCCGAACGCCTCCCCGTCACTTGCGATGGTGAACGAGGTCAAGGCGGCACAGGATCGGGAAAATGCGACAGCGAGTCCACGACCCTCTTCCGCGCCCGGCGGGGCCGAGCAACCATCGGATGTGTCGGCGATGCCGTGGGTGATCGGCGGCGGGATCGTCGTCACTGTTCTGGTTGTGGGCGGGATCATCCTCGCAATCGTCGTGGCGCGCAACTCACGACGACAGACCGCCGCGCAAGGGGGAAAGCATGAGCAGTGAGCGCAATCGGTCACTCGACTCGTTGTGACCGAACGGAGGGGGAAGAAGATGCCGGAGGGAAATGACGTTCTCGCGTCTATGGAGGCGTTGAACGCGAAGATCGATGCGCAGATCGCGCGTTCGCGTGTGCTCGCGGAAGAAGCGGCGCGGGTGTCTGCCGAGGCGACGCAGACCACGGCGACGGTCACGTCGTCGGACGGTCGGGTCACGGTGGTGGCGCAGCCGACCGGGGCGATCGCCGAGGTACGGCTGTCGAGCGCCGTCGACGATGCGATCGCGCTCGGCGCGACGATCACCGACACGATCGCTGCGGCTCAGCGCGCGGCGGCCGACGCCGTGGTCGAGTCCCTGGCGCAGACGCTCGGTGCGGATTCCGGGCTGGTCGACGCTGTCCGGCGGGACGTCCAGGTCGCGTTTCCGGCCCCGGGCGACGACACCCTCGGGTACCGCTGATGGCGACGATCGAGGTCAACCCGTCCCGCCTGGCCGCGGCTGCGCGCTCCATCGGCGATGCGTCCGCGAACATCGACGCGGCCCTGGAGCAGCTCGTCGGGATCGCCGGCGTGCTGCGGGATTCGTGGTCGGGGGAGGCCCAGTCCGCGTTCGACTCCGCGCACGGGCGCTTCGACCTGTCGATGCGGGAGCGCAGCGCCCTCGTCGAGGCCATCGCGACCACCCTGGACGATCTCGCGACGTCGTACTCCGAGACGGACCTGGCCGGCCAGCGCGCACTCGGGGGGTAACTGAACATGACGATGTCGGGAGGATGGAAATGACCACGGGAGCGGCGAACCAGCAGATCGTCGTCGACGCGGATCTGCTGCAGGCTCATGTGCGGGCGCTCTCGGATGCCGCGGACATCCTGCGCGGCGCCGCGGCGAACGCGGCCGGCGGCGTGGGCGGAGAGGCGTTCGGTGCCCTGTGCACCCCCCTGCTCGGCCCGGCGGTGTCGGCACTCGCAGAGGCATCCCGGTCGACGCTCGCGACGGCGAGCGCGCTCTCGGCACTGACGTCTGCGGCTCTCGCAGCCACTGTCGGACAGTTCCGCGAGGTGGAGGAGACCGCCGTGACGACGTTCCGCGCGATCGAAGGACAGGCCCTGTGACCGCGGTCGCCGCGATCAGCGGCCAGGTGCGATCCGGGTCCTGGGCAGCGGGCGCTGCGGGCTACACGTCGGCGCAGGCCGATTGTGCGAGCATCCCCGGCATCGCCGGTCTGCTGATCCAGTACATCCAGCCCCTCCGCGAGTGGTTCGACGATCTGCTCGGCGACCCGGGCACCGTCGGCGCCTTCGCGGCGCGCTGGGAGGACGCGGAGCGCGCGCTCGGCAGGACGCACGCGATGCTCAGCGACGCTGATCGTCGGCTGGTCGACCTGGACGGCCGCACGGTCAGGGCGTTGCGCGAGCGCTTCTCCGATGTGCTCTCCGTGAGCGAGGACGGCGTGCAGTGGACGGGCGCGACTGCGAGCGCCGTGCGTGCGGTCTCGCACATCATCGAGTCCACCCGCGTGCTGATCTGCGACTTCCTCGGCCGTCTCAGCCGATTCGCCGAGGACCTCTTCGGATGGTCGGTGAACCCGCTGTCGAAGCTCAAGGACCTCGAGCGGTTCGCGAACTCCGCCGCGGAGTTCGTCACGGTCGGCGGCGCGCTCGTGAAGAACCTCATCAGCGCCGTCGTCTCACTCGCGGAGCTGCTGTACAAGCTCGTCCCGCTGGTCGGCGACGCGCTGCAGCGGCTCCGCGGAGTGATCGCCGACATGATGCCCGTGCTCGGGGGGCTGTTCGGCGGCCCGCTCGGAGTCCTCGGCGGCAATGTGCTGGACGACTTCCTCGACACGGACGTGAATGTGCGGGAGATCGACCCGGATGACCTGAGCGGGAGGGCGCTCCTCGCGTGGATCGAGGCGCACGAAGTCACCAACCTGCGCTCCCTCTCGGATCTCGTCGCGGTGAACACGACGACGGACGCCATGGGCGGTCAGGACGCGACGGTCATCGACATCAAGCAGGTGCGGGCGGCGGACGGTTCGACCCACTGGGTGGTGTCGCTGCCCTCGACGCAGCCGTGGGAGTTCGACGGGCCGCACGGTGCGATGAACGACCGCGACAGCAACCTGGCTCTCATGATGGACAACCCGGTCTTCCGTGGACAGTATGAGCGCGCGGTCCTGCAGGCGATGAAGGAAGCGGGGATTCCCGCCGGCGCTGATGTCGTCCTGACCGGTTTCAGCCAGGGAGGCATCATGGCGGCCAACCTCGCTGCCGACCCGACCTTCCCTTACAAGCCGCTCGCGGTGGTGACGAACGGTTCACCCGTCGACAACTTCGCGGTGCCGCCGCACGTCCCCGTCTATGCGTTCCAACACGCATCGGACGTCGTGCCGATGACCGATGGAAGCGCGGTGGCGGTGCCCGGACTACCCGGGCTGGCCCCCATCGACGTCCCGCACACGCCGATCACGGTTCTGCCGCCTAACATGCATCAGATCACGCTCCCCGACCCGCCAGGAAAGCACCTTTTCGATGCGCACGACAATGATGCGTACGCGGAATCCGTCGCCGCGTGGGAACGACACTATCGGTCTGAGAACGATGGCGAAGACCCCTGGGATCTCGCCGGACTCGGGGGGCAGGTCATCGACCACCAGGTGTATTCGGGGGTGGAGCATTGAGGCGTCATCGCGCTCTTGCTGCCGCCGCGCTTCTCGCAGGGGCGGTCTCTTCCCTTACCGGTTGCTCGCTCGTAGCTGGCGATCTGGCGGACGACGAGGTCGAGGAGATCCCCGCGGCGCTGTTGGCCTCCGATGTCGGAGTCACCGAGGCGTTTGCAGAGAAGGCGACGAGCGGCCTCTCCTTCGAGCTGTCGGTCGGCGTCTATCTCGATGATGCGGAGTTCACCGAGTCGGACCTCGCGTCGGTTCTTCAGATCATCATCGATGAGAACGATCTGCCGACCGATGACATCGAGCTTGCGGTCCGTGACGTCGACGGTGCGGCCATCGACCTCGAATCGATGATGGAGCGGCTGGTCCCGGGAGTCGTCGACACGTCTGTGTATGGGCACGTCACGCTCACGACCGACGGCGCACGCGAGATCATCGACGCCGTCGGAGCGGGGGCATCGTGATCCCCCGAAGTGCCTGCGGCGGCGCCGCGCGGCGAGAGCCTCGCGCAGTGGATAGGGTGCAGGTGTGTCAGTCGAGATCGTAGAGCGGCGTCGGATCGTCCTCCAGAGCGAAGATCGTCGCATCGACCTCTCCCTGCCGCTCGACGAGACGCTGGAGGACGCCCTCACCCTGAGCGGGATCCCCGACGCGGACCGGTTCGTCACGATCGGCCCCGGGGGATACGAGATCCCCGGCGACACCGAGTGCGAAGACCTCGTCGACGGTGGCCTCTATGCGTTGATCGACCGCACGGCTCTGGCTCCGCAGGCGCGCCCGGCGGAGAAGGCGACGGGCCAGACGCGCGCCGACCACGGCGCACGGTGGTGGCTGCTGGCCGTGAGCGGGATGCTGCTCGTCGCGGTCTTCGCCCAGGGCGCCGTCGATCCGCTGATCCGGCTTCTCGTCGCCCTCCTCGTCGCGGCCGGTGCGATCGGTGGCGCTGTCGCGTGGGCGCGACGAGACTCCGCGGCGGGAGTGCGCGGCATCCTCGGGGTGCTCGCGCCGGTGCTGCTGTCGTTCGCGGCCGGCGTTCTCCTCATCCCGGCCGGGCTGGAGGACGCGTCGCACCTGTCGACCGCCACCGGGTTCCTCGCGGCGGGTGTCACCACCGCGATCATCGCCGTCACGGCTAGGGCTCGCCCGATGCGCGCCGCGGCCGGGACGGCGACGGTGCTGCTCGTGGGCCTCGCCGCCGTCTGGGGCCTGGCACTGCTCCTGCGGTGGGGGGAGGCGGAGGCCGCCGCCGTCTCGCTCGGCCTCGTTCCGCTGGGCCTGCGTGCCCTCCCGAGCAGCCTCGTCAACCTGCCCGAAGGCTACTTCATCGACTACAAGCACTTCATGACCAGCCGGTGGACCGTGCGCGGAGCCATCCCCGAGTCGGTCGGGCTGCTGCGTCCGGAGCGCATCACCGCCGTGGTCGACGATTCCTCCGCGCGCCTCATCGCGGGCACCGCCGTGCTGAGCATCGTGGCCGCAGCGATGGCTCCGGTCGCGTTCCTGCGGCCCTGGCCCGATGACGCGTTCGTGGTATCCGGCGGGATCGCTCTCCTCTGCTGCCTCGCGCTCGCCCTGCTGCTCACGCCGCGGCACACCACCTCGCGCCTCCTCCGGTGGTTCCCCCGTGCCGCGGCCGCCGTGGTCTGCCTCGTCGCCGGCATCCAGGTCGCGGCGGCCCTCGGGAGCGGCTTCCACCTGCTCGGAGCGGCCCTGCTGTTCCTCGTCGGGTTGGCGGCGGTGGCCGTCGTCATCCCGGTGTCCAAGGGCGCGAAGTCGCTGGTGTGGTCGCGGGTCGGAGACGCGTTCGAGTGGCTCGCCGTCGCGCTCGCCCTACCGTCAGCCCTGCTCTACGCGAATGCGCTCTCCCTGGTTCGTGGAATGATGGCCGGATGAGCGGGAACGGCCCATCACAGTCCTGGCCGAGCGGGGGTCCGATCCCGCCGATGGCGCCCGGCGGAGACCGTCCAGGGGAGATCCCCGCGCTGCCGCCCGCCCTGATCGCGGCGCCGCCGGGCGTCGACGGCACGCCGCTCCGCCAGACGCCCGCGCCGCCCACGCCGATCGCCTCGTCGCGACGCACCGTCCCTCGGCCGGCCGAGGGACTCGGCCCCGCCTTCCGTGGAGCGCCCGCGGGCACCATCCAGCGGATCGCGGCCTTCACGCTCGACGCGGCCGCCGTGTTCCTCGCGTCCGCCGTCGTCCTCGTGCTGACCCAGAGCGTGCTGCTCGCGGGCCTCACCGTCTTCGAGCTCGCCCTGTTCCTCTGGGTGCTGGAGGCGCGGACCGGCCTCACCCTCGGCAACGCCGTGCTGCGCCTGCGCAGCGCCCGCGCCGACCGGCCGTGGTCCCCGGGGATCGGGCGCCAGTTCGTCCGCGGCATCATCACCGGTGCCGGCTTCCTCGTGGCTGTCGGCAGCTGGGTGGTCGTCGCCTCCAGCGCGTGGGATCGCGGCGGCAGACGGCAGTCCTGGGCCGACCGCGTCGCCGGCACCGTCGTGGTCGCCGTGCCCCCCAAGGCCGTCGAGGCTCCGCCGGCTCCCGCCGCGGTGGAGGCCGCTCCGCTCGCTCCGCCGCAGGTCGTGCCGCTGGTGGCGTCGCCGTCTGTCGTGGACGAGGACTCCCAGCCCACCGACGCCCGCGCGGCCTCCCGCCGCACCGAGACCCCGGAACCGGCGGCACCCGGATCGGATCGGCCGCTCTTCACCGTCGCCCCGGCGCCCGGGTCGCAGGCGGGTGCCGAGGCCCCGGCCCCTGCCCCCGAGACCGGGGCGCTGCTGCTCATCTTCGACACGGGTCAGCGGGTGCAGCTCGCCCTCCCCGTGGCCGCGAACCTCGGGCGCGGCCCCGTCGCCAGCGCCCACGACGACCGCCTCATCGTCGTCACCGACCCCGACGCGTCGGTCTCGAAGACCCATCTGCGCATCGAGCACTCCCGCGGCCGCACCTGGGTCACCGACTTCGGTTCCACGAACGGCTCCGACGTCCGCAGCGACGACGGCCAGACGACCGAGCTGGTCGCGGGCGAGCGCGTGCTCCTCGACGACGCCGACCGTGTCCGCATGGGCAACCGCAGCTTCACCATCAGCCTTCTGCTGGGCACCGACAGCAGCGCCGGAGAGAGAGCATGACAGGACCCCGTCTCGCCCCGCCCCGTGTCCCCTCCGGGAGGCTCCCGGTCCAGGCCCCGCCGGAGCTGCAGCCGAACGACGGCGGCATCGGGATCCTCGGGTCGCTGCTGCCCATGCTCGGCAGCGTCGGCGCGATCGTCATGGTCACCATGTCGAACCAGTCCGTCACGGGTCTGCTCACCGGCGGCATGTTCCTGCTGTCCTCGCTCGGCTTCGTCGCCGTCAACGGCTGGCGGCAGCGCTCCCAGCGGCAGGCGGCCACGCTCGGTGCCCGCCGCGAGTATCTGGCGTACCTGACCGAGTTGCGGCAGACCGTCCGCGTCGCCGCCCGACAGCAGCGCCGCTCCGCGAACTGGCACCTGCCCGCCCCGTCGACCCTGCCGTACCTCGCGGAGGAGCGCACCCGCGTCTGGGAGCGCGGCGTCAACGACCCCGACTTCCTGTCGGTCCGCGTGGGCGTCACCGATCAGCCGCTGTGCGTCACGCTCGAAGCCCCGGAGCTCCCGCCACTGGCGCAGCTCGACCCCGTCGCCGCCTCGGCCGCGCACCGCTTCATGCTGACGCACGAGGTCCAGAAGAACCTCCCGCTCGGCGTCACCCTCCGCGACTACGCCCGCATCGAGATCACCGGCGACGAGGACGAGACCCGCGCGCTGGCGAGAGCCATGCTGCTGCATGCGGCCACCATGCACGACCCCGACGTGCTGCAGATCGTCATCGCCGCGGATACCGGCGTGCTCCCGCAGTGGGAGTGGGCGAAGTGGCTGCCGCACACGCACTCACGCACCGTGCGGGACGGCCTCGGCGCCGCCCGCATGATCGGCTCGCAGCTGTCCGAGCTCGAGGACATGCTGCCGCCCGAGGTGCGTGAGCGCTCGCGCTTCGCCCGCGACGGCTCCGGACCGAAGACGCCGCACATCGTCATCGTCACGGACGGCGCCACGACATCGTTCAACGACGCCCTCGTCACCGGCGACGGCGTGCAGGGCGTGACCGTGATCGACCTCCCCGCCCGCTGGGGCGACCTCGACGACCCCAACGCCCTGCGCATCGCTTTCGAGACCGGCGGTGCCAGCACACGCGCCGAGCTCGTCAGCCTGCAGGTGCCCGCACGGCCGTTCGAGGCCGATGCGATCACCATCGTCGAGGCGGAGGCGACCGCCCGTCGGCTCATCGCCCTGTACTCGGGCGGCACCGCGATCGCCAGCAAGAAGAGCGCGACCGGCCAGGCCGAGCTCGTCGAGCTCCTCGGCCTGCCCGACGTGCGCGACCTCGACCTCGACGCCGCGTGGGCACCGCGCCTGGAGCGCGACCGCCTCCGCGTGCCGATCGGCCAGACCGAGGACGGCAGCCCGCTCATCCTCGACATCAAGGAATCGGCGCAGCAGGGTATGGGCCCGCACGGCCTCATCATCGGCGCCACCGGCTCCGGGAAGTCGGAGGTGCTCCGCACGCTGGTGCTGGCCCTCGCGATGACCCATTCGCCGGAGCAGCTCAACTTCGTGCTCGTCGACTTCAAGGGTGGTGCGACGTTCGCCGGTATGGCCGACATGCCGCACGTCTCGGCGATCATCACGAACCTCGGTGAGGAGATCTCCCTCGTCGACCGCATGCAGGACGCGCTCCAGGGCGAGATGGTGCGCCGACAGGAGCTGCTGCGGGCCACCGGCCCGTTCGCCAACGTGGCCGACTACGAGAAGGCGCGTCGCGGCGGACGCACCGATCTGGCGCCGCTGCCTGCCCTGCTCATCGTCGCCGACGAGTTCTCCGAGCTCCTGTCGGCGAAGCCGGAGTTCGTCGACACGTTCGTCAACATCGGCCGCCTCGGCCGCTCGCTGCAGGTCCACCTGCTGCTGTCCTCCCAGCGGCTCGAGGAGGGAAAGCTGCGCGGCCTCGACACGCACCTCTCGTACCGCATCGGTCTTCGGACGTTCTCGGCGGCCGAGTCCCGCACGGTCCTCGGCGTGCCGGACGCCTATCACCTGCCCACCCAGCCGGGCGCCGGCATCCTGAAGTCCGACACCGAGACGATGACGCAGTTCCGTGCCGCGTACGTGTCTGGCCCCCCGCCGCGTCGTCGCCGGCGGGCGTCGTCCGGCGGCTCCGGTCAGAGCACCGGCTCGACGGCGGTCGAGCTGTTCACCGCCGCGCCGGTGTGGCGGGCGGAGGCACCCGTCGACGAGCCGGAGGTCATGGTCGACGCCGAACCGGAGGAGAAGCGCAACACCTTCGAGATCGCGGTCGAGTCCATGAAGGGACGCGGCCCCGCGGCCCACCAGGTGTGGCTGCCGCCGCTGGTGACGCCGGCCACCCTCGACCAGCTCTTCGGCGACCTCGTCGAGGACCCGTCGCTCGGGCTCGTCTCCCCGCGCTGGCGGGGTGCGGGGGCGCTCACGGTCCCGCTCGGCATCGTCGACGTGCCGCTGGAGCAGCGCCGCGAGAACCTTGCGGTCTCCCTCGGCGGCGCGGCCGGCCACATGGCGATCGTCGGCGCGCCGCTGAGCGGCAAGAGCACGCTCGCGAGGACGACGGTGGCGGCCCTGGCTCTCACCCACACGCCCCAGGAGGTGCAGTTCTTCGTCATCGACTTCGGCGGCGGCAGCTTCACCGGCCTGCAGGACTTCACGCACATCAGCGGCGTCGCGACCCGCTCCGAGCCGGACGTGGTCCGCCGTACGGTCGCCGAGGTCACCAGCCTGCTGAACGCCCGCGAGGTGTACTTCCGGCAGCACGGCATCGACTCGATCGACGCGTACCGTCAGCGCCGTGCGCAGGGTCTCACCGACGACGGCTATGGCGACATCTTCCTCATCGTCGACGGCTGGGGCACGCTGCGCGCCGAGTTCGAGATGCTGGAGCCGCAGATCCAGGCGATCGCCGCGCGGGGTCTCACCTACGGCGTCCACGTCGTGATCACGGCGGCGCGTTGGATGGAGATCCGGGCGAACATCAAGGACCTCATCGGCACCCGCATCGAGCTGCGCCTGGGCGACCCGACCGACTCCGAGGTCAACCGCAAGGCGGCGGAGAACGTCACGGCCATCCCCGGCCGCGGCCTCAACGACCGCGGCCTGCAGATGCTCACGGCGCTGCCCCGCGTCGACGGGGTGGACGACGCGTCGAGCCTCGCCGACGGGATCGACGACCTCGTGGCACGGGTCGCGGCGGCGTGGCACGGACCGGCGGGGCCCAAGCTGCGGCTGCTGCCCTCGCGCATCAGCCATGCCGATCTGCGCGCCGTGGCGGCCGCGCAGTCGCCGGACGGCACGGAGCCCCGCGAACTCCTGCTGGGCATCGATGAGGCGAACCTCGCCCCGTTCTCGATCGATCCGGTCGCCGAGCCGCTGCTGTACCTGTACGGCGACGCGGACTCCGGCAAGTCGTCGATGCTCCGCGGCGTCGTGCACGAGATCACGCGCCTGTACGGGCCGACCGAGGCGAAGATCTTCGTCGTCGACTACCGTCGTGCCCTCCTGGGCGAGATCCCGCAGGAGTACCTCGGCGCCTACCTCACGTCGCACGAGATGACGGAGGGCGGGATGAACGAGCTCGCCCAGTTCTTCCGCAGCCGCATCCCGGGACCCGACGTCACGCCCGACCAGCTCCGCAGCCGGTCGTGGTGGAAGGGCGCGGAAGGGTTCGTCCTCATCGACGACTACGATCTCGTGGCGACCTCGCAGGGCAACCCGGTCGCGGTCCTCGCACCGCTGCTCGCGCAGGCGGCCGATCTCGGCCTTCACGTGATCCTCACCCGCCGCACCGGCGGAGCGAGCCGCGCCGCGTACGATCCCATCATCCAGCGCATGACCGACCTGGGTGCGACCGGCATCCTGCTCTCCGGCAGCCCCGAGGAGGGCCAGCTCATCGGCAAGGTGAAGGCGGTTCCCGCGATTCCCGGCCGTGCGCAGATCGTCAGCCGCGATCGGGGCCTCGTCTCCGCGCAGCTGCTGTGGGTGCCGCCGAGCTACGAGTGACAACCGAGGAGAGACCGAGATGACCTTCGAACCGACGCCGGCCGCAGCGCCGATGGTCCCACCCGTGCTGTACCTGCCCCTGAGCGTGACGTCGACGCCGGAGGAGCAGCTCGTCGAGATCCGGGAGCTGAAGGACGGGCGGCGTGCGCTGCTCGCCTACACCGCCCTGGACCGGCTGCTGGAGCTCGCCGGCGAGCGGCAGCCCTGGGTCCTGGTGCGCACCGAGGACCTCGGTCAGATCAAGGAGGCGCAGCCCTACGACGTCGTCATCTTTGACCTCGACGTGCCCGCGTCCTACCGCCGGAACGGAGCCATCGCATGAGCCGCATCGCGATGGACCCGGAGGTGATGGCCGTCCATGCGGACATGCACGAGGAGGCGGTCGAGCTCATCGAGACGAAGCTCTCCGGCATTCCGACGGCCGTCGACGGCGGACTCGCCTCCGACACGGTCGCCGCCATCATGCAGCGGGTGGGGGAGGGCGTCGACGCCCTGTACCGGATCAACGGCACCCTGGGAGAGATCGTCCGCGCCATCGCCGACGACGCGGAGACGAACGAACAGGACGTGATCGACCAGCTCGACCCGGTCGCGACCATCGTCGAGGACCTCTGATGACGATCGACACGACCACATACGGCGACGCCGACCAGGTGCAGGCGGCCGCGGACTGGCTCGACCCCGACCTGAAGGACGCCGCGGACGTCTCCTCCAACGTCACGACCTTCATCCCGACCGGCGTGCGCGGGCACTGGTTCGGCGAGTCGGCGGACGACTACGTCACGATCCTCTCGCGCACGACGGACGCCGCGAAGGAGATCAAGGACCTCGCTCGTGACGCCGCCGAGAAGCTCCGGTCGTACGCCGGGCAGCTGCGGCGCATGAAGGAGGACTTCGCGACGCACCGCGACAATGCGCGGGCGGCGGGGCTTCCGGTGAACGGCATGATCATCGGCCGGCCGGTGTCCCTGATCCCGGTGTGCCCCACGTCGAGGGACGACCCCTACTGGGACGAGTGGCAGGAGCACCTCGACCGCATCGAGCTGTACAACGAGATCGCGGCCGACGTCGGCTCCTGGTGGGGCGAGCTCGAGGTCTGGATCAGCGAGAACCTCGACGGCTTCCTCGGGACCATGCCGAGCCAGTCCACGGCGGACAGGATCCTGTCCGGTCTGCGAGAGGCGAGCGGCGAGGTCCCGAAGATCTACCTCGAGGGCCAGGGCCTGGCGTGGGCGGAGACGGCGGCCGAGCTCACCTCCCACGCGGAGGATCTGCGTCTCGGAGCATCGGACTTCGTTCGCGAGCTGCGCTCCGGCAATCCCGCCGTCAAGGCCGCTGCCGAGGCCGCCAACCCCACCGGCATGCGGTGGGCTGCGGACGAGGCCGAGGATCTGGCCCGCGGACTCTCTCGCGCGAGTCGGGCGGTGCCGTTCATCGGCTGGGGCGTCGACGCCTGGAATCTGGGCTCGGCGATGTCGTCGGGCGACGACCCCTCGTCCACCGCGGTGGAGATCATCGGCGGCGCGGCGGGTGGCGCGGCTGCGGCTGCCGGTGTCGCCGCGCTCGCGGCGGCCGGTGTCGTCACGCTCCCGGTCTGGGGCACGGCGGTGGTCGTCGGCGGGGCCGCGGTGGCGGTCGGCGCCGGTGCGGTGTGGGCTTACGAGAACTGGGTCCCGCAAGACGTCCGGGAGTCGATCGACGCCGGCATGGCGGATGCGTGGGACGCCACGACGGACTTCGCGGAGGACGCCTGGGAGAACACGACCGACTTCGTGGGCGACGCCGGGCACAACATCGGCAAGGCGTGGAAGGGACTGTTCGGGTGACAGGTCAGCAGCAGTCGACCTCTCCGGAGACGATCTGGGTACCCGGTCATCCGGGGTGGGACGGGCAGCAGCGCGCGACCACGGCGCTCACGGTGTTCGGCGTCGTGTTCGCCATCGTGGTCCTGCTGTTCAGCCTGATCCTGTTCGCCGATCCGGCTCCGGCGATGAAGGCACTGGGGATCGGTGTGCTCGCGGCCGTCGCCGTCGGCGTTTGGCTGATGGTGGCCCACGCCCGCGTCTCACGGGTCCGAGTCGTCCGGCCGGTCGTCGACGGTCCGGCGATCGCGTTCGGCGGGGCCGCGGGGATCGTCTGGCCGCTGCGCGCCCTCGCGCCGGTGGGGGCCCTGCTCCTCGCGGCGTGGGCATGGAGCATCTTCACGGTGCCCGCGGACCGACTGCCGCTCCTCACCCTGCTCCTCCTCCCGGTGGTCGCGCTGATCATGACGATCGCCGGCATCCGGTCATGGTTCCGGGCTCCCTCCGCCCATCGCCTGACGCTGCGCCCCGACGGGCTGCAGCTCCGGATCCCGCGCAACAACGTGGCCGTGGCATGGGAGGAGGTCGTCAGCGCCGGCGTGGAAGGCAACCGCGTAGTACTGCGGACGTCGACCGCTCAGCAGTCCTCGTGGGCGGCGGCCGATCTCGCCAGCGACCCGGTGCTCCTGGCCGAACTCGTCACCTTCTACGCGAACCGTCCCGACGTCCGTGCCGAGATCGGCGCGGGCACGCTCGCCCGTCTGCGGTCCGGGGACTTCTAGCGGCGCCTCTCAGCGGGCGCCGGCGGCGTCGGCGAGATGACGCGCCTCGTGGCCGAGGACCTTCACGATGATCCCGTGTCGCCGGAGCTCGGCGACCGTGCGGGCGCCCTCCTCGGCGTCGAGCCCCAGGGCCCGGATGTTCGCCACCACGACCACGTCTCCGGTCCGGAGCGTCGAGATGAGCCGCGCGAGGCGGTCGTTCCAGCTCTCCAGGATGTCCGGCGCCGGGTGACGGAAGCCCTCGATGGGCACGCCGAAACGGGTGAGGTCGGCGCGCTGCTCGACGACCGACGGCATGCCCTCACGAGCGACGACGAGGCCGACCAGGCGGGAGCCCGCGGGACGCGCGGTCCAGAAGTTGCGGTTCTGCTGCAGCTCCGTGAAGCACTTCGGGCACTTTGCTGCGTCGTGCGGGAGGTGGAGCGGGCTCGTCAGCGCATCGTCGAGAGACGGCGTCGTGCCCGCCGGGTCCATCGTGTCGCTCATCCCGCACCTCCGCCCTCTATTCTGCCCTGCCGGGGCGTCCCGCGGCGACCGGATCAGAGCAGTCCGAGGGCACGGACCGCCTCCCGCTCCTCCACGAGCTCCGCGACCGAGGCGTCGATGCGCGTGCGGGCCCAGTCGTCGATCTCCAGGCCCTCCACGATGCGCCACTCGCCGTCGACGGACTGCACGGGGAACGAGGAGACGAGCCCCTCCGGAACGCCGTACTCTCCGCGCGAGACGACGGCGGCGGAGGTCCAGTCCTCGGTCCCGCGGACCCAGTCGCGCACATGGTCGATCGTCGCGCTCGCGGCGGAGGCGACGGAGGACGACCCGCGGACCTCGATGATCTCCGCGCCGCGCTTGGCGACCCGGGGGATGAACGTCCGGTCCAGCCACGCCGGGACGTCGCCGACGATCCGCTCCAGGGCGTCCTGCACGGGCTTCCCGCCGACGGTCGCGTGCGACACGTCGGGGAACTGCGTGGCCGAGTGGTTGCCCCAGATCGGTACCCGCCGCACCGTGTGCACGGGGGCGCCGAGCGTCTGCGCGAGCTGGGCCCGTGCCCGGTTCTCGTCCAGCCGCGTGAGTGCGGTGAATCGGTCGGCGGGCACGCCGTCGGCCGCCGCCGAGGCGATCAGGGCGTTCGTGTTCGCGGGGTTGCCCACCACGGTCACGCGGACCCCGGGATCGGCGTTCGCGGCGATGGCGGCGCCCTGGGGCCCGAAGATGCCGCCGTTCGCGGCCAGCAGGTCGCCGCGTTCCATGCCCGGACCGCGGGGGCGCGCGCCCACGAGCAGCGCGAGGTCGCAGCCGTCGAAGCCGACCGCTGCGTCGTCGGTCACCTCCACGTGCTCGAGCAGGTCGAAAGCGCCGTCCTGGAGCTCCAGCGCCGCGCCCTCCGCAGCGCCGAGTCCCTGCGGGATCTCCAGCAGCCGCAGCCGCACCTTCTCGTCCGGACCGAGCATGTCGCCGGCGGCGATGCGGAAGAGGAGCGCGTAGCCGATCTGTCCGCCCGCGCCGGTGATGGTGATCGTGGTGGCCATGCCACGAGCCTACGTCCGTCAGGGTGTCGGCGCGCGGAGTACCCTCGACGCATGACGTTCAATCCCGACGCCGACCTCTCCCGCAACACCACGCGCCGCCGCGGACGCACGGCGGCGATCGCGGGCGGCACCGGCATCGGCGTGCTCGGTCTCCTCGCCCTCATCGCCGGCCCCCTGCTGGGCATCGACCTCAGCGGACTGGTCGGTGGCGCGCCCGGGGGCGGCAGCGAGCCCGCCGGCGGTTCGGCCATCGAGAACTGCGACACCGGTGCCGACGCGAACGCGAACGCCGAGTGCCGGCTCGCAGGCGCTCAGCTCGCACTGGACGCGTTCTGGGGGGACAACGTCGAGGGCTACCGGGCTCCGCAGAACATCGTCGTCGACGGCGCGACATCCACGCAGTGCGGAACGGCCTCCAATGCCGTGGGGCCTTTCTACTGCCCGCCGGAGGAGACCGTCTACATCGATCCCACCTTCTTCCAGCTCATGCAGGAGCAGTTCGGGGCCTCGGCCGGAAACCTCGCGCAGCTCTACATCATCGGGCACGAGTGGGGGCACCACATCCAGAACATCACCGGGACGATGGACCAGTACCCGAACAACGGCACCGGTCCCGGCAGCAACGGCGTGCGCATGGAGCTGCAGGCCGACTGCTACGCCGGCGGCTGGCTCGGCCGCATGACCGAGCACACCGACGCCGACGGCGATCCCTACCTGGAGAAGCCGACGGAGACGCAGATCGAGGACGCCCTGAACGCGGCGGCCGCGGTCGGAGACGACCACATCCAGGAGCAGGCCGGCATGGTCAATCCGGAGAGCTGGACGCACGGCTCCAGCGCGCAGCGTCAGCGCTGGTTCGCGGAGGGATACCAGAACGGGCTCGACGCGTGCGGGCAGGTGTTCACCCTTCCCGCCGATCAGCTCGACCCGTAGGCCCGGTGATCCCGCCGTTGTCAGATAACGTGGACTCGGCAGGACCGCACGACCGGTTGGGGGACCGAACATGACGAACACCGAAGGGCTCTATCCGCCCATCGAGCCGTACGAGACCGGGGTGCTGCTCGTCGGCGACGGGCACCGCGTGGCCTGGGAGATCAGCGGCAACCCCGAGGGCAAGCCCGTGGTCTTCCTCCACGGAGGTCCGGGCAGCGGGACGTCGCCGTGGCAGCGGCAGTTCTTCGACCCCGAGGCCTACCGGATCGTCCTCCTCGATCAGCGCGGATGCGGTCGGAGCACGCCGTCCGCCGCGGAGCCCGATGCCGATCTCCGGCACATCACCACCGCGCACCTCATCGCCGACCTCGAGCTCCTGCGCAAGAACCTCGGCATCGAGAGCTGGCAGGTGTTCGGCGGGTCCTGGGGGAGCGCCCTCGCGCTGGCTTACGCTCAGGCCCACCCGGATGTCGTCTCCGAGCTGATCCTGCGCGGCATCTTCACCCTGCGTCGCGCCGAGCTCGAATGGTTCTACGAGGGCGGGGCGGCGGCGCTGTTCCTCGACCTGTGGGAGGACTTCATCGCGCCGATCCCGGTCCTGGAGCGCTCGCGGATGATCGAGGCGTATCACCGGCGGCTGTTCGATCCGGACTCGGCGGTCCACGAACCGGCGGCCCTCGCGTGGGCGGCCTGGGAGGCGGCGACCGTCACCCTGCGCCCCGACCCGGAGCAGATCGCGGCGATGGCCGATCCCCGCCGGGCCGTCGCCTTCGCGCGCATCGAGAACCACTTCTTCGTGCACCGCGGCTGGTGGGCCGAGGGACAGCTGCTCGCCGGGATCGACGCCATCCGGCACATCCCGACCGTGATCGTGCAGGGCCGCCACGACGTGGTCACGCCGATGATGACGGCGTGGGACCTGCACCGGGCTTGGCCGGAAGCCGACTTCCAGGTGGTCGACGACGCGGGCCATTCCGCCGCCGAACCCGGCATCCGCGCGGCTCTCCGCGCCGCGACCGATCGGTTCCGGCCCGAGGCCTGACGCGTCCCCTCAGGCGCGGAGCGCGCGCATCAGGGTCTTCACGAGGCCGACGGCGCCGCCGTCCGCGCGATGGCGGGTGAGACCCTCGCTCACGGCCGCGCCGGTGCGGGAGGAGACGAACCACGGCGGCTTCGGGAGGATGGTCAGGCGTCCGCCGCCGTTGGCCACGGGCAGCGAGCGCGGGAACGGTCGGAAGGGGCCGCGCAGCACGGAGCGCTCCACCCGATCCAGCAGCAGGGCATTGTGGACGACGCCGATGCCGCTGCCGACGTCGTCGATCGTGCCGCCGGGGAAAGCGCCCCAGGTGAGGGTCGGGGTGATGAACCCGAAGGCGGTCCACCCGTTGATCGCGATCGAGCCGTAGTGCAGGGCGGTGAGCGCCCGCTCGAACCCGCTGCCGAGCGCCTTCTCGGTGGCCGGGTCGATGAGCAGGTTCGCGCCGAGCGTGCCCTGCAGCTTCTCGTTCGCGTGCGCGACCGCGGCGTCGAGGAACTCCTGGCCGGTGCCCGGCAGGCTCACCACGCCGAGGACCGGGGCGAAGTACTCCGTGCTCTCCAGGGCGGCGGGGTCCTCATCGCCGTCGATCTCGACGAGGAGCCGGTCCCCGAGCACGAGCGCGTCCGGGTAGTCGTCCGTGGCGGCCTGCATGCGGGAGGGGGCGCCGGGGTACCAGATGGGGCGCTCCGGAGCGGTGGCGTAGGCGTGGCGCAGCGCGGCGCGGAAGTCGTCGGCCTGGTCCCAGTCGGCGGAGAGGATGACGACCTGCCCCGCGATGCAGTTGTGGCCGCTGTTCTGCAGCCGCATGGTCGCGATGTGCTCGGCCTGATACGCGAGGTCGGCGGCCGTCCACTTCCCGGGCACGACGATGATGGGGGAGACCCCGCCGAGCTCGGCGGTGATGGGCTTCTTCAGCAGCGGGCGGTTCTCGCGGCGGGGGGGGGGGGGGGGCGCCCCCCCCCCCCCCCCCCGCGGCCCCCCCCGGGGGGGGGGGGGGGGGTGCGCCGCGGCCCGGGGGTGGGCGGGCGCGGGGGCCGCGGGGGGGGGGGGGCGGGCGCTGGGGGGGGGCGCCCCCCCCCCGTCTGCTGTGCTTTTCGGTGAGCCACCGGACGGTACAGCAGGCGTGACGGGA
>NZ_JAMBDU010000006.1:0-160139 GCF_025143875.1 Microbacterium meiriae | reverse complement strand
CGCGATCAGCGCGATCATCGTCAGCCTCGCGGTCAGCATCGTGCTCGGCACGCTCGCGGCCTACCGTCGCGGACTCGTCACCGACCAGGTCATCCGCGTCGTCACGCTCGTCGGGCTCAGCGTCCCGACCTTCTGGCTCGCGCTGGTCAGCTTCTACGTGTTCTTCCTGGAGCTGCGCATCGCGCCGGGCTCCGGACGCATCTCGCCGTCGATCACCCCGCCGCCCCGGGTGACCGGGCTCTACACGGTCGACTACCTCCTCAACGGCGACGCGGTGGGCTTCTTCGACGCCCTCGCGCACCTCGCGCTGCCGGTCATGGTGCTCTCGCTCGTGACCATCGGACTGCTCACCCGCTTCATCCGCACCTCGGTGCTCGAGGTCCTCGGCAGCGACTACGTGCGCGCGGCCCGTGCCAAGGGCCTGCCGGCCATGCGCGTCATCCTCGACTACGTGCTCCGGGGTGCCTCGCTGCCGATCCTGACGGTGGTCGGCGTGGCCTTCGGAGCCCTGCTCTCCGGAACGGTGCTCGTCGAGTCGGTGTTCGCCTGGCCGGGGCTGGGCACGTACGCCTACAACTCCGCCGCCAATCTCGACCTGCCCGGCATCATGGGTGTCGGTCTTGTGGTCGGTGTCATCTACCTCCTCATCAACTTCATCGTGGACCTGCTCTACGGCGTGCTCGACCCGAGAGTGAGGATCGCATGAGCCGCATCGCCGCAGCGACCCCCGCCGGACGCTTCCGCTTCCGCTGGCCGCGCGCCTGGCGCACCCCGCTCGGCATCATCGGCACCGTCATCGCCGGTGCGTGGATCATCGTCGCCTTCACCGCGCAGTGGTGGGTGCCCTACCCGCCGAACGCGCAGGTGCTGTCCCGTCTGCAGGCGCCGGGCATCGACACGATCCTCGGCACCGACGGCAACGGCCGCGACATCTTCTCCCGATTGATGACCGGCGCGACGGTGAGTCTGCCGCTCGCGCTCATGCTCGTGATCGCCGCCCTCATCATCGGCACCCTCGTCGGCGCGGTCGCCGGGTACTTCGGGCGCGCCGTCGACGAGACGCTCATGCGCATCACGGACCTGTTCATGGCGTTCCCGACCGTGATCCTCGCGATGGTGGTCGCGGCCTCGCTCGGCCCCTCGCTGTTCAACGCCGTCATCGCCGCGATCGTGGTCTCGTGGCCGCAGTACGCCCGCGTCACCCGCAGCATCGTGCTCGGTCTCCGCGGACAGAACTACGTGATCGCGGGCCGCCTGCTCGGACACTCGCCGGTGCGCACCCTGTTCGTCGACATCCTCCCGAACATCGCCGGCCCGGTCCTGGTGCTCGCGACACTCGACATCGGGGCGGCGATCCTGCTGCTCTCCGGCCTCTCCTTCCTCGGCCTGGGGGCGCAGCCGCCGACGGCCGAGTGGGGGTCGATGATCTCCGGTGCGATGCAGAACTTCGACGCCTGGTGGCTCGGAGTCTTCCCCGGTCTCGCGATCCTCACGGTGGTGCTCGCGTTCAACTTCCTCGGAGACGCGATGCGCGACGTGCTCGACCCGACCGCCGAGATCGCCCACGAGAAGCAGGCGGAGCACACGGCTTCCGCGACGGGGGTGCCCGCATGACCGCGCACAGCACGGCGACGCTGAGCATCCGCGACCTCACGATCGACATCGGCCGTCCGCTGGTCAAGGGCGTGTCCCTGGAACTCGAACCGGGGCGCATCCACGGCCTCGCGGGGGAGTCCGGCTCCGGCAAGACGCTCACCTCCCTCGCCGTGCTCGGCCTGCTGCCGCGACAGGCGAAGACCGGCGGCTCGATCCTGCTCGCGGGGGAGGAGCTCGTCGGTCGCAACCGCCGGGGGCTCAACCGCATCCGCGGGAAGCGGATCGCGATGGTCTTCCAGGATCCGTCGGCCTCGCTGCACCCGCAGCTTCCGGTCGGTCGGCAGCTCACCGATCACATGCGCGTGCATCTCGGGCTCAAGGGCGCCGCTGCGCGCGAGCGGGCGGTGGAGCTGCTCCAGACCGTGCAGGTGCCGAATCCGGCCGAGGCGTTGAAGCGGTATCCGCACCAGTTCTCCGGCGGGCAGCGGCAGCGCATCGCGATCGCGTGCGCCCTCGCGTGCGATCCGGAGGTGCTGCTCGCGGACGAGCCGACGACCGCCCTCGACGTGACGGTGCAGGCCGGCATCCTGAAGCTGCTGCGCGACCTCGCGATCGAGCGGAACCTCGCCGTCCTGCTCGTGACCCACGACCTGGGCGTGATGAGCGCGATCGCCGACACGGTCGCCGTCATGAAGGACGGTCGCATCGTGGAGCTCGCCGACCGGGAGACGCTGTTCCGCGCTCCGCAGCACGAGTACACCCGCATGCTGCTCGCGGCCCTGCCGGGATCGCGCATCGATGAGAGCCCGGAGGAGGCCGCGGATGAGTGAGGTCAGCGTCCTCGACGCGCGCGACGTGGTGGTGCGGTATCCGGGCACCCCGCCCGTGATCGCGGTGAACGGCGTCTCGCTGAGTGTCGCGGCGGGAGAGACGGTCGCCCTCGTGGGCGAGTCCGGCAGCGGCAAGTCGAGCCTGGCCCGCGCTGTCGTCGGCATCGAGAAGACCGCCGGCGGGACGGTGTCGTTCCGCGGAGCCCCCGTCGCGCCGCTGGGGATCCGTCGTCGTGACACGGCGCTCACGGGCATCCAGATGGTCTTCCAGGACCCGGCGACCTCGCTGAACCCGCGCCGGCGGATCGGCGACCAGATCTCCGACGGCATCGCGACCGCCCGCGCGCGCGGTGCCGCCGGTTCCACCGTGGAGGAGTGGCTGGAGCGGGTCGGACTGCCCGCTGAGGTGCGCACCCGCTTCCCGCATCAGTTCTCCGGCGGCCAGAAGCAGCGCATCGCGATCGCCCGAGCGCTCGCCGCGCGGCCCTCGCTGCTCGTCGCCGATGAGCCGATCTCCGCGCTCGACGCGTCCACCCAGACGAGTGTCGCGGGGCTCATGCGCGACCTCGTGGCCGAGTCCGGCGCCGGGATGCTCTTCATCTCCCACGACCTCGCCGTCGTGCGCCGCATCGCCGACCGCACGTTCGTGATGTTCGGCGGGAGGGTGCTCGAATCAGGGCCGACCGCTGAGCTCTGGGCGGCGCCGCGGCACCCCTACACGCAGGCGCTGCTCGCCGCGATCCCGGAGCCGGACGGCACCGGCCGCATCCCCGATGCCCCCTCCGCCGACGACCGCGCGGTCTGGGCCGAGGTGCCTCCCGTCGCCTACTGACGCCTGATACGGCGAAGGGCCGGAGCATGCACCCCGGCCCTTCGCGTGTCTCGTGCGATCAGAGCGGCGCGACGATGTCCTGCTTCACGTCCCACTCGGTGATCTCGAGCGCGACGTCGACCGACTGCCCCTGGACGGTCGCGGAGCTGGTCGAGGCGAGGTTGACGTAGTCCTCGGTGACCTCGAACACGACCTCGACGGGCGTGCCCGCCTGCTCGACGGTGCCGCTGACGAGGTAGACCTTCTGGCCGAGGCGCTCGCCGGTGCCGGTCACGGTGAAGTCACCCGTGATGGCCTTCGCCGTCTCGGCGGGGTCCATCGCGGTGACGTCCTTCGCGGTGGTGCTGAGGCTCGCGATGATCGGGTCGCTCGACGACGGGTCGGCGGTCTGCCAGTCGCTCGATGGCGACTTCACCCAGACGTCGTCGCCGATCGCGACGATCGAGCCCATCGGGGAGAGCGACTCCAGCGCCTTCTCGGACGGGTTGAAGCGCGTGGTGGACTCCATGCCCATCACGACGGTCTTGGCGGCGTAGCCGGCAGTGTCGGTCATGGCCTCGGCGATGCAGGCGCCGAGGGCAGAGCCGTCGACGGTGGCGCCGTCGGCGAGCTCGGGGCAGTCGGTGGACGGCGCTTCGGCCTCCTGCGACGCGGCCCCGCTCGGCTTCGACTCGGCCGGCTTGTCCGACGCTCCCGCCGAGCATCCGGTGAGCATGACGGCGGCGGCGAGCACGACGCCGACCCCCCACTTGTTGACGCGCATGGCGCCCCCCTCCAGGTCACGTGCCGATGACCGTCACCAGGCACGCCCTCCAGCATGCCAAGGACCGAGCGGATGTGCGGGAGGCGGTTCCGAGGAAACTCCGCTAGACTGTCGAGGTTGTCTGCCTTGCGGCGTCCATTCGGGATTCCACGGGCGGGCACGTGCACACACCCTCCTGCTCCCGGGAAAGCCCCGAGAGCCGTTCTAGTCCGAAGGAGGTGGGTAAGTGACGCACCAGTACGAACTCATGGTCATTCTGACCCCCGAGATCGACGAGCGCCAGGTCGCCCCGACGCTCGACAAGTTCCTGAAGGTCATCACCAACGATGGTGGCTCTATCGAGAACGTCGACATCTGGGGCAAGCGCCGTCTCGCCTACGAGATCCAGAAGAAGACCGAGGGCATCTACGCCGTCGTCAACTTCACCGCGACCAGCGCCGCCACGCAGGAGCTCGACCGTCAGCTCAAGCTGAACGAGCAGATTATGCGCACCAAGGTGCTCCGCGCTGAAGAGGCTCAGGCGATGATCGCTTCCGAGGCCAAGCGCTCCGAAGAGAAGGCTGCCCGCAAGGCCGCCAAGGCTGCGAAGGCCTAAGTCTCATGGCCGGCGAAACCGTCATCACCGTGGTGGGCAACCTCACCGCCGACCCCGAGCTGCGCTACACGCAGAACGGGCTGCCGGTGGCGAACTTCACCATCGCATCGACGCCTCGCAACTTCGACCGTGCCGCGAACGAGTGGAAGGACGGCGAAGCGCTGTTCCTCCGCGCCTCGGTGTGGCGTGAGTTCGCCGAGCACGTGGCGGGCTCGCTCACCAAGGGCATGCGCGTGATCGCGCAGGGTCGTCTGCGCCAGCGTTCCTACCAGGACCGCGAGGGCAACCAGCGCACCGCGATCGAGCTGGAGGTCGACGAGATCGGCCCCTCGCTGCGGTACGCGACCGCGCAGGTCACCCGTGCGGCCTCGGGCGGTGGCGGCGGGGGACAGTCCCGTCCCGCGCAGCAGCAGCAGGTGTCGGAGGAGCCGTGGTCCACGCCCGGCTCGTCGACCAGCGCCGACGCCTGGAGCACTCCGGGCAGCTTCGGCGACGACACCCCCTTCTGAAAACACTTCTTCACGGGTGGGTCCCTGAGCTTGTCGAAGGGCCGCACCCCGCTCATCACTAAGGAAAAACTATGGCTGGAAAGTCGAGCGGCGACCGCCGCAAGCCGCGGAAGGGTGGCAAGCCCACCGCTCCCGCGAAGTCCATCCGGGTCGGTGTCATCGATTACAAGGATGTCGCCACCCTTCGCAAGTTCGTCTCGGAGCGCGGCAAGATCCGCGCCCGTCGTATCACCGGTGTCTCGGTGCAGGAGCAGCGTCTGATCGCCACGGCGATCAAGAACGCGCGCGAAATGGCGCTCCTGCCCTACGCTGGCGCCGGCCGGTAAGGGGTATCGAGATGGCAAAGCTGATTCTCACGAACGAGGTCGCCGGGCTCGGTAGCGCCGGTGACGTGGTCGAGGTCAAGAACGGGTACGCCCGCAACTTCCTCATCCCGCAGGGCTTCGCTACGGCGTGGACCCGCGGTGGCGAAAAGCAGGTCGCATCGATCCAGGCCGCGCGTCAGGCACGCGCGATCCACGACCGCGACGAGGCTGTGGCCCTGAAGAACACCCTCGAGGGCACCAAGGTGCGCCTCGCGGTGAAGGCCGGCAAGGAAGGCCGTCTGTTCGGCTCGGTGAAGACCGCCGACGTCGCAGAGGCCGTCACGGCTGCGGGCCTCGGCTCGATCGACAAGCGCAAGGTGCACATCACCTCGCCCATCAAGGCGACCGGTGAGCACGAGGCGACCGTGCGTCTGCACGAGGACGTCACTGCCGTCATCACGCTGCAGGTCGTCGCCGCCAAGTAAGGCACCCGACGGGCCCTGCCTGTCGAACAGAACGCCCCCTGTCCTCCGGGACAGGGGGCGTTTCTGCGTCTGGACGCGGGTCAGGCGGCAGGGGTGCTGCCTGATTCCATCGTCTGGTCGATGAGGTGATGCCTCCGTCGACGCTGCGCGACGAGCGCCCACGCCAACGCCACGATGCCGAGGCCGAACACCGCACCGCCGACGAGGAGCGGGACGTTCAGCGGCTCCTCGCCACGGGCAGCGGCGGCGAGGGTGCACCCGGGAGCGTCCGCGTCGAACACCGAACCGGCCGCGATGCAGTCGTTCAGCACGGTGACCTGACGGGCATAGGCCTGATCGGTGTGGACGCTGATCTTCCCGTCCGCCCCCACCTCGCACGGGTTGTCCTCCGTGCACTTCTCCCCGTCGGTGTTGCTCGAACTGTTCACCCCGACGATGGTCTTCCCGTCGGGGGCGACGAGGGCTGCCCCGGAGGTGCCGTGGTAGGTCTCGCAGTACTCGCCCTTCGCCATTCGCAGCGAGTCGTAGAGCTCATACTCGCCTTCGCGCAGGGTGGGGACGACCGTCTCGACGGTGCAGGTGAAGCCCTCATCCGCCTGCAGGGTGACCACGTCTCCGATCTTCGGCGGCGCGGCGGCGATGTCCAGGACGGTGACGCCCTGCGATTCGAGGTCGGCGTAGGAGGCGTCGAGCCGATAGAGCGCGAGATCGGTGCCGGTCATGGTGGCGAACAGCAGCCGCTCGGTCCTCGACGTGGTCAGGAGGTACCCCTTCTCGTCCTTGAACGGGACCGAGGAGTCCGATGATCGGTCGAGCTCGAATGCTCCAGGCTGCGGGATGTCTCGAGACGGATCCACGGCCGGGGTGCAGTGCCCGTTGGTGAGGAGGAGGGCATGGTCCTCGTCCGTCGACGCCGCGGCTCTGACGATGGAGGACGCGCAGGGCCCGACGCCCGGGTAGCCGGCGAGGGGGTCATGGGGCACGACGTCATCAGGAATCGACTCGTACGTCGACATGACGGTCCGGATCCAGTCCGCGTGCGCGGTCACGTCGGTGAAGAGGCCGCTGACCTCCGGGTTCTGGTCTTCGCTGCCGGTGAGTATGCCGGCGAGGGCCCACCCTCCGTTCACGCGGACGAGCAGCGGCCCCCCGGAGTCTGCGTTTCCGGTCTTGCTGTCGCCGTCGCCGGCGCACATCTCGCTGACTCGTTCGATGGTGGGGCAGTCGGCGTTGTCGAGGACTCGCGCGTCGAACTCCTTCAGCATCGTCGGGTAGTGGGATTGTTCGCTCGGACTCGCGTCATTACCCCAACCGAGAAAACGCACCGCCGTGCCGACCTTCGGCCGCGCCGACGCGAGAGGGATCGGCGTCTGCGACACCGGCTCGTCGAAGCGCAACAGCATGAGGTCTTCACCGAACACGGGCTCGGTACCCCCGGGGAGGCGGAAGAACCGGCTCACCGTGGCGACCTCACCGCCTTCCGTCACGTCGGCGGAACCGAACTGGACCGTCCATCCCTTCGGCGTTCCCGTGCTGACGAGGTTGTTCTTGCGGCAGTGCGCGGCGGTGAGGCCCCAGTTCGCGTCGATCAGGGTGACGCCGCAGCCGTTGCCTCCCGGCCCCGGCGTCTTCGGGTAGCCGGGCTTGTAGGCGCCCATGAAGGGGTAGGGCTCCGTCGCGTCGCTGCCGTCGCTGATCGCGAGCGCGGGCGTCGTGCCCGCGAGGACCAGGAGCGAGGCGAGCACGGCGGCGACGAGGTATCTGATGCGTGTCATGCGAAGGACCGTACGGACGGGGATGTTGCAGGACTGTCGCCGGATTCGCATACGTTCTCGCAACATCCGGTGGGGTGGGCTGGTGTCATGACCGCAGCGACGACATCGCGCGCGCCCTGGGGCGATGCCGCGAAGGGGCTGCTGATCGTCCTCGTGGTGTTCTGGCACGTCGTGCTGAAGACCTACCTGCAGGTCGACTGGCGGCTCGGCATCCCCCTTCCCGGAGCCTGGGGTCTCGCGAGCGACCTCATCTGGCCGTTCCTCATGCCGCTGTTCCTGTTCCTGTCCGGATACTTCGCCTCCGCAGCGTTGGCTCGACCGTGGGCGGCCGTGCTCCGTCCGCGCGTGGCCCGCTTCCTCTACCTCTATCTGCTGTGGAGTCTCATCCATGCCGCCGCGATGTGGGCGTTCCCCGACTTCCCGACGTTCGTACCGAGGAGTGTCTCCGCGTTCGTGGAGGGGGTGACGATGAGCCCGCCGAACACCTGGTACCTCTACGCCCTCGCGCTGTACTTCGTCGTCGCCAAGGGTCTGCAGCGACTGCCGCGCGGCGTGATGCTGGCGGGTTCCGGAGTCCTCTCGGTGGCGGTGGCCGCCGGGCTGGTCGATGTGGTGAGCAACCGCGGATCGCTCCTCTACAACCTCTTCTTCTTCCTCGGAGGTGCGTACCTCGCACCGCGCATCCGTCGCTTCACCGCTCGTCCGCGACCAGCACTCGCCGGGGCCCTGATCTTCGGGTACCTCGCCGCCTACGCCGTCATGCGCGTGACGGGTACGGAGACCGTTCCGGGGGTGTGGCCGGCGGTGTCCGTCCTCGGGGTGGCGATGGGACTCGCGGTCGCTCCGATCCTCGCGGGCCTCCCGCTGGCCGGGCGGGGCCTGCAAGCGCTCGGCGTCTGGAGCCTGCCCATCTACCTCCTGCACATGCCGCTGCTCGCGCTCGCCGACGCCGCGCTCGTGGGGGTCCTGTCCGACGCGGGGCAAGCCGTGCAGCTGCTCGCGGCCGTCCTGCTCCCGGTCGTGCTCACGGCGGGTCTCGTCGCCGCGTGCATCGGCCTCGATCGCCTCACCGCTCGCGATGGACTCGCCTGGCTGTGGGACCTGCCGCGTCGGCGGGCCGCGGTCGACGACGCGCCTCGCAGAGTCCCCTGGCGGACCCCGGTCGCGATGCTGGCACTGCTGGGGGTCGGCCTCGCCGTCAGCGCGGCAGCGGCGATCCCCGCCCGGCCGGCCGCGACCGCCGACCGCGCCGCCACCAACGAGGGCGAGGTCAGCGTCGGCGCCGTCGGCGACATCCTGCTGTACGATGCGTCGCGCGGGATCCCGGCGGATCGCGGGCGATCGACCTTCGACGAGATACGCCCCTGGTTCACCGAGGACATCGTCACCGGCAACCTGGAGCAGGTGATCGCGGCGGATACCGGCGTCGACAAGTGCGGCGGGAGCGACCACTGCCTCGCGTTCCGCAGCGAGCCGGATGCCGTCGAGGCGCTGCGCGGCTTCGACGTGCTCAATCAGGCGAACAACCACAGTCACGACTTCGGCCGGGAGGGCGTCGAAGAGACGAGGACGATCCTCCGCGCAGAGGGCATGGACGCGGTCGGCGACCGGAACGAGGTCGTCGTGACGAGGGTGGGGGAGACCACCGTGGCCCTGGTCGGGTTCGCGCCCTACGGGGGGTTCAACCGGGTCACCGACCTCCGTCACGTCGGTCAGGTGGTGCGCGCGGCGGCGGAACAGGCCGATCTCGTCGTCGTCCACGCGCACATGGGCGCCGAGGGACCAGAGGCCGACGGGGTCACCGGCGGGACCGAGCACAGCTTCGGGGAGAACCGGGGTGATCCGCAGGCGTTCGCGCATGCCGCCGTCGACGCCGGGCCGATCTGGTGGTCGGGCACGGTCCGCACGTCGTCCGGGGTGCGGAGTTCTACCGTGGCCGGCTCATCGCGTACAGCCTGGGCAACTTCGCGGGAGGGGGCGTCTTCGGGGCCGAGGAGGAGACGCGCTTCGGCGCCTACCTGTCGGTCCGTCTCCGCGCAGACGGAACGTATCTCGGCGGACAGGTCCGCTCGATCGTCTTGGAGGCCGACGGCGGCGCCCCGGCGCCCGATCCGACCGGTCGGGCCGGCGCCCTGATGGACGAGCGCGGCCGACGGGACTTCCCGGGCAGTGCCGCCGTCGTCGACGCCGACGGGTTGATCGCCCCGCCGTGAGGATAGGCTGCTGGCCATGACGGACGACGTTCGCAATGTGCACGAGGCCCTGTCCACCATCCACGAGCACTGGCAGCCGCACCGGCTGACGAGCGTCAACGACTACGACGTCAAGGTCGTGAAGCTGCAGGGCGAGTTCGTCTGGCACACGCATCCCGAGACCGACGAGCTGTTCTTCGTGGTGAGCGGGCGCCTGACGATCCAGCTCCGCGACCGCGACGTCATCCTGAACCCGAACGACGTGTTCGTGGTGGCCCGGGGTATCGAGCACTGCCCGAAAGCCGAGGAAGAGGTGCAGGCGATCCTCTTCGAGCCGAAGGGCACGGTCAACACCGGAGACGCAGGCGGCGACATGACGGCGGAGCTCCAGGAGCTCGGCTAACCACCACATCGCATCCCGCGCACCTCGCCGAACGGGCGCACGGATGCCCCGCGGTGGGGGACCACGGGGCATCCGCCGTTTGCGCGGCGGTCACGCTCGGCAGAGGAAGCGCAGCGAGGGCTGCACCGCACGGGCGGACGCTGCCGCGCACCGGCGGGGGCGAGTCTCCTCCCCCGAGGACATCGCCACCGCCGGGGCTCAGCGCCTACGCCGCGCGACGGCGCAGCAGGCCCGCACCTCCCAGCAGCAGGAGAGCGGCGAGGGCCCACAGCCACGGGGCCGAGGCGCCACCGGTCATCGCGAGGCCGGTGGCCTCACCCGTCGCGGCGGCACCCGCAGCCCACGGCATGCTGGTCATGCCGGCTCCGGTGCTCGGCGTCGTTCCCGGGTTCGCTCCGGGGTCGGTTCCGGGGTTGGTGCCGGGGTCCGTGCCCGGGTCGGTTCCGGGGTTCGTGCCCGGGTCGGTGCCCGGGTCCGTTCCGGGATCAGTGCCCGGGTCCGTGCCCGGGTCCGTGCCGGGGTTCGTGCCGGGATCGGTCACCGTGCTCTCGCCGACGACGGAGATCGCGTTCCCGCCGATCGTGATGGGAAGCGTCACCGGGAGCTCCAGCTGAGTCCCGCCGAGGACGCTGTCGTCACCGCCGGTGGTGCTGCCTCCGGTCGCGGGTGCGGTCGGGGCCGTGGCGCCGCCGGTGGTGCCGGTGACGGTGGCGTCGTCGGTGACGGAGATGGCGTTGCCGGTGACGCCGATGGGGGCGGTCACGGGCGCGACCACCTGGGTGCCGCCGAGGATGCTGTCGTCACCGCCGGTGGTGCTGCCTCCGGTCGCGGGTGCGGTCGGGGCCGTGGCGCCGCCGGTGGTGCCGGTGGCCTCGCTGTCACCGAGGAGTGAGATGGCGTTGCCGCCGACGGTGACGGGGGCCGTCACCGGGGCGACGACCTGGGTGCCGCTCGCGGTGCCGTCCTCGCCCGAGGTGCTCGACCCGGCCGCGGGCGCAGCCGGTGCCGGGCTGGTGCCGCCGGAGGTGCCGGTGGCCTCGCTGTCACCGAGGAGCGAGATGGCGTTGCCGCCGACGGTGACAGGCGTCGTCACGGGTGCCACGGCCTGCGTGCCCCCGAGGATGCTGTCGTCACCGCCGGTGGTGCTCCCGCCGGCCGCGGGTGCGGTCGGGGCCGCGGTGCCGCCGGAGGTGCCGGTGGCCTCGCTGTCGCCGAGGAGCGAGATGGCGTTGCCGCTCACCGTGACGGGGGCCGTCACCGGGGCGACGACCTGGGTGCCGCTCGCGGTGCCGTCCTCGCCCGAGGTGCTCGACCCGGTCGCCGGGGCAGGCGCCGGTGCTGCGGCGCTCTCTCCCTCAGCGGCCGACTCGGAGTCACCGAGCAGCGAGATGGCGTTGTCGGACACGGTCACCGGGGCGTTGACCGCCACCAGAGCCTGCGTGCCCGAGAGCACGCCATCCAGGCCGTCCGTGTCGAGGGAGAGCACCCCGGCCGCGTCAGGGGCCTGGGGAGCCGCGCTCTGGGGAGGAGCGGCGGCCGGGGTGCTGGTCGTGGAGTCTTCGGTGAGGCTGATCGCGTTGTCCGTCACCGTGACGGGGAGGTTCACGGTCACCACGGCTTGGGTGCCGGATGCGGTGCCCTCCTCGCCGCTCGTCTGCGGAGCGGGGGCGGACGCCGGTGCGGGAGCCGGAGCAGGGGCGGGAGCCGGGGCCGGAGCCGGCGCGGTGGATGCCGCGTCGCCGAGCACGGAGATCGCGTTGTCGACGACCGTGATCGGGGCGGTGATGGGCGTTACTACCTGGGTGCCGGAGAGGAAGCCGTCGTCTCCGGATGTCTCGGCCGCATTGGCGGCCGTCGCGCCGAGCAGGGTGATCCCGCCGGCGATGAGCGTGCCCCAGAGGACGCGCTTCGCGTAGGTACGCATGATGGTTCTCCTGACGTGACTGGTCTGTCTGATGGGATGCGCGCGAGGAAGTGCGTGCGCAGCACGGCATCTGTCATCCCGGTGGGATGACGCGACAGTCCGTCAGTCAGGCGAGACGTCGGTGTCGGCGACGGGTGCGCCCGGAAGGGCGTCGTCCCGTGCGCCGGCGGCCCGCTCCCAGGCACGGAGCGGGGTCGCGCCGATCTCGCTGAGGCGAGCGGGGGCGCTGGCGGAACCTCCGGCCGAGGTGGCGGAGGAAGAGGCGGGGGCGGCCGGAGCGGCCGGAGGAGCACCGAACGGCACCGGAGCGGTGTCACCGGCACCGGCGTCCGAGGAGTCGGGTGCGGAGACCGGACCTGCGAAGGAAGCCACGGTGCGGAGCACAGAGTCCTGGCCCGTGCTCGGCGAGGCCGACGGTGCGGGAGCAGGCTCGGGAAGCGCGGCGATGTCGTCGCGCACAGGGGGGACGCCCATGGGGACGGAGCCCTCCGGTGTCTGCGGTGCAGCCGGCTCATGTGGCGTAAGCACCTCGACGACCGGCGGAACGGTCTCTTCGACGACGCCGCCGATCAGGCTGGTCGTGCCGTCGACGACACCGACGACGTTCTCGACCAGGTCGATGGCGCCGGAGTCCACGACGATGCCGCCGACCAGCGGAAGGCCGCCGACGAGGTCGAGCACGGGCGCGGTGATCTGCGAGACCGGTGCAGAGCCGAGCACGTCGGTCACGGGCTCGACGACCGTCTCGGTGGTCTCGGCGACCGCCTCGAGCACCGGGGCCGCGGTGTCTCCGACGACGGGGACCTGCGTCACCGTCTCGGTCACCGTCTCGACGACGGCGGGAGCCGCCTCCTGCACAGGAGCGACGGTGTGGGTCACGACGGGAGCGACGACCTCGTGCACGACGGGGGCCACGACCTCCTGGACCACCGGCGTCGCCACCTGCTTCACTACCGGAGCCACGACGTTGTTCACGACCGGCTTCGTCACGGCGGTGACCGTCTCCGACACGACGGAGGTGAGGCCGTCGAGCGGACCCTTCGGCTCCTCGGCCGCATGCGCGGAGCCCCCACCGGTGAGGACGGTCAGGGCCGCCCAGGCGAGCACGCCGACGCCACCCCAGAGGACGGCGTGGGGTACGCCGCGTCGGGTGGTCCGAGCGTCCACGTGGTCCTCCCCCTCCGAAAGGTCTACGCGTGTGTCGATGGGAGGGAGAATACTCGCGCACCCCCTCTCTGTCCAGGGGCGTTTACATCCGATTCGTCTCGTGTCAGATCGTGACGCGCCCGGCGGATTTCCGGCTTGACTTTCCCCAGGTTCTACACATGCCCCCTCCGGAGGGGAAACCTTCAACGCGCAATTTAAACTCGTTTTCATCCACAGGCTGGGGAAACGATTTATGCCTGGTCGGCTGGCAGAAAAAACTTCGCTCTTCACACCGTCCACCGGGTTATCCACACCCGTTCTGCACAGACACTCCGAGATTGTCCGCACGCTGTCCACATGGTTATCCACAGGCCGTGTTGCACCGTGTGGAGACCGCTCATAGCGTGGTCGAGCGACCGAATGTCGGGGGCACCTGCTTGTCTGGGGATGGCCGCCGCGCGGCCGCGGTCCCCCGCACCGGCATCCGCGGATGCGAGCGCGGGGCCCGCCTCAGAACCGTCGCATCGAAGGGAACACAGTGTCGATCGCCGACATCTCCGCGGAGCGCCTGGGAGGGCAGCGTCCGCCCGAGCGCACCCCTCCGCACGACCTCCTCGCCGAGCAGAGCGCCCTGGGCGGCATGCTCCTGTCGAAGGACGCCGTCGCCGATGTGATCGAGACGCTCAAGGGCGCCGACTTCTACATCCCGAAGCACGAGCTCATCTTCGAGGCCATCCTCTCCCTCTACTCCCACGGTGAGCCGACCGACGTCGTCGCCGTCACCGACGAGCTCATCAAGACCGGTGAGCTGAACAAGGCGGGCGGCGCGGACTACCTGCACACCCTTACGTCGATCGTCCCGACCGCGGCCAACGCCGGCTACTACGCGGGCATCGTCTCCGAGCGAGCGATCCTCCGCCGCCTCGTCGACGCCGGGACGCGCATCGTCCAGCTCGGCTACGACGGCCAGGGCGACGCGACCGACATCGTCAACAACGCGCAGGCGGAGATCTACTCGGTCACCGGCTCGGAGACGGCCGAGGACTACGTACCGCTCACCGTCGCGGTCGATGCCGCCGTCGAGGAGATCGAGGCGGCCAACGGCCGCGACGGTTCCATGACCGGCATCCCCACCGGCTTCCGCGAGCTCGACGAGCTCACCAACGGCCTGCACGGCGGCCAGATGATCGTCGTCGCCGCGCGACCCGCGATGGGTAAGTCCACGCTCGCCCTCGACTTCGCCCGTGCGGCCTCGATCGGGCACGACTTCCCCTCGATCTTCTTCTCGCTCGAGATGGGCAAGAGCGAGATCGCGATGCGTCTGCTCAGCGCCGAGGGGGCGATCCCGCTGCAGAACATGCGCAAGGGAACGCTCGACCCGCGGGACTGGACGACGGTCGCCGCCACCCGCGGCCGCATCAACGACGCCCCGCTCTACATCGACGACAGCCCGAACATGACGCTCGTCGAGATCCGGGCGAAGTGCCGGCGGCTGAAGCAGCGGGCCGGTCTGCGGATGGTCATCATCGACTATCTCCAGCTCATGACATCCGGCAAGCGCGTCGAGTCCCGTCAGCAGGAGGTCTCGGAGTTCTCCCGAAGCCTCAAGCTCATCGCCAAGGAGCTGCAGGTGCCGGTCATCGCGCTGTCGCAGCTGAACCGTGGTCCCGAGCAGCGACAGGACAAGAAGCCCGCCATCAGCGACCTGCGAGAGTCCGGATCGATCGAGCAGGACGCCGACATGGTCATCCTCTTGCACCGCGACTCGGTCTACGACAAGGACGTCCGTCCCGGCGAGGCCGACCTCATCGTGGCCAAGCACCGTAACGGTCCGACCGCGACCATCACGGTCGCCTTCCAGGGGCACTACTCCCGGTTCGCCGACATGGCCCCCGGCGGCGACTTCACCTGAGCCGCGGCGTCAGCGTCCCACGTCGGACGCCGACTCCTCGCGGAGGCTGAGCCGGACGTGGCAGGAGTGGGACGTCGTGAACGGGATCACGCGTTCGATCTCCACGGGGCCGCCCGCTCTCGCCAGCACCGACTTCATGAGTTCCTCGTGCACCCGGCAGACCAGGGTCTGGTCATCGGTCAGCAGCGTGTGGAAGCGGCAGGGGGAGAGGTCGACGGTCATCGCCTTCTCGTCGATGTCCGGCTGCAGGCCCACGTCGTCGAGGTGGTGGAACAGCGCATCGAGCTGATGCGTCGCGGCCTCCGGGAGCCCGGATCGCGTCGCCGGGAGCACCGCGCGCATGAGGTCGCCGTGACGGATCGCCTCCTGGACCCGCCGCTCCTCGATCTCATTCGGCTCGCTCGGCAACACGGGGGAGAAGCGCAGCCGCGGCCGTCCGCGACGACCGGTGTGCTCCACCTCGGACCGGGCGAGGCCCTCGCCTTCGAGCACGCGAAGGTGGTCGCGCAGCGTGTTCACGTGGAGGCCCATGCGGAGGGAGAGCTCGGCGAGGCCGATTCCCGGAGTGTCCATCAAGGCGGCGAGAACCCGCAGCCGGCTGCTCTGCATGAGCCCGCGGTAGGCGTCGGTAGGACGTGGCATGTTACCCATTATCCCCTGCGCGCCGAGCGAGGGGCCGATTTCCACGGCCAGGTCTGGCGACGGCGGCGACCGGTCCGGTTAGCCTGAGGCCATGACGGGTGGACGCACGGTGACCGCGCTGCGCCTGCTCCTGCCCGCATTCCTGCTCGGGGCGATCGTCGCGATCTCATTCCTGGAGGCGCCGTTGAAGTTCCTGGCTCCCGGAATCACGATCCCGCTGGGGCTCGGCATCGGTCGCCTCGTCTTCACCGCCCTCAATGTCCTCGCGGGAGCGGTGCTCCTCGTGTTGACCGCGGTCAGCATCCGCGCCAGGGCCGGACGTCCCTCGGCGCTGCTGCTCGGCGGGCTGTGGCTGGCGTTCCTCGTCGAGGTGATCGTCATCCGCCCGATCCTCAATCGGCGCAGCGATCTCGTCATCGCAGGGCAGGAGGCTCCGGGAACCGATGGCGCGCACTACGCCTACATCGTCGCGGACGTGACGATGGTCGTGCTGCTCGTGGCCCTTCTCGTGGTCACGGTGCGCGCTGTGCTGCCGCCGCGCGCGTCCTTGCCGACGACCGACGTCTAGGACGCGTCGGACGGTGTGGACTCCAGGATCCGCCGCGCGCTGTCGCGAGCGGTGACGAACGGTTCGGCGAAGGTCCCCATGCCGACGGTGACGATGGCCCCTTCATAGAGGAGCATGAGCGTCGCCGCGAGACGTTCCGGATCGCGGAAGCCCGCCTCATCGCAGAGCTCTGCGAACACCGCGAGCAGCCACTCCTTCTCGCGACGGGCCTCGGCGAGCACCAGCGGGGCATCCCCGGGGCCGTCGATCTCGGCACGCGCGTTGATGGCGCTGCATCCCTTGGTGCTGTTGTCGGGCACCCAGGCTAGGGCTGCGTCGAAGATCGCGAGCACACGGGCAGGCCCCGGCTCCGGCACCCGCGCGAGGTGGGCCGCGACGTGATCGCGCCAGCGGGCGTCCCGGTGCTGCAGGTACGACACGACGAGCGCTTCCTTCGATCCGAAGCGGTCGTACAGCGTCTTCTTCGTGACGCCGGCGGCCGCGGCGATGGTGTCGACTCCGATGGCGTGGATGCCGCGCTCGTAGAAGAGGTCGGAGGCGGCGTCGAGCACGCGGCGTGCTCCCGGGGTCAATGGGGGGAGTTCCGGGACGGGGATCGACATGCGCCGAGTATACCAACCTGTATAGTGGGCGGATGAGTAAACAGATCGGTATACTCGGGCGCCTCCTCACCGTCGGTGCCGCGGTGGCTTTCGTCCTCACGTGGAGCTCGGGATTCCTCATCCCCGCGGTCGCCACCACGGACGTCGACCCGCTGACGCTCCTGGTCTGGCGGTTCACGCCGCTCGCCGTCGTGCTCGTGGTCCTCGTCGCGGTGTCCGGTGCGGCGAGGGGGATGACCGGTCGCGAACTCGGCGTCCAGGCGCTCGTCGGATCGCTCGCCCAGTTCGGATACTGCGCCGCTGTGTACGCCGCCGTCGCCGCAGGCATCGCCACCGGCACCGTCGCGCTGATCGATGCCGTCCAGCCGCTGCTCGTCGCCGTGCTGGTCGGTCCGGTGCTAGGCCTCCGCGTACGCGGCGCTCAGGTCGCGGGGCTGGTGATCGGGGCGGTGGGGGTGCTGCTCGTCGTCCAGTCGCAGTTCGGCGCCGGCCGCGCGCCGCTCGTCGCCTACCTGCTTCCGGCGACGGCGATGGTCTGCCTCGTGATCGGCACGCTGGTGCAGCGGCGGACGGCCGTGCGCACGGGGGTGCTGCTGACCCTGACCATCCACGTGAGCGTGACCGCAGTGCTGCTCCTCGTCATCGGCGCGCTCGCCGGGGCACTCGTGCCGCCGGCTCGACCGTCGTTCTGGATCGCCGTGGTCCTGACCGCGGTCTTCCCTACGCTCGGCGCCTACGGACTGTACTGGTGGCTGCTGCGCCGGGTCGGCATCACCGCGCTGCAGGCCCTGCTCTTCCTCGTCGCCCCGGCGACCGCGATCGGCGGGGCGCTGCTGCTCGGCGAGCCCCTCACCGCGATCACGCTCGGCGGGTTCGCGCTGTGCGGGGCCGGGGTGACCGCCGTGCTCGTGAGCGAGGCGCGGAATCGGGGCCAGGAGGAGGACGGCTCCGCGGTGCCGAGTCAGGGCCGGACGCGCACCGCCCGGCCCTCGAAGGTCACCACATCGCCATCGCGGAGCTGACGCCCGCGGCGCCGGTCCACGTCGCCGTTCACGGTGACGTAGCCGTCGATGATGACCTCTTTCGCGTCGCCGCCCGAATCGAGCAGGCCCGCGAACTTGAGGAACTGCCCGAGGCGGATGACCTCGCCGCCGATGGAGACTTCGTCGATCGGATCGGAGTTCGTCATCCTTGCATGCTAGCCGTCGGGCCGACCGTCACTCGTCGATGTCGGTGCCCACGACCGCGAACGAGGCATCGAAGGAGATGTCGATCGAGCGGTTGTCCGTCGTCAGGACGGAGGCGTCGTAGGGGCTCACGTCGTCGGAGTCCACGTCGAGGTCGGTGATCATCCCCTCGGCCTCGGCGAGAGCGGCATCGACGAGCGTGCGGATGGTCTCCTCGTCGAGCGTGAGAGTCGGACCCTGGTCGTCGCCGTCCGCAGCGTCTGTCGACACCACGGTCGCGGCGAGCTCGTCGTCGACGCGCACCTCGGTCTCGTCCCCAGCGGACGTGGTGAGCTGCACCTCCCACGTCCCGTCGCGCTTCGCGTCGATCGAGGTGACCTCGCCCTCCGCGGCGTCCTGGGCGGCGGCGGCGATCGCGAGGAGCTCGTCGACGTCGTCGGTGCCGATGCCGGTCACCGGACCGCGGTCGCCCCGGTCTCCGCTCGGGCGCGCGTCGTCGTCGCCGCGGTGGTCTCCGCGCGGGCCGTGATCGCCCTCGTGTCGGGGGCCCTCCATGGCGGGACGGTCGTCGTCGTCACCGAACTCGTCGCCGATCGCGGCGCCCACTGCCACGCCTCCGCCGGCGAGCAGCACCGCGGCCGCGATCCCGCCGCCGATGAGGAGCGCGCGCTTGCGTCCGGGCTTGGTGGGGGTCGCTGCGGCGGCCGGTGCCTCCGGCGCGCCGTTCGGCGTCGCGGCAGGATCGGTGGTCGGCGCGACCGGCACCGTCGGGTCGTCGGCGTTCGCGTTCGTGCCGGGGCCGGCGGGGGAGCCCTGTCCTGCGGTGTGGTCCTGGCCCGCGTTCGGGACGGCGGATGCCGAGTCCGGTCCGGAGGCGCGGTTCTCGTCCGGCGTGGGGTTCTGGTCGGAAGCAGGAGTCTTGTCGTTCATGTCTCGATGGTCTCCCGACGCCGCTGAAGCCACCCTGAAGCCTCCTGAAGCCCCGTTCAGGAACCGATATCCCGGGCACGATTTCGGAGCTCGGCGACGACACGCCGTCCGGGAGGAGGTCATGGCCGGGGTGTCGTGGGGGATCTCCGAAGCTGTGCCCGGGGGCGGGGTCAGGAGAGAGGGCCGGCCGAGGGGAGGGTGACGGTGAAGCGGGCGCCGCCCCACCGGGAGGCGTCCACCGCGATCGCGCCGTGGGCGGCGGTGGCGATGCCGTGAGCGATCGCGAGACCGAGCCCGCTGCCTCCCGCGTCGCGACTCCGGGCCTCGTCGAGCCGGACGAAGCGCTCGAAGATGCGGTCCCGCTCCTCCGGCGGGATTCCGGAGCCGTCGTCTTCGACCGTGAGGACGACGTGCGGCGGCCGTGGCTCCACCCCGATCGCCACGCGGCCGTTGCTGTGCCGGGCGGCGTTGTCCGCGAGGTTCCGCAGCAGCTGGCCGAGCAGGCGGGGATCGCCGGCAGTGCGGGCCGCGCGGATGCCGGACCCGTCGACGTCGAGTCCGGCGGCCCGCAGCCGGCGCACCTCCGCGAGGGCGAGGTCGTCCAGATCCACCGGTTCGGTGCTCCCGGCCGCGCCCTCGTCGAGGCGGGCGAGGAGCAGCAGCGACTCCACGATGCCCTGCAGTCGCAGCCCCTCCTCGGCCACCACCTCGGCGAGCTCGTCGATGCTCGTCACCTCCGGGTGCGCCTGGGCGAGCTCCGCGTGCTGACGGATCGTCGCCAGGGGAGACCGCAGTTCGTGCGAGGCGTCGGAGACGAAGCGGCGCTGCGCGGTCGCCGCCGCGTCGAGCCGATCGAGCATCCCGTTCATCGTCACGGCGAGGGAGTGGATCTCATCCGCCGTGTCGGGAACCGGCACCCGGTGATCGAGGCGCTCGGCGGTGATGCCCTCGACCTCCTGGCGGATGCGTGTGACCGGCCGCAGCGCACGCCCCGTGACGAGCCAGGTGGTGACGGCCACGAGCAGCAGCAGCGCGGGGACGGCGATCACGAGCAGCGTCGCCACGGTGGCCAGGGTCTCCGCGTCCTCGTCCATCGGCACCGCGAGCACGAGGGTCTGGTCGCCCTCCACGTCGTCGGACACCACGAGCATGGGTTCCCCGTCGATGCGGACCACCTGCGGATCGTCGTCCACGGGCAGCGGGGTGGCGCCGAGCGCATCGGCAGCCTCCTCGCTGGACGCCCGCACCGACCCGTCTCGTCCGAGCAGCTGCACGAGGTCGTCGTCGAGCTGGTCGGGGCCGCGTCGGCCCGGACCGTCGAACCGGCTGACGAGCTCCTCCAGCCGCTGCTCCGCCGCGCGTTCGGTGCTGCCGTGGATGCTCGCGCTCAGCACCCCGTAGAAGGAGAAGGCACCGAGGAGCAGCGCGACCGCGACGACCAGGGTGGCGCCGAGCGTCGTCCGGCCGCGGACCGACCGCCAGAGCCGCCTAGCCACCGTTCGCCGCCAGCCGGTAGCCCGCACCGCGGATGGTCTCGATCGCCTCGCGCCCGAACGGCTTGTCGACTTTGCGGCGGAGGTGGCCGACGTAGACCTCGACGATGTTCGGGTCGCCGTCGAAGTCGTCGTCCCAGACGCCGGCCAGCAGGTCGCGCTTCGACAGCACCTGCCCCCGGTGCCGCATCAGGTGCTCGAGCACAGCGAACTCGCGGGCCGTCAGGGTGATCGGGGTCTCGCCGCGCCAGACGTGGTGTCCCGCGGGATCCAGTCGCAGGTCGCCGGCCTCGAGGATCGTCGGTCGCGCCACGGCGCCGCGGCGCAGGAGTGCCCGAAGTCGGGCCACGAGGATCGCGAACGAGAAGGGCTTGGTGACGTAGTCGTCGGCGCCGCTCTCCAGCGCCTCCACCTGATCCCACTCGCCGTCCTTGGCGGTGAGCATCAGCACGGGGGTCCAGTTCTCCTCGGCGCGCAGGGCCTCGCAGACCTTCCACCCGCTCATGCCGGGCATCATCAGGTCGAGCACGATGGCGTCGTACCGGGTCTCGCGGGCCCGCCACAGGCCGTCGACGCCGTTGTGGGCGACGTCGACCGCGAAGCCCTCCGCCTCGAGTCCGCGGCGCACGCCTTCGGCCAGACGCACCTCGTCGTCCACCACCAGGATCCGCATCCCCCCAGTGTGGCGGGTCGACGCTGAATCGGGGCTGAAGCCGTCGGGCCGCTTTCGAATCGCGCAACTGGTTCCATCTGCGGCTCAGATACAGCCAGTTGCGCGATTCGAAGAGGGACTCAATCGACGGCGGACGAGAGGTGTGCCTGCAGGTCGCGGATCACTTCGCCGAGGGGGCCGGAGGAGAGGAGCCCGGGGCCGAGCGGGCCGGCGGGGTCGGTGCCCAGGGGCGGGAGGGTGCGCAGGGCCGCAGCGGCCTCGGGGGAGAGGTGCGCGAGTTGCCAGCGCACCTCTGCGACGCGGACGTCGGGGGCGTCCGGGTGTGCCAGCTCGACAGCTCGCGCGGCGTAGGCGGCTGCCCCGAGAGCATGCGCACCCATGTGCGCGACCCCGGCGGCCTGTGCCGCGGAGCGAGCGGCCGCGGTGCCGGCAGGTGTCACGGCGCTGCGGGCAGCCCTGCCCGCGACGAAGCGACGACGGATCTCGCCCGCAGCCGCGAGCTCGCCACGGGCGAAGGCGCGCGTCCTGGCGATGGCATCACGCGCACGTACGTCGTCCGGGGCCTCCCTCTCGAACAGCGGCAGCACGCGGTCGGCGCAGTCGGCCGCCCACACCGCGACGATCCGACGGTCGGACTCGGTCATGCCCTGAGGAGTCGACACGGGACTCATCGCGCCCGTCGTCCGGTGCGCGCACGTGCCGCCTCGTGCGCCTCGCGGAGAAGGGCGAGCACGGCACCCTCCGTCGCCTCTGCGGGGTCGATGACGCACACCCAGCCGGCGGTGCCGTACAGGGGGTGAGGGCGGAAGACGTCGACCGCCGTCGGGTCGGTGTCGTCGCCTGTGAGAGACGCCGCCGCGATGATCGACCCCGCGCGCTCGCGTCCGACGTGGATGTTCACCCGGAAGCGCCCTGGAGCGTCCAGCGCGGAGGACGTGTCGTCGGGATAGTCCTTCGTGATGATCGTCCCGTACGGCTGAGTGCGCTCGGGCATCCGGCCGTCGGGCGCGTGGTAGAAGTACGCGTCTCCCCATGACAGTTCGGGGAAGTCGCTGCCCGCCTCCGGGGCGATGACGAGCACGCCGTCGAACGAACGGACCTCTGCGATGATCTCCTGCATTTCCATCCTTCAATGCTGAGGCTGACGTGCCTATGTGGACTCAAGGACCGGAAAGACGAGGAGGAGTGTGCAGAACCCTCAAGAGCAGGTGATGACGACGGCGGCGCTCGGCCGGCTGGTCGACTACTCGACGCAGCAGGTGCGCGACCTCGAGCGCCTCGGCGTCCTCCCCGCCGCGGAGCGCGGCGCGAACGGGTACCGGCGGTATCGGACGCCGCATGCCCTGGCGCTGCGTGCCTATCGCGCGTTGGCGGCGGCGCTCGGTCCGGTGCCCGCGCGTCGACTGATGCCCGCTCTCATCGGCGGATCGGTCGAGCACGCGGCGGAGCGGATCGACGCCCTGCACGCGGACGTCGCCCTCGATCGCTCACGGGTGCGCGCGGCCCTGCGCGGACTCGAGGACGCCGTGGCGGAGGCCGACGATCCGTTCGTCGAGGACGATGCGATGGCCATCGGCGAACTCGCCCAGGCGCTCGGCGTCCGTTCCTCCGCACTTCGGCACTGGGAGCGAGAAGGGCTCGTGCGCCCCCTTCGTCGCGCGGGATCGGTCCGCTCCTATGACTCCCTGGCGATCACCGAGGCGCGGATCGCCGCCGCCCTGCGCTCGGGCGGCTACGGCATCCCCGCGGTATCCCGGATCATCGACGAGGTGCGCGCGCATGGTGACACCGAAGACGTGCAGCGCATCCTCGCGGAGCGGCTGGCTGACCTCACGCGCCGTAGCGTGGCGCTCCTCGCGGCGGCAGGTCACCTGCACGCCCTGCTCGCGGAACGCCTCGCGGAGGAGGGATCCTCGCTCACGCCCCCGCCGGGATCTGCGCCAGGACCTCGGGGATCAGCGGATTCTCGTCGAGGGGGTCGGTGATGACCGCGGCGACCGCCTCGAACGGCAGCACCGGGTAGCGCGAGGCGGCGCCGATCTTCTCGTCGCTCGCGAGCACGATCGTCGCGGCACATCGGGAGGCGATCGCCCGCTTGGTGACGGCATCGTCGAGCTCGCCCGTCGTGAGGCCGTGACGCGGGTCGACACCCGTGACCCCGACGAAGAACACGTCGGCAGCGAGGTGCTGGATCGCCTCCATCGCGAGTCCCCCTCCGGCGACGAGAGAGTGCCGGGCGAGCTCGCCGCCGATCATGATCACGCGCGCATCTGAGTGCTCGGCGACGGCCAGGGCGATGGCGGGACTCGGGGTGATGACCGTGACGCCGGTGCCGGAGGGCAGCAGTCGCGCCATCGCGAGCGTGGTGGTTCCGGCATCCAGCGCGATCGTCGATCCGGGCCGGATGGTCGTGACGGCCTGGCGGGCGACCCGCTCCTTGCTCTCGGTCGCCAGGTCATGGCGCTCGCGCACCGGGCGATCGGCCGCGGCGATGGGCAGCGCGCCGCCGTACACGCGCTGGAGCCTGCCCTCCTCGGCGAGCTCGCGGAGGTCGCGGCGGATGGCGTCTTCCGATACTCCGAGGTCATCGGCCGCAGCCTTCGCCACGACCCGTCCCTCACGGGCGAGCACGGCGAGCAGGTGGTCTTTGCGCTGAGCAGCGAGCATACGTTTCCTCACGAAGTTGCACGTTTATGCATGATTCAGACTACAGTCATCTCCATGATGAAGCCACTCCTGATCCTGATCGCCGGCCCCTACCGTTCCGGCACCAACGGCGACCCCACCCTGATCGCCCGCAATCTCGCGCGTCTGGAGGAGGCGTCCGGTCCGATCTTCCGCCTCGGCCATGTGCCGATGATCGGGGAGTGGGCCGCTCTGCCCATCCTCCGCACCCTCGACGCGGCCGAAGTGGAGACCGGTGACGTGATGTACGAGACCGCGCACCGCCTCCTCCAGCACTGCGATGCGGTGCTGCGCCTTCCGGGGGCTTCGACGGGCGCGGACCAGGATGTCGCCATCGCCCACGAGCGCGGACTGCCCGTCTACCGGTCGCTGGAGGAGATCCCGGCCGCCGCGACTCCGTAGGCTGGAGGCATGACCAAGAACATCTGGACCGTCCTCGGCGTCATCCTCGCCGTCGTGATCGCGTGGTGGATCGTCAGCGCGCTGTTCTCGGTGCTCTGGTTCATCGCGAAGCTCGCCATCGTCGCTGTCGTCGCCGTGGTGGTCTTCCTCGTGCTGCGGAGCCTCTTCACCCGCGACGCCGACTGACCTGCCTTCGAATCGCCCACTTTGCGCCAAACCGGATTTGCAGCACAGCGGGCGATTCGAACGGGGTCAGAGGCGGTACTGGGCGGCGCGGTGCGTGGGCTGGACCCGGTCGCCGCGGCCGTGCAGCTTGTGGCGGAGCGTGCCGGGCACGTACTCCTCGGGGTACGCGCCGCGCTCGCGCAGCACCGGGATGACGTGCTCGATGACGTCCTGCCAGGTGCCGGGGGTGACGGCGTACGCGAGATTGAAGCCGTCGATGTCGATCTCCTCGACCCACGACTGCAGCTCGTCGGCGATCTCGACCCCGGAGCCGACGATCGTCGGGCCGAGCCCGCCGATCGCGTTGTGGCGACCGAAGTCGCCCACCGTCCACTCGCGCCCGAGGTCGGCCTCCTCCTTCAGGTGCTGCAGCACCGACTGGATCGCGTTCGACTCGACGTTCCCCACCGGCTCGTCCTCGGCGTACTGCGACAGGTCGACGCCCATCCACCCCGACATGAAGGTGAGCGCCCCCTCCGGGCTCGCGTAGGAGAGATACTCGGCGTGCTTCGCGGCCGCCTCCTCGCTCGTCGCGGCGGTGATGACAGTGAGCAGGGTGTAGATCCGGGCGTCGTACCGGTCGCGCCCCGCCGCCTCGAGAGCGTCGCGGATCCGCTTCACGGTGCCGGCGAGCACCTCCTTCGACGGCGCCGCGACGAAGATGGCCTCGGCGTTCTCCGCCGCGAACCGCACTCCGCGCGGGCTGGCGCCGGCCTGGTAGATCACCGGAGTGCGCTGCGGCGACGGCTCCGAGATGTGGATGCCGGGCACGGAGAAGTGCTTCCCCTCGTGCCGGATCGGGTGCACCTTCGACGGGTCTGTGAAGATGCCGCGCTCGCGGTCCTCCACCACCGCGTCGTCCTCCCACGACCCCTCCCAGAGCTTGTAGAGCACCTCGACGTACTCGTCCGCGTGGTCGTAGCGGTCGTCATGCGCGAGCTGGTCCTCCTGCCCCATGTTCCGGGCGGCGCTGGGCAGGTACCCGGTCACGACGTTCCAGCCGACGCGGCCCTGGGTGAGGTGATCGAGCGTGCTGAGTCGTCGAGCGAACGGGTAGGGGTGCTCGAAGGCCGTGCCGGCGGTGACGCCGAATCCCAGATGCTCGGTCACCGCGGCCATCGCGCTGACCAGGAGGATCGGGTCGTTCACCGGCACCTGGGCGCCGTTGCGGATGGCGGCCTCGTTCGTGCCGCCGTAGACGTCGTAGGTGCCCAGGACGTCGGCGATGAAGATGCCGTCGAAGGTCGCGCTCTCCAGCAGCTTCGCCAGGTCGGTCCAGTACGAGATCGTGTTGTACTGGCGCGACCGGTCGTCGGGATGCCGCCACAGGCCGGACGACTGATGGGCGACGCAGTTCATGTCGAAGGCGTTGAAACGGATCTGCCGGGTCATGCCCCCATGAAACGGGACCGGGCGGCATCGGGGCGAGCGACGGCGACACGCACCGAAACAATCGCGACGCCGGTCAGGCCTCGTCGTCCGGACGGCGGGGGCTCGGGTCGGGCGGGAGGATCTCGATCGGACGGGCAGCCTGCCGTTGCGCCCGCCACCAGATCACGAACCCGATCGCGGTGAAGACGCCGTAGAACACGTACATGAGGCCGGTCGCGTAGTAGCCGGAGCTGAACAGAAGCGGCACCCCCACCACGTCCACGGCGATCCAGATGAGCCAGAACTCGGTCCAGCCCTTGGCCATGCCGTACGTCGCGAGCAGTGACCCGACGAAGGTCCAGGCGTCGGCCCAGACCGGTTCCCACGAACCGAGGGCGCGGAACAGGGGGGTGAGCGCCACGGTTCCGACGACGAGGACCACGACCAGACCGACGCGGGCACCGGTCGGCGCCCACCGCGGCACGATGCGACCGCCGTCGGCATTCCGCCAGCGGATCCAGCCGTAGATCGCGACGGCGATGAACATGATCTGCCGCCCGGCCTGACCGAGGAGATGCGGGAGCGACGGGTCGGGGCTCAGCGCGGAACCGAGGAACACCGTCAGCAGCAGGACGTTGCCGACGATGCCGACCGGCCACGCCCAGACCTTGCGCCGCATGCCCCCGAGGGCGCTCGCGAGTCCGAACGCGTTCCCGACGACCTCACGCACCAGGAGGGTCTGGCCTCCCGGCAGCACCCAGGACGAGGAGAAGGCGTCGACGAGCCACTGCAGGAAGCCCATCGCTAGAGCGCCGCGTGGGGGGTGGGGCGGTCGTCGAGCACGAGCTGCAGCATGCTGAGGTCGAGCCAGCGGCCGAACTTCGCACCGACCTGCGGCATGCGGCCCACCTCCCGGAACCCGAGGCGCTCGTGCAGGGCGATGGAGGCGGTGTTGCCGCTCTCCACCCCGCCGATCATCACGTGCATCCCGGCTGCCCGAGCCCGGGCGATGAGCTCCGTCATGAGGAGCGTGCCGATGCCGCGCCCGCGCTGATCGCCGCGCACGTAGACGGAGTGCTCGACGGTCAGGCGGTAGCCGCTGTGCGGGCGCCACTGGGCGTAGGACGCATAGCCCACGACCCCGCTGTCGTCGGCGGCGACGATCACGGGGTAGCCGCGCGCGGTCCGGTCGGCGAGCCAGGCTTCCCGGTCGGCGCGATCCACCGCCACCTCGTTCCAGATCGCGGTCGTGTGCACGACGGCGTGGTTGTGGATCTCGGTGATCGTGTCGAGGTCGTCGCTCTCGGCGGCCCTGAGGTGCACGGCGGTCATCGTCAGACGTGGATGTCGGCGGGGGAGGCCTCGCCCTCGTGGAAGCTCGGCTTCTTGCCGAAGACCTTCGCGATGCCGAGGACGGCGCCGACGATCACGAGACCCCAGATGAGACCGGCGATGGCGGAGATGATGGTGTCGACCACCCAGACCACGAAGCCGCCGAGGGGCTCCAGCGCGTGCTCGACCGCATGGAGCACGTCGGCCGGCGCGTGCAGCCCGACCTCGCCGAGGTTGATGAGGACGAGGTGCCCGCCGACCCAGAGCATCGCGACGGTGCCGAGCACGCTGATGAAGCGGAAGACCGCGGGCATCGACCGGACGATACGCGTGCCGGTGTGCCGCACGCGCTGCACGGGGTTCTTCGCCATCTTCAGGCCGATGTCGTCGATCTTCACCAGGAGCGCCACGGCGCCGTACACCGCGACGGTCATGACCAGCGCGATCACCGCGAGGATCGCCAGGGTGGACCAGATGCCGAGTCCCTTGTCGAGGCTGGCGAGGGAGATGAGCATGATCTCGGTCGAGAGGATGAGGTCGGTGCGGACGGCGCCGAGCACGAGCTTCCTCTCGTCGCGGGCGCCCTCGTCCGCGTGACCGTGCTGCACCCCGAACCACTCGAGCACCTTCTCCGCCCCCTCGAAGCACAGGTACGAGCCGCCGAGGATCAGCAGATAGGGCAGTACCCATGGCGCGAAGGCGGTGAGCAGCAGCGCGATGGGGATGATGATGACGAACTTGTTCACCAGCGACCCGAGGGCGATCTTGCCGACCACGGGGAGTTCGCGGGCCGGCGTGATGCCCTGCACGTACTGCGGCGTCACGGCGGCGTCGTCGATGACGACTCCCGCAGCCTTCGCCGACGCCTTCATCGCGGCGCTCAGGATGTCGTCGACGACGGCGAGCAGTCCAACGGACATGGCAGTTCCCCTCGGGTGGTGTGTGGTGCGGAGGCAACTCTATCGAGTGGGAAAACTCCCAGCCCGCTCCCAGCCCCGCGGGACCAAAAGCCGCGCCCGCGTGGTTCTCCTCTATGACGCCGCAGCCAGCGGCGTCGGACAAGGAGCCACTCATGTCGAACGACTACGGCAGGACCCCCGAGGCCGTCAGCGGTCTCACGAACCTGCAGTACGAGGTCACGCAGCAGGACGCCACCGAGCCGCCCTTCCGCAACGCCTACTGGAACACGCACGACGACGGCATCTACGTCGACGTCGTCTCCGGCCAGCCGCTGTTCTCCTCGAAGGACAAGTACGACAGCGGTACCGGCTGGCCGAGCTTCACCCGTCCGATCGATGCCGACGCCGTGACCACGAAGACAGACCGCACCCTGTGGATGACCCGCACCGAGGCGCGGTCCTCCGGAGCCGACAGCCACCTGGGACACGTCTTCGACGACGGACCCCGCGCCGAGGGCGGCCTCCGCTATTGCATGAACTCGGCGGCCCTCCGCTTCATCCCGGCGGAGGATCTCGAGAAGGAGGGGTACGGTCGCTACAGCCCCCTCTTCACCACCCACACCTCTGAGGAGCAGTCATGACCGACACCGGAACCATCACCCGCACCCCCGGGACCGAGACGGCCGTCCTCGCGGGCGGCTGCTTCTGGGGCATGGAAGACCTCATCCGCCGCCAGCCCGGCGTCATCGACACCCGCGTGGGCTACACCGGCGGCGAGAACGACCACGCGACCTACCGCAACCACCCCGGTCACGCGGAGGCCGTGGAGATCGTGTTCGACCCGAGTGCGACGACCTATCGCGACATCCTGGCGTTCTTCTTCCAGATCCACGACCCGTCGACCCTGAACCGGCAGGGCAACGACATCGGGTCGAGCTACCGGTCGGCGATCTTCCCGCTCACCCCCGAGCAGGAGCAGGTCGCCCGCGACACGATCGCCGATGTCGACGCCTCCGGCCTGTGGCCGGCGAAGGCCGTCACGACGATCGAGCCCGCCGGTCCGTTCTGGGAGGCCGAGCCCGAGCACCAGGACTACCTGATCAAGTACCCGAACGGCTACACGTGTCACTTCCCCCGCGCCGGCTGGGTCCTCTCGAAGCGCGAGGACGCCACCGCCTGACCCCGAGACCCCGCTCTCGCGCCGAGACCCCCTCCTGCACACGCGTGCGGGAGGGGGTCTCGGCGCGAAGACGGGGTCTCGGCGGGCTCAGGACTCGGCGAAGAACGCGAGCGCGGCCTCCTTGAAGTCGCGGGAGCCGGGGGCGTTGAAGTGGTGGCGGTTCGGGAGCTCGACGAAGCGGGCATCGGGAGCCGCCGCGGCCAGTGCCCGGGAGCCCTCGATGATCGCGTCCTTGGACCCCGTCGCGAACAGCAGCGGCACGACCGGGGCGTCCGCGGGATCGGGGTCGATCGTGCCGGAGCCCCGCAGCCCCTCGGCCAGCGCGACGAGCGCACGCAGATCGTTCCCGGGCACCCGCTCGGTCAGCGCGATGTAGTTCTGCGTCGTGCGGTCCTCCACCGAGGTGCCGTCCGCGATGTATGCGCGCACCTGGTCGAGGTCGAGACGCGCGAGGGGGATGCCGTCGGGAACACCGCCCAGGACCGCCCGGCCGATCCGATGCGGGAGCTCACGGGCCACTTCCCACCCCACCCGCGCGCCGAGCGAGTAGCCGAGGTAGAACGCGTCGTCGACGAGGTATGTGTCCATGACGGTCTCGACGTCGGTCACGAGGTTGCGGATGGCGTAGGCGTCGGACTCATGCGGCTTGTCGCTCTGCCCGTGGCCCCGCTGGTCGAGCGCGAGCACGCGGTACCCGGCCCTGGTCAGCTCGCGCACCCAGCCCGTCAGCACCCAGTTGTCGCGCGCGCCGGAGGCGAAGCCGTGCACGGTCACCACGACCGGGGCATCGAGCTCGCCCCACGTGTACGTCGCCAGTCGTGTGCCGTCCGCCGCGTAGACGTGCTGCGGGGCGGGCATCTCGGTGAGGTCGGAGAGGGAAACAGCCACCCCTCCATCTTGGCCCTGACGTCGACGCCGAGACCCCGGTTACACGCCGAAACCCCCTCCCCGCGGTGTCACGGGGAGGGGGTTTCGAGGAGAACCCGGGGTCTCGGGTCAGACGCGGTCGCGGAGAGCGGCGCCGAGCTCGGCGTCGACGTTCGTCCAGTACTGGAAGAAGCGCTCGCGGATGGCGTCGACCGTGATCGAACGGCCCTGACCGGTCAGCACCTCCAGGAAGCGGGCGCGCTGCGGGCCGTCGAAGACCTCGCGGTACAGCGTGCCGGCCTGACCGAAGTCGTCGTCCTCGGCGTGCAGCGTCGCGGCGGAGCGGGTGAGCTCGCCGTCCGCCGACCAGTTCACCTCGATGCCCTTGGCCGGGTCGGCCTCGGGGCCACCGGGGGTCCCGAAAGAGTTCGGCTGGTAGGTGCGGTGCGCGGCGTCGTTGTACTGGTACCGCATCGAGCCCTCGTGCTGGTAGTTGCGGGTCTCAGCGGCGTGCGGCTGGTTCACCGGCAGCTGGTTGTAGTTCGCGCCGATGCGGTGACGCTGGGCGTCCGGGTAGGCGAACATCCGGCCCATCAACATCTTGTCGGGGGAGATGCCGGTACCGGGCACCTGGTTCCCCGGCGCGAAGCCGGCCTGCTCGATCTGCGCGAAGAAGTTCTCCGGGTTGCGGTTCAGGGTCAGCGTGCCGACCTTGATGCGCGGGTAGTCCTTCTTCGAGATCGTCTTGGTGAGGTCGAACGGGTTGAAGCGGTAGTCCTTCGCCTCGTCGTACGGCATGATCTGCACGTACAGGTCCCACTTCGGGAAGTCGCCGCCGTCGATCGACTGGAACAGGTCGCGACGGTAGTGGTCCGCGTCGGAACCGGCCAGCTGCTCGGCCTCCTCCGGGCTCATCGCCTCGACGCCCTGGTGGGAGATGAAGTGGTACTTGACCCAGAACACCTCGCCCTCGGCGTTGATCCAGGAGTAGGTGTGCGAGCCGTAGCCGTTCATGTGACGCCAGCTGCGGGGGAGTCCGCGCTCGCCCATGAGGTAGGTGACCTGGTGCGCGCTCTCGGGCGAGAGGGTCCAGAAGTCCCACTGCATGTCCGCGTCGCGCAGACCGGAGTCGCCGAGGCGCTTCTGCGAGTGGATGAAGTCCGGGAACTTGATGGCGTCGCGGAGGAAGAACGTCGGGGTGTTGTTGCCGACGATGTCGAGGTTGCCCTCGGTCGTGTAGAAGCGCAGCGAGAACCCGCGCACGTCGCGCCAGGTGTCGGGCGAGCCCTGCTCACCGGCGACGGAGGAGAAGCGGAGGAGGGTCTCCGAGGTGGCGCCCGGCTGGAACACGGCCGCACGGGTGTACTTCGAGACGTCCTCGGTGACGACGAACTCGCCGAACGCGCCGCCGCCCTTGGCGTGCGGGTTGCGCTCCGGCACGCGCTCGCGGTTGAAGGAGGCGAGCTTCTCGACCAGGTAGTGGTCGTGCAGCGCGGTGGGGCCGTCGGGGCCCACGGTCAGCGAATGGGTGTCACTCGCGATCGGCGCTCCGGCCTGCGTCGTCGTGGCCGGACGGCCCGCGTCGGTGGGGTTGGTCATGGTCTTCTCCTTCTCCGCGCGGACATGCCGAACGGACCCTCGGGGAGGGGATCGGTGGATGCGCCTACGCGGCGTTCTGGCAGCTGGGGCAGAGGCCCCAGAAGGTGACTTCAGCTGTCTGCACGGTGAAGCCCCCCGTCGAGGACGGGGTGAGACACGGCGCCTCGCCGACGACGCAGTCCACGTCGCCGACTGCACCGCAGGAGGTGCAGACAATGTGGTGGTGGTTGTCGTCGATGCGCCGTTCGTACAGCGCCGCGGATCCTGCCGGTTCGATCCGGCGGATGAGGCCCGCCGTCGTCAGGTCCGCGAGGATGTTGTGCACCGACTGGATCGACGTGGTCGGAAGCACGTCGGACACGGCGCGGTAGACCCGCTCCGCATCCGTGTGGGCCATGGAGCCGAGAGCCTCGAGGACGGCGACGCGGCCCGCAGTCGCACGCAGCCCGGCGTCGCGCAACGCCGAGTCGAGTTCCGTCTCCATGCCTCCGACTCTACACGTGTTTTGAGTGATTCAAAAGAGCATGCCGGGATGCCGGGCGCGTCGCGGACTCAGACGAAGCGGACCGTCTGCTGGAGACGGGTGCGGACGTCGAACAGCTCGTTGCCCCCGATGGCCCGCGCCCCGGGGACGCCCTGCCGCAGCACCATCGCCAGCGCGCTGCGTCGGACCACCACGACCGGGACGCCGCGACTGCTGCCGAGCGGGGTGACGGCCTGGGCGAGGTCGTCGTCGGGGAGCACCACGATCGCGCCGCCGAACTTCACCTTCGCGGCCTTCGCCACCGCGCGCATCCGGGCGAGGGCCGCCGTGACCGGGGCGCGGGTGCCGAGGCTCGGACCGGTGATCTCCCCGCGGCGGAAGCCCACGACCCCGCCGAAGTCCTCGGACATGATGCCGTAGAGGCCGGAGGGACTGAGCACGACGTGGTCGAGCTTGTCCTCCGGGGTCTGCCCGGCGGCGACGTCGTGCCAGACCGTGAAGCCCATGCCGAGGTCGGAGACCGTGCGGGCCGTGGCCTCCTCCGCGAGCGCATCGGCGAGCAGCCGCCGGAGTTCGCGCGGGGCCGCACGGACCAGAGCCGGGGCGTACGGATCGGGGACCTCGACCCCGTGACCCGCCCACTCGCGGATGAGGGAGAGGTAGCGCTCTCGCCGCCAGCCGCCGGGGTGTCCGTAGGAGCGGGCGCGCGGCCGGGTGTCGGTGCGCACGGTCTGGGGGCGCCAGCCGCTCCACTCGCCGCCGTCGTCGGTCAGGCCCGCGCGGCGGTCGTACGCGGCACGGTCCTCCGCAGTACCGATGAGCTCCCAGGCGCGCTGGACCTGGATGAACACGGCCGCGTCGCCGCCGGTGTCGGGGTGGGTCTGCCGCAGCCGCAGCCGATACGCCCGCCGGAGCTCGGCGTCGTCGACGGCCGGATCCACGCCGAGGACCTCGTACGGCGAGGCCGAGAGCGGACTGTCGAACATCGCTCTCCTTCCGCGACCGCGGCGTCCAGGATATCCGGCGGACGGTGTGCGGCCGCCGGGAGCCTCAGTCCGCGACGTCGACGATCCGCTCGATCCCGGCCACCGGGGCGACGGCGCCCCCGGACGCGGCGGCGAGGTCGGCGGTCAGACGCGGCAGCGCGGCGGCGGGCACCCACAGCTCGAGGTGCGCGGAGGCCCCGTAGGTCGGAGTGCCGAGCGTGGCCCCGTGCGACGCCGCCCAGTCGCGGAGCAGGTTGTCGTAGCGGCCGGCGTCGGCGTGCGGGACCTCGACGGTCGCCTGGGTGAGCGCCTCGCGACGGACGAGTGAAGCACGATCGAGCGTCTCGGACACGGCGGTGGAGTAGGCGCGGATGAGGCGGCCCGCCCCGAGCTTCACCCCGCCGAAGTACCGGGTCACCACCGCCACGACGTCCGTGAGGCCGCGACGCCGCAGGACCTCGAGCATCGGGACGCCGGCCGTGCCGGAGGGCTCGCCGTCATCCGAGGACCGCGCCTGATCCCCGTGCAGGCCGGTCACCATCGCGGTGCAGTTGTGGTTCGCGTCCCAGGCGCGCTTCCGGATCGCCGCGATGACGGCCTCCGCCTCGGCCACCGTCGACACCGGTGCGACGTGCGTGAGGAAGCGAGACTTCCGGATGACGAGCTCGTGGTCGACGGCCGCCGCGATCGTCGCCGGGAACGGGTGCGGTGTCGACATCGGCCCCACGATACCTCCGTTCGAGTCGCCTGATTGGTCCCGAATCCGGGCCGGATGCCGCCAATCGGGCGATTCGAACCGGCTCGACCGAACGATGGAGGCGGACTGTGGCCCGGCGGACGAGAATGTCAGCATGCCGACCGGAGACACCGCCGAGCCCGACCTCCCCGGAGGGCGGACAGGAGCGCGAACGCGCTCCTGGGGGCGCCTGGTCACGTCGCTGCGGATCGGGCAGGCCGTCATCACGGTCGTGCTCACCGTCGTCGGCGTCGTCCGCTCCCTCGCCGACGGGGTCCCGGTGCCGTGGCTGGTCGCGACCGCCCTCGCCTTCCTCGGCTGGTACGGCGGCGGACTCCTGCTCTCCTCCCGGACGGACGACCGGGCGCTCGCCACCGGCTGGCTGCTGGGGCTCACGGCCATCTGGCTGGGGGCGGTGGCGCTGTCGCCGGAATTCGTCTGGCTCGCGTTCTCGCTGTGGCTGCTCGCCGGCTTCCTGTTGCGGCTGCGATGGGCCGTACCGCTGAGCCTCCTCGTCCTCGCCGTCGTGATCGTCGCGCCGCTGCTGCACACCGGAACGACCACCTACGCGAACGTCATCGGACCGCTCGTGGGCGGCATCTTCGCCCTCGGGATCTCCCGCGGCTACCTGGAACTGGTCCGCGACGGACGCGAGCGGCGGCGGCTCATCGCCTCCCTCGTCGCGACGCAGCAGGAGATGGCGGCCCTCCAGGACGAGCTCGCCCGGACCCAGCGGGAGTCCGGCGCCGCCGCCGAGCGCACCAGGGTGTCCCGCGACATCCACGACACGCTCGCCCAGAGCCTGTCGTCCATCGTCCTGCTGGCGCGGTCGGCGGCCGAGCACGAGGACGGTCGGGAGCAGGCGCTCGGGCAGATCGGGGCGCTCGCCGCGGAAGGGCTCGCCGACGCCCGCCGCATCGTGGACGACCTCATGCCCGCCGAGCTCGACGGTTCCGCGTTGAGCGACGCCCTCGCCCGGATGCTCGAGCGCCTGACCGCCGAGACCGGGATCGCGGCCACCCTCCACGCCGACGAGGAACTCCCCGCACTCGGCCTCGACGCCGAGGTCGCCCTGCTGCGGACGGCGCAGTCCGCACTCGCCAACGTGCGCAGCCATGCCGCCGCGACCCGGGTGGTGGTGACCCTCGCGGACGCCGGCGACGCCGTGCGGCTGGACGTGGTCGACGACGGCCGCGGCTTCGATCCGTCCCGGCTGGAGTCGGCGGGGCCCGGCGGCGGCTACGGTCTGCGGGCGATGCGCGCCCGACTGCGCGAGCTCGGCGGCGGTCTCGACGTGGAGAGCGCCCCCGGCGACGGCACCGCGCTCTCCGCCCACCTGCCGCTCGGAGGACGGTCGTGACCCCGGTGCGGATCCTCCTCGTCGACGATCACCCGATCGTGCGGGCCGGCGTGCGTTCGCTGTTCGACCGCCGCGACGACGCCGAGGTCGTGGGTGAGGCGGCGTCGGGGGAGGAGGCGGTCGTGCTCGCCCGGCACCTCCGTCCCGACGTCGTGCTCTGCGATCTGCGTCTGGGGGCGGGGATGGACGGCGTGCAGACGACGGCGGCGCTCCGGGCGCTCGACCCGGCGCCGGCGGTGCTCATCCTCACGACGTTCGACCGCGACGCCCAGATCCTCGGCGCGATCGAGGCGGGGGCGGCGGGGTATCTGCTCAAGGACATCGACCCGGAGGACATCGTCCGTGCCGTGCGACAGGCCGCGTCGGGCGGGCAGGCGCTGACGCCGGAGCTCACGGCGCGCGTCGGGCGGGCCCTCCGTGCCCCGCGGGTGCAGCTCACGGGGCGCGAGCTCGACGTGCTGCGGCTGCTCGACACCGGGGCCTCCAACCGGGAGATCGCGAAGGCGCTGTTCGTCACGGAGGCGACGGTGAAGACCCACCTCGTGCACGTCTTCGAGAAGCTCGGGGCCGACAGCCGCGCGAAGGCGGTCGCGATCGCCAGGGAGTCCGGTCTGCTCTGACGCCCGCGGTCTCCACCGTTCGATGGATCCGCGGCGACGGCTCCCCGGCGAGGCTGGAGGCAGACAGAAAGGACTCCCATGCGCAGGCTCTTCACCGCCGCGTTCGCCTCCATGCTGGTGGGCGTCGCCTCCGGACTCTTCTACCGCGAGTTCACCAAGATCAACGGCTTCCCCGAGGGGGCGCCGACGCAGCTCGGACTCGTGCACACGCATCTGCTCGTGCTGGGCTTCGTCGTCTTCCTCGTGGTGATGCTCTTGGAGAAGGCGTTCGCGCTCTCCGAGAGCCGCCTGTTCGGCTGGTTCTTCTGGACCTACACCGCCGGTCTCGTGCTGACCTCCGCGATGCTCGTCTGGCACGGCTGCCTCACGGTGCTCGGGCAGGAGTCCACGAAGATGATCGCCGGCATCGCGGGCGTGGGGCACATGCTGCTCGCCGCCGGCATGGTGCTGCTGTTCCTCGCGCTCCGCCCTCGTGTCTTCGCGCCGAAGGTCGCGGCCACCGGGCCCGCGACCCTCGAGTCGGTGGCCTGACGCCTCAGTCGGCCGGGATCGTGTCGTCGCGCAGGTAGGCGATGTGCGCGGCGTGACGCTCCAGGTGGTGCGGCGACTTCCGGACGAACAGCCACGCCACGATGAGGATCGCGAACCAGATCGGCGTCACGAGCAGCGCGATCAGGGTGTCCGGCTGGGTGGTCAGCGCCCAGAGGATGAACAGGAAGAACGCGAGCACGACGAACACCATGAACACGCCGCCCGGCATCTTGAACGCCGAGGTCGCCGCCTTCTCCGGACGTCGTCGCCGGTACACGAGGTAGCTGCAGAGGAAGATCGTCCACACGAACATGAAGCACACGGCCGACACGGTGGTGACCATCTCGAAGGCCGTGCCGATGTCCTTGCCCGCGTAGAGCAGCACGACGCCGGACAGCAGCAGGATGCAGGACAGGAACAGCGCGTTCTGCGGCACGCGGCGCTTGGAGAGCCGGCCGAAGAACCGGGGGGCGTCGCCGTCCTGCGCCAGGCCGAACACCATGCGCGACGTGGAGTAGATGCCGGAGTTCGCGCTGGACATCGCCGAGGTGAGCACCACGAGGTTGACGACGGTGGCGGCGATGCCGAGTCCGGCGAGGGCGAACATCGCGATGAAGGGGCTCTCACCGGCGACGTACTCGGTCCACGGCGTGACGGCCATGAGGATGATGAGCGCGCCCACGTAGAACAGCAGGACCCGGATCGGGATGGCGTTGATGGCCTTCGGGAGGTTGCGCTCCGGGTCCTTGGTCTCCGCGGCGGCGGTGCCGACGAGCTCGATCCCGACGAACGCGAACACCGCGATCTGGAAGCCGGCGACGAATCCGAGGAAGCCGTGCGGGAACATGCCGCCGTGCTCCCACAGGTTCGAGAAGCTCGCGGTGCCGGCGTCGTGGGAGAAGCCGGTGAGGATCATGACGAGACCGGTGACGATGAGCGCCACGATCGCGACGATCTTGATGAGTGCGAACCAGAACTCCATCTCGCCGAAGGCGGCGACGGTGGGCAGGTTGAGCGCCAGGAGGATCACGACCACGAGGAGACCCGGGATCCACAGCGGGACGCCGGGGATCAGGGCGTCGGTGTACCCGGCGATCGCGATCACGTCGGCCACGCCCGTGACCACCCAGCAGAACCAGTACGTCCAGCCGGTGAAGAAGCCCGCCCAGGGGCCGAGGAGGTCGCTCGCGAAGTCGCTGAACGACTTGTACTTGAGGTTCGACAGCAGCAGCTCGCCCATCGCCCGCATGACGAAGAACAGCATGAACCCGATGATCATGTAGACGAAGATCACGGAGGGGCCGGCGACCGAGATCGTCTTGCCGCTGCCCATGAACAGGCCCGTGCCGATCGCCCCGCCGATCGCGAGCAGCTGGATATGCCGATTGCTGAGCGCGCGCCGCAGGTGCTCCTCGCCTCCGGCTCCGGTCTGCCCCTGGCGGATGGCCCCCGTGTCTTGCTTCGTCACGCTCTTCTCCTCCGGTCGTCGTCGACTGATGCAGAGTAACCACCGGGATGTGCCAGGCCGAAATCGACGGGCGTGGACCGGCATTTCGGCATTCGCGTGTTCCCTTCGCCCGAAACGATTCGATAAACTAAGCGCACCCCCGATCCATCCCTCCTTCCCTGCGAGCCCCTTCCTTCATGGCCACCACCCTCACCACGGGCCGTCCGTGGCGCGTCATCCTCGCCTTCTCGATCCCGCTCCTGCTCGGCAACGTCGTGCAGCAGCTCTATCAGTTCGCCGACGCGATCGTCGTCGGACGACACCTCGGCGTCCAGTCGCTCGCCGCCGTCGGCGCGACGGGCAGCCTGCTCTTCCTCCTCCTCGGCTTCGCCTGGGGTCTGACGAGCGGTTTCGCGATCCCCATCGCCCAGGCCTTCGGTGCGCGCGACGACGCCGCCGTGCGCCGCTCGGTCGCGACGGGTGTGCTCCTCAGCGGCATCACGAGCGTGGTCCTCACGGTGGTCGCGCCGCTCATCGCGGGGCCGATCCTGACGCTGCTGCAGACGCCGCCCGAGCTCATGGCCGAGGCGACGGTGTTCACGCAGATCAGCTTCCTCGGCGCGGGCGCGACGATGTTCTTCAACTACCTCTCCGCCATCATCCGCGCCATCGGCGACTCGAAGACCCCGCTGGTGTTCCTCACGGTCTCCTGCGCGCTCAACGTCGGCCTCGTCGTGCTCATGGTCGGTCCGCTGGAGTGGGGCGTCGCCGGGGCCGCGCTCGCGACCGTCGTCGCACAGGCCGTGTCGGTGATCCTCTGCCTGGAGTTCGTGCGCCGGCGGCTGCCCATGCTGCACCTGCGTCGTTCGGACTGGCGCATCTCCCGCACGGACATCGCCGACCACCTGCGCCTCGGCCTCCCCATGGGCTTCCAGGCCTCGATCATCGCGATCGGGACCCTCACGGTGCAGGTCGCCCTCAACACGCTCGGAGCTGACGCCGTCGCCGCGTACACGACGGCGTCGCGGGTCGACAGCCTGGCGGTCGCCCTGCTCTCCTCGCTCGGGCTCGCCGTGTCGATGTACGCGGCGCAGAACCACGGCGGCCGTCGCCCCGACCGCATCCGGCGCGGCGTGGTCGAGGCCACCTGGATGGCGGTCGCCGCGGCGATCGTCCTCGGCGGGCTGCTCATCGCGTTCGGCGCGCCGATGGTCCGGCTGTTCGTCGGTGACGGTTCGGACGACGTCGTCGCCATGGCGCACCGCATGCTCATCATCAACGGCTGCGGCTACTGGGCGCTCGGCATGCTCTTCGTGCTCCGCGGCGCACTCCAGGGGCTCGGCCACACGCTGGTGCCGACCGTCACCGGCGTGATCGAGCTCGTGATGCGCGTCGTCGCCGCAGTGGTCCTCGGCGCGATGATCGGGTTCGACGGCGTGGCCCTCAGCAACCCGCTCGCCTGGGTGGGCGCGATCGTGCTCCTCGTGCCGGCCTACGTCAAGGCGCATCGCGCGCTGGCGACCCAGCCCGTGGCCCCGACCGAGGCCACCGAGACCTCCGCGATCGCGATCGTCGGCCCCACCGACGGCTCGATGGTGGTCGACGCGGTCGTCACCCGCCCGGTCCGCGTCGTGCGCCCGCGCCGGCTGCGGTGGCCGGTCCGGCGCTGATCCGCGATATCCACCGGAAGGATGACCCGGATCGGACTTGAGACGGATGGCCTTCCGGAGAGACACTTCTAATGTCGAAGGTGCGGAGGGGTTCCGCCGGACGGGGGGTCGTCATGACGACATTGGGAGTGGCCAGAGATCTGGCCGCCATTCTGGTACCGATCGGATACGTGGGTGCGGCGCTCGCCGCGGTCTGCGCGATCGTGGCCGCGATCGCGATCATCCGCGGAGCCGGGGGGCTCGCGGGAGGCGCGGTCGGACTGTGGATCGTGTGCGCGCTGATGAGCTTCACCGCGAGCTTCGCGAATCAGTGGCTTCCGCTGATCGCGGCGGGCGCGTCGCTCGGGGGCATGCTCGTGATCGGCGGGATCGTGCGCGCGATGCTCACGGCGGGCGGCTTCGAGTCGCGACGCCGGGCCGCGCGCGTGAAGCCGGCGCCGGCGACCACGACGACGGCCACGCTCAAGACCGGCTCGACCGCGACGCCCACGGCGCCGGTCGCCGTCGTCTCCTAGCGCTCAGCGGTAGTCGCGGTCGCGGTGCTGCCGCGCCTCGTCGCCCGCGGCCACGCGGGCGCTCTCGCGTGCCCGCAGCTCGACGCGGCGGATCTTCCCGGAGATCGTCTTCGGCAGCTCGGGCACGAACTCGATGATCCGCACCCACAGGTGCGAGGACAGCCGTTCGTGCGCGTAGCCGAACACGGCGCGCGCGGCGGCGGCCTCGTCCGCGCCCGCGTCCGGTGTCAGGCACACGTACGCCTTCGGCACCGCGAGGCGCGTGGGGTCGGGGCTGGGGATGACGGCCGCTTCGACGACGAGGTCGTGCTCCAGCAGCACGGACTCGAGCTCGAACGGCGAGATCTTGTAGTCGGAGGCCTTGAACACGTCGTCGGAGCGTCCGATGTAGGTCAGGTAGCCGTCGGCGTCGCGCACGGCGATGTCCCCGGTGTGGTGGAAGCCCCCGGCCCGCGACTCCGCGGTCTTCTCCGGGTCGTCGTAGTACCCCGCCATGAGGCCGAGCGGCGGCTGCGCGAGGTCGAGCGCGATCTCGCCCTCGTCCTCCACGACCTCGCCCGTCGACGGGTCGAGCAGCACGACCGGGTAGCCGGGCAGCGGACGGCCCATCGACCCGACCTTGACCGTCTGGCCAGGGGAGTTGCCGATGCAGGCCGTCATCTCGGTCTGACCGAAGCCGTCGCGGATCGTGCCGCCCCACGCCTCGCGCACCCGGTCGATGACCTCGGGGTTCAGCGGCTCGCCGGCGCCGACGAGCTCCCGCGGAGGGTGCGCGAGCCGGGAGAGGTCGGCCTGGATGAGCATGCGCCAGACCGTGGGCGGGGCGCAGAAGGTCGAGACGTGGTGGGTGTCCATGACCTCCATGAGCGTGTTCGCGTCGAAGCGGTCGTAGTTGTAGACGAGCACCGTCGCCTCGGCCAGAAAGGGGGAGTAGAAGCTCGACCAGGCGTGCTTGGCCCACCCCGGGGAGGAGATGTTGAGGTGCACGTCGTCCGGGCGCACCCCGAGCCACCACATCGTGGAGAGGTGGCCGACGGGGTACGAGACGTGGGTGTGCTGGACGAGCTTCGGGCGGTTCGTCGTGCCCGACGTGAAATACAGCAGGGCCGTGTCGCCGGCCGGCGTCGGGCCGTCCGGGACGAACGCCGTCGTGGTGGCATCGGCGTCCGTGAACCGCTTCCAGTCCGCAGGCAGCGATGCGCCGACGCCGATGCGCAGGACCGCGGGGTCGATCCCTTCGAGGCGGTCGGCCAGGGCGCCGAGGGTGACGACGGCGCCGGCGCGGCCGTGCTCGATGCGGTACGCGAGGTCGGAGGCCGACAGCAGCGTCGAGGTCGGGATCGACACCGCGCCCAACTTCGTGATCGCGAGCATCACCTCCCACAGCTCGATCGTGTTGTTGAGCATGACGATCACGTGGTCGCCCCGGCTGATGCCGAGGCTGCGGAGCCAGGCGGCGACCTGATCGGAGCGCGCGGAGAGCTCCCCGTACGTCCAGGACCGGAGGCTGAGGTCGGCCTCGACGATCTGCACGGCCGGACGATCGGGGTTCTCGCCGGCGATGACGTCGAACCACTCGAGCGCGAAGTTGAAGGCGGTCAGGTCGGGCCAGGCGAACTCGCGGCGCGCGGCGTCGTAGTCCGTGGCGTGCGTGAAGAGAAGGTCCCTCATCCCGCGGATCGCTTCGGTGGCGGGGGTGGCACGACGGCTCATGGTGCTCCTTTGCAACGGCGTCCCTCCATCCTGCCCCTTCGTTCAGCGGGGGAGGAAACCCGTGCCGTCGCGGAGCTCGAACACGAGCTGGGTCTCGGTGCCGCGGACGACGGGGTGCACGGTGATGTGCTCGAGCACGATGTCGCGCAGGGCGGTCGCATCCTGCACGGCCACGTGCACCAGGAAGTCGTCCACCCCGGCGACATGGAACACCTGGAGCACCCGGGGGATCGCGACGAGCGCGTCGAAGAGTGCCGTGACCTTGGGGCCGGTGTGGTGAGCGAGCCGGACCTTGATGATCGCCTGCAGCGGGTAGCCGAGAGCCGACCCGTCGAGGCGGACGCGCGTATCGCGGATCACTCCCCGGTCTCGGAGCGCGCGGATGCGGTGTGCGCATGTGGACTCCGCGAGCCCGAGGCGGTGGGCCAGAGCCTTGTTGGTCACGGCCGCATCGCGGCTCAGGGCGGCGAGCAGCTCCAGGTCGATCTCGTCGAGTTGCGCTTTCGCCAAAGTGCCCTCCTCGGTACGACCGGATGTTGCACAGAATAGCGAGAATCCCGGCTTCGGCGAGCTGTTCTGTCGAAGATCAGCGAGAACGCCGTGATTCGGTCACCGTGGAGGGATGACCGCACCGCTGCATCCCGACACCGTCGCCGTCCATAGCGGCCGAGCCGACCTCGAGGCGCTCGGGGTCCACGCCCTGCCGATCGACCTCTCCACGACCAACCCGCTGCCGGACGTCGAGCGCGGCGGGGACTCGTACGAGGCGATGGCCACGGGGGGTCGTCCGCCGCAGGACGGCAGCATGGTCTACGCCCGCCTCTGGAACCCGACGGTCGCGCGCTTCGAGGACGCCCTCGCCGAGCTGGAGCACGCTGAAGCCGCCGTCGCCTTCGGCTCCGGGATGGCGGCCATGACCGCCGTGATCCTCGCGCACACCGGTGCCACGGGGGCGCGGCACGTCGTCGCGGTGCGTCCGCTCTACGGAGGGACCGACCACCTGCTGGGGTCGGGTCTGCTCGGTGTGGAGACGACGTACTGCCGTCCCGACGAGGTCGCCGCCGCACTGCGCGCCGACACCGGACTCGTCGTCGTGGAGACGCCGGCGAACCCGACCCTCGAGGTCGCGGACATCGCCGAGATCGTGCGGCAGGCCGGGAGCGTGCCGGTGGTGGTCGACAACACGTTCGCGACCCCCGTGCTGCAGAACCCGATCGACCACGGCGCGGCGATGTCGTTGCACAGCGCCACCAAATACCTCGGCGGCCACGGTGATGTCATCGCCGGCGTCGTCGCCTGTGACGAGAGGACCGCGGAGGCGCTGCGTCGCGTGCGTGCGGTGACCGGGGGGCTCCTGCACCCGCTCGGCGCGTACCTGCTGCACCGCGGTCTCACGACCCTGCCGGTCCGCGTGCGGCACCAGCAGGAGAGTGCTCGTCGCATCGTGCAGTGGCTGGTCGATCGACCCGAGGTCGCCGAGGTCTTCTATCCGGGGCTCGACGGGGATCCGTGGGGCATCCTGGAACGGCAGCTCCGCGGGCCGGGGGCGATGATCGCCCTGCGGCTGCGAGGCGGTTATGCGGCGGCCGCGGCGGTGGCCGGGGCGACCCGCCTCTTCACGCATGCGGTGTCACTGGGCGGCGTGGACTCCCTCATCCAGCATCCTGCCGCGCTCACGCACCGCCCGGTCCCCGCGGAGGCGCGTCCCGCCGCCGACGTCCTTCGCCTGTCCATCGGCCTCGAGAACGTCGATGATCTCCTCGCCGACCTCGCGAACGCCTTCGCCACTCTCGCCGACCCACCCCTTTCCGTGCCACCCACCCCGGAAAGTGCGTCACATATGGGGGTGGCTCGCACATAAGGGGCCGGGTCGGCGATTGTGTGAGGACGACAAGAAACTGAGTCTCGACTGAGGTGGGACTTGGTACCTGACGGCAAAACCGGGGGGTCGCGGAGAGGGCGGGCCTACAGTCGCGGGTGGCAACGACGCCACTGACCTCGGGAGTCCTCAATGACGAGTGAAAAGACCCACGCGCACGGCCTCGGCATGCGCATCGCCGTGATCGTCCTCAGCCTTTTGCTGGCGGCGATGGTGCTGCTGTTCTTCGCCACGATGAGCAAGGTCTCCGCTGGGGCCGCGGAGCTCGCGGACGGCACGACCACCGCGCGGGGCGGATCCGCGGACCTCGCCGCCGGTGCCTCCGACCTCGCCGCGGGAGCCGACGACCTGGCCGCGGGCACGCAGGATCTCGCGGCAGGCACGGCGACGGCGCAGCAGGGCTCCGAGAAGCTGAGCGACGGGGCGACGACGGCCGCCGCGGGCGCCACGACGCTCGCCGAGGGCGCCGGAACCCTTGCGGCGGGAGCCGCCACCGCTCTCGACGGTGCAGGACGAGTGAGCGGCGGAGCGCAGACGGCGCTCGCCGGGTCGCAGGAGCTCGCGGCGAAGATGGCGGCGGCGGATGCCGGGGCCCGAGAGCTCGTCGCGGGAGCGACCACGCTCGCCGCGGGCGTCGACGGCGCGCACCGGTACGCGAACGGCGTGCTCGAGGGCGCGACGACTCTGAGCACCACGCTGCGCGCCGGAGTGAGCGCCGACGTGCAGAAGCTCGCCCATCCGGACACGCAGACGCTGCTGACGGGCGTCGCCACGAGCGCTCCCGGCAATGCGCGGACGCTCGCCGCCGGTCTGCAAGGTCTCCTCGCCGCACACCCTGATGACGTGCAGCTCCAGCAGCTCGCGACGCTCGCCGCCGGTGTCGAGAAGCAGGTCGGCGCGCTGGCCGCCCCCGCCGCGGCTGCTCCGGGCCTCGCACAGGGACTCATCGGCGCCGCCGACGGCTCCGCTCGCGTCACGGCAGGCGTCGGCGCGCTCATCAACGGCGACCCCTCGAAGGGGTGGCCGGGGACCGTGGTGCTGGTCTCCCCGAAGGGCGCTCCCGCCCTGGTCGCCGGAACGCAGACACTGCAAGACGGCACCTCCCGGCTCGCGGCAGGTGCGGCGGATCTCTCGTCCGGGCTGCAGACCCTCTCGACCGGGGCGTCGTCGCTGTACTCCGGCACCGCGGAGCTCAGCGCCGGCGCGGCGCGGCTCGACGACGGCGCCGGGTCTCTGGCCGCGGGCGTCGGCGCGCTGCAGTCGGGTGCCGGTGACCTCCGGTCCGGGATGAGCGAACTCCGCACCGGCGCCGACGCGGTGGCCGAGGGCTCCGGGGCCCTTGCGAGCGGAGGCGCGAGGCTCGACGCCGGTGCCGCCGACCTCGCGGCCGGAAACGGACGTATCGCCGACGGTTCGGGCACCCTCGCGACGGCCACGGCGGGCGCCGCGCCCTCTCTGCTCCCGTGGATCCTCGGGATCGGCCTGATCGGCCTGATCGCGATCGGGTTCTGGATCGGCCACCGCGTCGCCCACCGCTGATCGTCGACCCGCCCCCTTCCGCGCGACCCACCCCCGTAAGTGACGCACTTTCGGGGGTGGGTCGACCGCAGGGGGGTGGGTCGGCGAGCGCGGGTCAGCGCTTCGGGAGGGGGATCGTGCCGGTGGCGATTCGCTCGGTGGGCATGCGGTCGCGATCGTAGGTGATCTCGTCGTAACCGTGCGGGGTCGGCAGGCCGTCCTCACCGATGCTGACGAACACGATCTCGTCGATGGTGAGGATGCGCTTGCGGGTGATCATGTTGCGCGCGACGGCCCGCATCGTGAGCGACGTCGTACCGAAGCGGGTGGCCTGCAGCCCGATCTCGATGAGGTCGCCCTGCACCGCCGACGCCTCGAACGTGATGGCGGAGATGTGCCGGGTGACGACGCGGTAGTTGCCGAGCTGCACGATCGCGTAGATCGCGGCCTCCTCGTCGATCCACTTCAGCAGGCTCCCGCCGAACAGCGTGCCGTTCGCGTTGAGGTCTTCCGGGCGCACCCACTTGCGGGTGCGGAAGTTCAGGCCGTCCTCGGACTGCCATGCCGGTGCTTTCTGTTTCGCCATGCCCCGAGGCTAGGCGGCTCGTGCGTCGGCGGTGTTACGCCGGGTTTTCGGACGGGTGCACGCGCCGCCGCTCACAGCGGATCTGCTCCGGGCGGATTCGCGCCCGCGGTCATGACCGGAGCCGGATGCTGGGGACATGAGCGAAGACACCCCTCTCCCGCAGTTCGGCCCCGAGGCCCGGCGCGCCCTGTTCCACGAACGGGTGCTCGTCCTCGACGGCGCCCTCGACGACGACAACGGCACCCTCCTGATGACCCAGCTCCTCGGCCTCGCCGCGGAGGACCCGACGACCGACATCGCCCTCTGGATCCACTCGCCGGGCGGCTCTGTGCCGTCGATGCTGGCGATCCGCGACCTCATGCACCTCATCCCCAACGACGTTTCCACCCTCGCCCTCGGCCTCGCCTGCAGCGCGGGACAGTTCCTGCTCTCCGCGGGGACGAAGGGCAAGCGGCGCGCTCTCCCGCACGCCCGGATCCTCATGCACCAGGGCTCGGCGGGGATCGGCGGATCGGCGGTGGAGATCGAGGCGCAGGCCGACGACCTCCGGCACATGCGCGACACCGTCCTCGGCCTCATCGCCGACGACACCGGCCAGCCCCTCGCGCGGATCTTCGAGGACTCCCTCCACGATCGCTGGTACACCGCGGCCGAGGCGCAGGGCTACGGGTTCATCGACGAGATCGTGCGGTCCGCGGCGGAGATCATGCCCCGCCGTCGGGCGCGGGTGGGACTGGGGGCGGACGTATGAGCAGCTACACGATCCCCCACGTCATCGCGCAGCATCCGCGGGGTGAGCGCGTCATGGACGTCTACTCGCATCTGCTCGCCGAGCGCGTCATCTATCTCGGCACCGGGATCGACGCGGGGGTGGCCAACGCCGTCATCGCGCAGCTCCTGCACCTCGACGCGGACAGCCCGGAGACCGCCGTGCAGTTCTACATCAACAGCGAGGGTGGGGATCCCGGTGCCGCGCTGGCGATCTACGACACCATGCAGCACATCCGCCCGCGGATCGCGACGACCTGCGTCGGGCAGGCCATCGGTCCGGCGGCGCTGCTCGTCGCGGCGGGGGCGCCGGGGGAGCGAGCGGCCCTCGCCCACGCGCGCATCGTGCTGCATCAGCCGGCCGGGCAGTCACGCGGAGCCATCCCGGACCTCATCCTTGCGGCCGAGGAGGTCGTGCGGGTGCGGGCCGACATGGAGTCGATCCTGGCCCGGCACAGCGGTCGCGCGCTCGCGGAGCTCCGCGTCGACACCGACCGGGACCGGGTCTTCACCGCCGCCGCCGCTCTCGAGTACGGCCTCATCGACACCGTGCTCGGTCCCCGTGATCCGGATGCACGATGAGGTGACGGGTGTACGACGGATTCCCGAGATCCGTCGTGCACCCGGACTCCGGTCGTGCAGGTGAAAGGGGTCAGGCGGCCAGAGCGAAGGCGCCGCGGGAGGTCGAGACCGCCGCCGCGGCAGGGGTGGCCTGACGAAGCTCCTCGGCGACCGCGCTCGTGAGCTCCACGAGGGAGGAGTCCAGCGCGCCGGCGATCGCGGCGATCATCTCGCTGGACGGCTCCTTCCGGCCGCGCTCGACCTCGGAGAGGTACTGCGGCGAGACCCCGGCCTTCTCCGCGGTCTCGCTGAGTGTCTCCCCGCGGTCATGGCGTCGCCGTCGCAGCTGATCGCCGAGCATCTCGCGCCACAGCGGTTCGGGTCCGTTGGACGGCGGACGGACGGGATGCGGGGCGCGGGGGAACGGGACGATGTCGGCCATGCCTCACGATAAGCCGCCGCCCGCGGGGCGATCGAGACGTTCTGCTCAGAGCAGAACGCGGCTCAGAGCGCGGCCGTGACTCCCGGCAGCAGCGCCCCCAGGATGTCCTGCAGCCGCTGCCGATCCTCCGCGGACAGCGGGTCGAGGATGAGCTCGCGGATCTGGGCCACGTGGACCGGTGCGGCCGCGCGGAGCATGTCCCGTCCGGCCGGGGTCAGCGTCGCGGAGAGGGTGCGCTTGTCCGTGCTGCACGAGGTCCGTTCCACCCACCCGCGCTCCTCCAGCGAGTCCAGGGCGTGGCTCAGGCGCGACCGGCTGAGTCCGGCGATGCGCGCGAGCTCGGTCATGGTGACGGCGTCCTCACCCTGGCCGGCGAGGGTGACGAGGATCGCGTAGCGGGCGTGGTTGAGCCCGACCTCGTCCTTCAGCGCCCGGTCGAGGACCTGCGGCAGCAGTTGGACGAACCGGATGATCGGCAGCCAGGTCGCGAGCTCGCCGTCGTCGAGCCGCCGCGGGTGCCGCGCCTCGTTCATGTCGTGCTCCTCGGAGGTCACGCCGCGGTCAGGTCGATCGTGTGGGCCGTGTGGTCGCGCTTCGCCTGGAGGTAGCGCGAGTTGGCTGCGGAGAGGTGCACCTCGGTGCGGACGCGCTCGGTGACCTGGATTCCGAGCCCGTCGAGCTGCGCGGCCTTGTCGGGGTTGTTGCTGAGCAGGCGGATGCGGTCCACGCCCAGCGCTCGCAGCATCTGGGCCGCCACGGTGTAGTCCCGCTCGTCCTCGCCGCGGCCGAGGGCCACGTTCGCCTCGTAGGTGTCGAGCCCGGCGTCCTGCAGCGCGTAGGCGTCGAGCTTGGCGTAGAGCCCGATGCCGCGGCCCTCCTGCCGCAGGTAGAGGAGGAAGCCGCCCTCCGCGGCGATCCGCTCCACGGCCTCCCGCAGCTGCGGTCCGCAGTCGCAGCGCTCCGAGCCGAACACGTCACCGGTGAGGCACTCGCTGTGCGGGCGGACGAGGGGCGCGACCCCGCCGTCGGCGGCGCGATCGAGGGCGGCCTGCCAGTCGCCCAGGCCGAGCAGCAGGTGCTCGCGGCCGTCCACGAGTCCGTCGAAGGTCACGACGTCGGCCGTCGTGCCGAAGCCGTCCGCGAAGCGCAGGGGCACCCGCACGCGGGTGCGCTCCGCGGCGACCGTTGAAGTTTCAATCATGTGAGGGGAAACGCCGGAGACGCGCGGCTATTCCCGCAACCGTCGGGAGGCGATGACCGTGTCCGTCCGTGACGGAGGCAGACGGGGAGCGCCGCGCACTCGGTAGCCTCGCACCATGAGTCACTTCGTCACCGCCACCGAGCTCCACGACCTCCTCGAGAACGGCGCCCCGATCCGGGTCATCGACGTGCGCTGGCGCCTCGACCGCCCAGAGGCGGGCCCGGGCGACTATCGCTCCGGCCACATCCCCGGCGCGGTGTTCGCGTCGTTGGATCAGGAGCTCTCCACACCCGGGGCACCGACCGAGGGCCGCCATCCGCTCCCCTCGACGGAGACCCTGCAGGCGGCGGCCCGGCGATGGGGTGTGCGGCAGGGAGACACGGTCGTCGCCTACGACGACACCAAGGGACTCGCGGCGGCCCGGGCGTGGTGGCTGCTGCGGCAGGCAGGGGTCGACGTCCGGGTGCTCGACGGCGGGCTGCGCGCGTGGACCGCGGCCGGATACGACCTGGCGACCGACGACGTCGTGCCGGAGACCGGCGATGTCGTCCTCGCGGATCCGGGCCAGGACGCCCTCTCGATCGATGAGGCGGAGGCGTTCCCGGAGACCGGGGTGCTGCTCGACGTCCGCGCCCCGGAGCGCTACCGCGGAGAGACCGAGCCGCTCGACCCGATCGCCGGGCACATCCCCGGCGCCCGGAACCTCCCCACCACGCGGCACCTCGACGACAACGGGCGCATCCGCGACCGTGACACGGTGCTGGCGACGCTCGCCGAGGTCGGGGTCACCCCGGAGACGCCGGTGGCGGCCTACTGCGGGTCGGGAGTCACGGCGGCGCACACGGCTCTGGTGCTCCACGAGGTCGGCATCCCGGCGAAGGTCTTCCCCGGCTCCTGGAGCCAGTGGTCGAACACCCCGGGGCGGCCGGTCGCGACGGGGGATCAGCCGGGCTGATCGCCTCCGCGAGGACCGTACCCCCAGCGCAGACCGAGGGCGCCGGGGCCGAATGCCCGACGGACCTGATGCACCGACGTGCCCCGAGGTCGGGGGAGCGCGGTGACGACGGTGCCTCCGGCGGTCTCGACGAGTTCGTCGCACCAGTCCGGGACGGCATCCGGGTGGAAGCGCGTCCACACCAGGACCTCCCGGGCCTGGCGGGACAGGGCGTGACCGGTCTCCCGATCCGACGGGTGGCCCGGCTCGTACTGCACCGACCACTCGACGACCGCGGTGTCCGGGGCTTCGAGCGGGACGTCGAGTTCGATCAGCGCACCGTGCGCCTCGCCGTTCGGGTGGGAGTAGCGCGCGGTGACCCGTCCGCCGGCCACGGCCGTGAGCCGCGGCGGAGGCCCGGGCACGCCGGGGGTGAGGTCGAGGACGGGGATGGCGGTGATCACGCCGCTCGTCGACTGCACGATGCTGCGGGTGAGGCAGGAGGACACCTCGCCGTCGGCGTCGACGTCCGTGACGGAATGGACGGTGAGCTCCCGCGACGGGTCCGGGTACGTGGCGCCGAGGGCGGCGTAGACCTCGCGGACGGCCCGTTCCATGTCGACCTGCTCCAGCGGGAACCCCTGCGGTCCCAGGGGTCCTGTGCGGTGCGGACGGAGGAGACGGCTCAACGCCCCGGATTCGAGGCACAGCAGGTCCTCGATGTCGGCGAGGGCGGCGAGGGACTGCGGTCCTTCCGGGCGACGGGCCCCCGAGCGCCAGTAGCTCAGCGTGGCCATCGAGACGCGGTTGCCCCGGTCGCGGAGCTGCCGCTGCAACCACGACAGCGTCACCGGTCTCGCATTGATCGCATCGCGCAGCGCCGCGGCGAACGCGTCCGGCGTCGCCGCTCTCCTCTCGCCGTCCCCAAAACCCATCACAGCCCCCGCCCGGTATGTGAAGAACACACCTCTACAGTGAGCATAAGACCGCACGCGCGCACCTCAGGGGACCAGGTGGGCATGTGGGTCACGGGGCTGCGATGTCGCGGGGAGGGTGCCCGACCCGGCGACAGCGGCCCGACGCAGTGATGCCCCCCTTGCTGCGTATGTCGTGAAGCCCGGCAATCGATCTGGGGAGATCCGCCGGGCTTCACGAGCATCCCCGGGCGCGTGCGGCTCGCGGCCCCGCGTAGACTGGGGGGAAACCCCGGAGGATCTGGCCGTTATGTCTGCCCCTGCTCGCGCGTTCACCATGCGCCACGTGCAATTGCTGCGCGCGTTGTTCGCGGCCGTCGCCGCCCTGATGATCACCTTCTCCTCGGATCACTCCGCCGCGGTCGGTCTCGCCGTCTTCAGCGGCTTCGCGCTGGTCACCGCCCTCGTGCACATCCTCGCGGCCTGGCTCGTCCTCCCCACGGGGTCGCGCTGGGCGGCGATCCTCCTCGCGGTCGTCAGCGTCATCGCGGGTATGGCGAGCGGTGTGCCCGCGTGGCGCACGGACGACATGTTCTTCATCGTCCTCATCACCTGGGGTGTGCTCAGCGGTGGCCTCGAGCTGCTCGCCGGCATCCGGGCCCGCCGCGCCGGGGGAGCGCTCGCCACCGACGCGATCACCGTCGGGGCTCTCGGCCTGCTCCTCGCCGTCGTCCTGCTGCTGATCCCCTCGGGCTTCGTCCAGGAGTACACGATCGAGAAGGCGGGCACGTTCCAGCTGTCCGGCATCATCCTCGGCGTGGGGATGTTCGGAGGGTATGCGGCCATCGTCGCCGTCTTCCTCGGCATCGCCGGCCTCACCCCGAAGCGTGCGGACGCCGATGACGTCGCTCCCGCCCCCGAGAACGATGCGGCTCCTGTGGAGCACGGAGGAGAGCGATGAGCGACGACAAGCCCACCCGACGGGACATCCTGCGTCCCCTCCACCTGCTCGGCATCGCCCTGGGCTGCGGCGTGTTCGCCATGGTGGTCACTCTCGTCTCCACCGGCGCGTTCACCCTCCGCGTGAACACGGCCATCGCGAACGGCACCTACGAGGGTCTCACCCCCGTGGCGTTGAGCCTCGTCGTGGGTGGCGGCGCCTTCATCGCGACGCTCCTGATCCTCGCGATGCTGATGCTCGCGATCGACCCCGCCGACGTCACCAAGACCATCGACCGTCCCGTGCTCTACGACGCGGAGGACGACGGCAAGGGTGACGGCACCACCGACGAGCCGGGACGCCCCGCCTCGACCTGATCCGTCATACGGGCGGAATATCGGTGAGGTCCTTCCGCTTGTCCCTGGAGTGACTGCCTCCGTCGACCGCGCCTCCATCGGACTCCGGTCGGAGCGCGGACCCATCCTCGGCGCGCTCATGCTCGCCACCGGCCTCATCGCGATCGACGCGACCATCCTCGCGACCGCTGTCCCGAGCATCGTGCGCGACCTCGGCAGCTATCAGCAGTTCCCGTGGCTGTTCTCCGTGTACCTCCTGGCGCAGGCCGTCAGCGTGCCCATCTACTCCCGCTTCGCGGACACGGTGGGCCGCAAGCCGATCATCCTGCTCGGCATCGCCCTGTTCCTGCTCGGATCGATCCTCTGCGGGTTCGCCTGGAGCATGCCGGCGCTGATCGTGTTCCGCATCATCCAGGGCATCGGCGCCGGTGCCGTCGCGCCGATGTCGATGACCATCGTCGGCGACATCTACACGGTCGCCGAACGCGCCAAGGTCCAGGGATACGTCGCGAGCGTCTGGGCCAACTCCTCGGTCGTGGGCCCGGCGCTCGGCGGGATCTTCGCGCAGCTCGACGCCTGGCGATGGATCTTCTGGATCAACGTCCCGCTGTGTCTGATCGCCGGGTGGATGCTGCTGCGCACCTACCGGGAGCAGAAGCAGACGCAGAAGCACAGCATCGACTACGGCGGAGCGGTGCTGCTCACGATCGGGTTGACCGCGCTCATCCTCGGCATGCTGGAGGGCGGGAACGCGTGGGCCTGGCTGTCGGTGCCGAGCGCCCTCTGCTTCGGTATCGGGGTGGTCGCGTTGGTGGCCTTCGGGTTCGTCGAGCGCCGTGTCGCGGAGCCGATCGTCGATCTGCGCCTCGTCACACGTCGGCTCATCCTCACGACGACCATCGTGTCGCTCGGCATCGGGGCGTTGATGCTCGGGGTGACGAGCTTCGCCCCCGCCTACCTCGAGGGGTCCATCGGCATCGCTCCGCTGCTGTCAGGTCTCGCGGTGGCTGCTCTGACCCTCGGCTGGCCGCTCGCCGCCGCGAACGCCGGCCGGCTGTACCTGCGCATCGGCTTCCGCCGCACCACCCTGATCGGCATGAGCATCACCACGGTCGCCGCCGTCGCGCTCGCCGCCGTCGCCTCCTGGCCGAACCCGTTCGTCGTCGCCGGCATCGCGTTCCTCCTCGGCTTCGGGCTCGGGTGGAGTGCCGCGCCGACCCTCATCGCCGCTCAGGCGTCGGTCGGCTGGGGCGAGCGCGGAGCGGTGACCGGGATGAACGCGTTCGCACGGTCCGCGGGAAGCGCCGTGGGGGTGGCGGTGTTCGGGGCGATCTCCAACGCCGTCATCGCGCAGGGCGCGGGACCCGACGACCCCGACACGATCATCCACGCGTCGGTGTGGGTGTTCGTCGCGGTCGCCGTGACCGCCGTGCTCACCCTGATCGCCGCCGCGTTCATGCCGAAGGACAGCGTCGAGGAGCACTCCGGGGAGTCCGGCTCCTAGCTCCCCGGGCTCAGCGGGCGAGGCGCTCCGCGATACCGGTGTAGGTCGCGGGGGTCAGTGCGAGCAGCCGTTGCTTGGCCGCGTCGCCGATCTCCAGGCCCTGCACGAACTCGGCGAGGTCGTCGGCGCCCACCCGGTGTCCGCGCGTGAGCTCCTTGAGGAGCGCATACGGGTCCTGGATGCTCGACCGGCCGGCGACGACCTCGGCACGGATCACCGTCTGGATCGCCTCGGCTAGCACCTCCCAGTTCACGTCGAGGTCGGCGAGCAACACGTCGCGCGACAGCGAGATCGCGTTCAGGCCGCGGCGCAGGTTGTCGAGCGCGAGCAGCGAGTGCCCGAATGCGACGCCGATGTTGCGCTGCGTGGTGGAGTCGGTGAGGTCGCGCTGCAGGCGGCTCGTGACGAGGGTCTGGCCGAGCGAGGCGAGCAGAGCGCCCGAGATCTCCAGGTTGGCCTCGGCGTTCTCGAAGCGGATCGGGTTGATCTTGTGCGGCATCGTCGACGAGCCGGTGGCCCCGGCGACCGGGATCTGCGCGAAGTAGCCGAGCGAGATGTAGGTCCAGATGTCCGTCGCCAGGTTGTGCAGGATACCGCCGGCGTGACGCACGCGGTCGTACAGCTCCACCTGCCAGTCGTGCGACTCGATCTGCGTCGTCAGCGGGTTGAACCCGAGACCGAGCCCTTCGATGTACTCGCGGGCGATGGTCGGCCAGTCGGCGTCCGGGTCGGCCGCGAGGTGAGCGGACCAGGTGCCGGTCGCTCCGGAGAACTTCGCGAGGTACTCGGAGCCGGCGATCTGGCTGCGCACGCGCTCGAGGCGCCAGGCGAAGACCGCGAGTTCCTTGCCCATGGTCGAGGGCGTGGCGGGCTGCCCGTGCGTGCGGGAGAGCATGGCGGCGTCGGCGTGCTCGACGGCGAGCTCCCGCAGCTTCGCGATCACGGTGTCGAGAGCCGGGAGCCAGACCTCCTCGACGGCGCGCTTGACGGTGAGCGCGTAGGACGCGGAGTTGATGTCCTCGCTCGTCGCCGCGAAGTGCGTCAGCTCGGCGATGTGGTCGAGGCCGAGCGTGGCGAGCCGGTCGCGCACGAGGTACTCGATGGCCTTCACGTCGTGCTGCGTGACGGCCTCCTTCTCGGCGAGCCAGTCGATCTCGGCCTGCCCGAAGTCGCGGTAGAGCGCGCGCAGGCGCTCCTTGTCGTCGCCCGACAGGGGGCTCGTCTCGAACAGCGAGCGGTCGGTGAGGGCGATCAGCCATTCCACCTCCACCTCGACCCTGGCGCGGTTGAGTCCGGCCTCGGAGAGGAAGTCGGCGAGCCCGGTGACGGCGCCGCGATAGCGGCCGTCGAGGGGGCTGAGGGGCTGCGGCGGGAGCGAAGGCTGGAAAGTCAGGGGAATCCTCCTGATCAGGCCCCGAAGGTTCGGGGCGTGCGGGGCAGGCGCAGGGCGGGTTCGAGCTGGCGGAACAAGCCGCGAGTCGCCGTCTCGATCATACCGAGCACCGAATCGAACATCTCCGGGCCCGCGTAGTAGGGGTCGGGGACATCGTGGGTCGAGGCGTCGGGATCGAAGGCGAGGAGGAGGGTCACCTTGCCGTCCTCGTCCTCGTCTCTGGCCCATTCGCGGAGGATGCGCTCGTGCGTGCGGTCCAGGGCCACCACGAGGTCGTTCTCGGCGAAGGACGCGGCGGTGAACTGGCGGGCGCGGTGCAGCGAGCCGTCGTAGCCGCGACGGGCGAGCGCATCGATGGTGCGGTGATCGGCGCGCTCCCCGAGATGCCAGTCCCCGGTGCCCGCGCTGCGGGAGACGATCCGGGAACCGAGACCCTGCCGTTCCGCGAGGTCCCGGAACACGGCCTCCGCCATGGGGGAGCGGCAGATGTTGCCGGTGCAGACGAAGATCACGCGGAAGGGATCTCGGGCTGTCACGGATCCATTCTGCCGGTCGATGCGGTTCCTGCACAGCGCCGCCCGGATCGCGACCCGCCTTCGACTCTCCTGCACCGTGGTGTGTGGGCGACGACTGTCCACGGTCCGTGCCCGTGTGAGGCGCATCCGGAGCCGGGGAACGAAGGGCGGGGAAAGGGTGGATCCATGTCGTCCTTCCCTCTCACCGCCCTCTCTCCCGGTGTCGACCCCGCGCTGCGCGCCGCAGTGCTGTCCGAGCTGGATGCGGCCGGGGAGCGACTCGACGAGGCGGCGTCCGTGCTGACGGCCCTGCGTGATGCGTGCTCCTGGGAATCCGAGGGGGTCGAGGCGCTGCGGATGGCGCTCTGGCGGCTGTCCGAGGACGCGGCGCCGGTGCGCGCCATGATGCAGCAGTGCCGCAGGGAGGCGGAAGCGGCATGAGCGGGCTCAGCATCGACCACGGCGGCGCGATCGCCGTGGACACCGCGCAGCTTCGCGACCTCGCGGTACGGGTGCGGGGCGTCATCCCGGTGTTGGCGGAGGTGGCCGATGCCGTGGCGCGCGCCGAGGCGCTGCTCGCCACGGCGGCGTGGACGGAGCTGGCCCCCGCGGCCTGGTCGCTGCGGTCCGTGGCGACGTCGCTGGACGGGCTGACGGCCCGCGTCGAGAAGACGGCCGCCGACCTCGTCCTGATGGCGGAGGCGTACGAGGTCGTCGAGCTGCGCGCGCGGGCGGAGGCGCTGGCGCACACCGACGCGGCCACCGCCGCCGCGGTGGAGGCGCGCCTGGCGCGGCTCCTCGCCTCGGACGGGAGTGTGGGAACGCTCGCGGACACTCTGGAGCGGACCGCGGATGCCCGGCGGTTCCGCGGCCTCGACGACCAGTACGACGCCGCCGGTCTGCTCCCACCGGTCTTCCTGGGCGGTGCGTTCGTAGGCGTGACGTCGGGACTCGGGCGCGTCCGACCGGGAATGGCACTCGGCGCGACGGCCGATCCGGTACGCGTCTCCGTGGCCTCCCGCTCGCGGCCGACCGGCGCGCCGACCGGACTGGCGAGTGCGCTCCGCCGCCTGCCCTCCGCCTCCGGGGCGCAGGTGGCGATCGAGAAGTACACGATGCCCGGTGAGGCGCCGCGATACGTCGCCTACCTCGCCGGTAGCCGCTCGATGTCGCTCCGCACGGCCGGCGGGACGGAACCGTGGGACATGAAGTCGAACATCGAGCTCTACACCGGGGGCCGGTCCGCGTCGTATCAGGCGACCCTCGACGCCCTGGCCGCGGCCGGTGCGAGACCCGGGGATCGGGTGGATGTGGTCGCGCACTCGCAGGGTGGGATGATCGCGGCGCACCTGGCGATGGAGAGCCCGTTCGCGGTCACGACTCAGATCACCGCCGGAAGCCCCGTGGAGCCGACGCTCTCCGCCGATCACACCCTGGTGCAGCTTCGGCACACCGACGACGTGGTGTCCGCGCTCGCCGCGGGAGGGGCGAGGGAGGGCACAGGCTCGGCCGACAGCTTCACCGCGAGTCGGGTGGGCGACCCCGACGCCGGTCGCCAGGACCTCGCGCTCGAGACTCATGCGCTGGAGAACTACATCGAGACGGCGGCGATGGTGGATGCCTCCGCCGACCCGCGGGCGGAGGCTCTCGACGCCTACTGGGCGGACCTGGACCGCGCCGTCACCGTCGACCGCACCGAGTACCGCGCGGAGCGTGTGCTCCCCGATCCGTGAGCCGCACGCGGCGTCGGCAGACGTCGGTGGACGGGTCAGTCGCGGCGGGAGCGCTTGTTCTGCGGGCGCAGGATGAAGCCGAAGATGCCGTTGATGATCGAGATGATCAGGGCGGCGAGAACACCCCACCAGAACGACTCGACCGTCAGGCCCCATCCGAAGCTGCTGGTGATCCAGGCGGTCAGCCAGAGCAGGAAGCCGTTGATGAGGAAGCCGATGAGGCCGAACGTGATGATGTACAGCGGGAAGGCGACGATCTTCACGACCGTGCCGATGATGGTGTTCACCAGCGCGAAAAGGGCTCCCACCGCGAGGAGCGTCAGGACGAGCTGCAGCGTCTCGCCCGGCGGGAAGGCGCGCACCGTGACCTGGAGCACGGGGATGAGCGTGACGACCCAGATGGCGAACGCGTTGACGACGACCCGGATGATGAAGCGCATGATGTGTTCAGTCTCCCACGCGGGGCTCGCGGTGTCAGCCGCGGTCGTCCACCGGGATCCGGTTCTCGCGGATGCGCCGCTCCGACTCGTCGAGGTCGATGCTGCCTGATGCGACGCCGATGACCAGATCGAAGGCATCGTCCGTCGTGAAGCGGTGCTTCCATCCGTTGATCCAGAGGAACGCCACGAAACTCGTCCACGCCGTGCGCTTGTTTCCGTCGAACAGGGGATGGTTGCGGGCCAGAGACTCGAGGAGGGCGGCCGCCTTCCGGTCCAGCGTGCCGTAGGCGTCCTCCCCGAACAGCGACGCGGCAGGGCGCGCGAGAGCCGACGCCAGGAGACCGGCGTCCCGGACGTGGAACCCCAGGCGGCCGACGATGCGGAGGCCGTCCTCCAGAGTCAGATACTCGGTCACGCGTCTTCGAGTCGCTCGAGGAGGACCTTGTCGTTGTCGAACACGAAGTCGACGGCGGCGTCGACGAGGGCCGACCGATGGCTGTCCGCGACGAAGCGATCGGCCGCCTCGATGAGCAGCGCATGCTTGGACGTGTGTCGCTGGGCGGCGACCTCGCCCAGCCGGGCATCGAGTTCCGCAGGGAGTCGCACCGTCATAGCCATACCAGAATGGTATCACCGCACCCTCCGCCTCGAAAGGGTGGCGGGACACACGTCCTAGACTCGACGCGTGACCGAGCCGACCCTGCCCCGCATCCGTCCCGCCATCGCCTCCCTCGCACCGTACCGCCAGGGCAAGCAGGCCGGTCCCGAGGCCTTCAAGCTCTCCAGCAACGAGAATCCGTTCGATCCGCTGCCCTCGGTCGTCGAGGCGCTGCAGCACACGACGCCGATCAACCGCTATCCCGATGCCACGGCCGGCCGCCTGCGTGCGCGGCTCGGAGCCCGCTACGGGGTCGAGCCCGAGCAGGTCCACGTCGCCTCCGGCAGCGTCGCGATCCTGCACCAGCTCGTGCTCGCCACGGCCTCCGTCGGCGACGAGGTCGTCTACGCCTGGCGGTCGTTCGAGGCATACCCGAGCCTGCCGCTCGTCGCCGGGGCGACCGGGGTGCAGGTGCCCCTGACCGCCGACTCCCGCCACGACCTCGACGCGATGGCCGACGCCGTGACCGACCGCACGCGTGCGATCATCGTCTGCACGCCGAACAACCCGACCGGCCCGATCGTCACCTCCGCCGAGTTCGCGGCCTTTGTGGACCGCGTGCCCTCTGACGTGCTCATCATCCTCGACGAGGCCTACGCGGAGTTCGTCACCGCCCCCGACGCCGTCGACGGCCTGGCCGAGCGCGTCTTCGAGGCGCACCCGAACGTGGTCGTCCTCCGCACGTTCTCCAAGGCCTACGGTCTGGCCGGGCTCCGGGTCGGCTATGCGATCGGCCACGAGAAGGTGCTCGACGCGGCGCGCACGACCGGCATCCCGCTGTCGGTGACATCCGCGGCCGAGAACGCCGCCATCGCGAGCCTCGACGCCGAAGCCGAGCTCCTCGAGCGCGTCGCCGTGATCGTCGAACGCCGCGCCCGTCTCGTCGAGGGGCTCCGCGCGCAGGGCTGGGAGGTGCCGGACGCCCAGGGCAACTTCGTCTGGCTGCCGACCGGCGCGCGTACGGACGAGGTCGCGGCGGCGTTCGTCGACGCCGACCTGATCGTGCGCCCTTTCTCCGGCGACGGCATCCGGATCTCCGTCGGCGAGGAGGCGGCCGTCACCCGTGTGCTGGAGGTCGCCGCAACCCTCCGCTGAGCGCGACGCCGCCCGGCGAACCGCGGAATCTCGGGGTTCCGGGGAGATACGAGGGCGTCCTAGGTATGCGTGACCCGGCATGCCGACGCGGGTAGCGTGGGGGCCGTGAGCACCTCTGAGACCCCCCTCGTGCGCGTCCTGGACGAGACCGGAAAGGTCGCCCCGACGCCGGCCGCGGAGCAGTACCTGCCGCTCATCGAGGCCATCCCCGACGACGAGCTCGCGCAGTTCTACCGCGACATGGTGGGCATCCGCGCGATCGACACCCAGGCCACCAACCTGCAGCGCCAGGGCCAGCTCGCCCTGTGGCCGCCGAGCCGCGGACAGGAGGCGGCGCAGGTCGGCTCCGGTCGGGCCGCCCGCGCGCAGGACACGATCTTCCCCTCGTACCGCGAGCACGCCGTCACCCGGATCCGCGGCGTGGACCCGGTCGACATCATCAAGCTCATGCGCGGCGTCTCCCACGGTGGCTGGGACCCGACCGATCCGAAGAACGGCAACACCCGCCTCTACACGCTCGTGCTCGGCTCCCAGGTGCTGCACGCCGCCGGCTATGCCATGGGTCTCACGTTCGACGGGCGCACCGGCACCGGCGACCCCGAGCGCGACGAGGCGGTCGTCGTGTACTACGGCGACGGGGCCTCCAGTCAGGGCGACGTGCACGAGGCGATGGTGTTCGCGGCCAGCTACCAGGCCCCGACGCTGTTCTTCCTGCAGAACAACCACTGGGCCATCTCGGTCCCCGTCACCACGCAGTCCCGGGTGCCGCTCGTGCAGCGCAGCGCCGGGTACGGCATCCCCAGCGTCCGCGTGGACGGCAACGACGTCCTCGCCAGCTACGCGGTGTCCCGCGTGGCCCTCGACGAGGCGCGCGGCGGCGGCGGCCCTCGCGCCATCGAGGCCGTGACCTACCGGCTCGGCGCGCACACGACCAGCGACGACCCCACGAAGTACCGCGGCGACGACGAGGAGCTCGCGTGGGCCGGGCGCGACCCGATCGTCCGGATGCGCGCGTTCCTGGAGAACCGCGGCGCCGAGGAGGGCTTCTTCGCCGAGGTCGACGCCGAGGCCGCCGACGCCGCGGAAGACCTCCGCGCCCGCACCGTGCAGCTCGGCCCGCCCCGCGCCGACCTCATGTTCGACCACGTGTACAGCGAGCCGCATCCGCTGATCGAGGAGCAGAAAGCCTGGCGCGCCCGCTACGAGGCGTCGTTCGAAGGAGAGGGCCAGTGACCCGGGAGACCATGCCGCTCGGCAAGGCGCTGAACGCCGGTATGCGCAAGGCGATGGAGGACGACCCGAAAGTCCTCCTCATGGGCGAGGACATCGGCAAGCTCGGCGGCGTGTTCCGCATCACCGAGCACCTGCAGCGCGACTTCGGGGAGCAGCGCGTGCTGGACACCCCGCTCGCGGAGTCGGCCCTGGTCGGCACCGCGATCGGCCTCGCGATGGCCGGGTTCCGTCCCGTCGTCGAGATCCAGTTCGACGGCTTCGTCTTCCCCGCGTTCGACCAGATCACCACCCAGCTCGCCAAGCTCACCAACCGGCACGAGGGGTCGCTGCGGCTGCCCGTCGTGATCCGCATCCCGTACGGCGGGCACATCGGCGCGGTCGAGCACCACCAGGAGAGCCCGGAGGCGTACTTCACGCACACCCCCGGTCTGCGCGTGGTGTCGCCGTCCACCGCGAACGACGCCTACTGGATGATCCAGGAGGCCATCGCCTCGGACGACCCGGTGATCTTCCTGGAGCCGAAGAGCCGGTACTGGCCGAAGGGCGAGGTCGAGCTCGACGCTCCCGCCGTCCCGCTGCACTCCTCGCGGGTGGTGCGGACCGGGACGGACGTGACCCTCGTCGGACACGGCGCCATGGTGACGACGCTGCTCCAGGCCGCCGCCCTCGCCGAGTCCGAGGGCACGAGCTGCGAGGTCGTCGACGTGCGCTCGCTGTCGCCGGTGGACTACGAGCCGATCCTCGGGTCGGTACGCAAGACGGGCCGCATGGTCTACGCGCAGGAGGCCCCGGGATTCACGAGCCTCGGCAGCGAGATCGCCGCGACCGTCATGGAGCGCGCGTTCTACGCCCTCGAGGCTCCGGTGCTGCGCGTCTCCGGCTACGACACCCCGTTCCCGCCCGCGAAGCTCGAGGGCGCGTACCTGCCGGACGCCGATCGCATCCTCGAAGCCGTCGACCGCTCCCTGGCCTACTGACACCGACGTTCCATGTTCACAACTCAGGACAACCGCCCCCTTTACCCGTCCAGCGCGGGCGCAGGGGCGCGCCCCGGATCGAGTCTCCTGAGTTACGAACGCGGCCCACGAAAGGACTCCGCATGAGCACGCAGAACTTCCCCCTTCCGGACGTCGGCGAAGGGCTGACCGAGGCCGAGATCGTCGCGTGGAAGGTGGCGCCGGGTGACCGGGTCGCCATCAACGACGTCATCTGCGAAATCGAGACCGCGAAGTCCCTGGTCGAGCTGCCCTCCCCGCACGCGGGCGTGGTCGGCGAGCTGCTCGTCGACGAGGGGGCGACGGTCGAGGTCGGCACCTCGATCATCACCTTCGTGACCGACCCTGCGGCGGGCTCGGGGAACGGTTCGGTGGCGCCCGGCACCGTCGCGACGGCGGAGGCGCCCGCGCCCGAGGAGGGCGGCGGGTCGGTGCTCGTCGGCTACGGCTCCGGAAGCGGCGCGACCTCGCGGCGCAAGCGCCCGGCCGAGCGCCCCGTGCGGTCGTCGGTCGGCGTGATCGCGAAGCCCCCGATCCGCAAGCTCGCCCGCGACCTCGGCGTCGACCTCACGAGCGTGACGCCCACGGGTGCCGACGGCGAGGTCACCCGCGACGACGTCATGAAGCACGCCTCGCAGGCCAGCGTCTTCCGCAACATCGAGACCCCGGAGTGGGGGAGCGTGCGCGAGGAGACCGTCCCGGCCCCGCAGGCCCCGTCCGGCCTGGCGCGCGGCCTCGCGCCCGTGCGCCCGTCGGCGGCCGGCGACGACCGCACCGAGTCCATCCCCGTGAAGGGCGTGCGCAAGGCGACGTCGTCGGCGATGGTGCAGAGCGCGTACTCCGCCCCGCACGTCACGGTGTGGAAGGAGATCGACGCCACCCGCACGATGGAACTCGTCAAGCGCCTCAAGGCCTCGCCGGACTACGCCGACATCAAGGTCTCGCCGCTGCTCATCATGGCTCGCGCGGTGATCTGGGCGGTGCGCCGGACGCCGATGGTCAACGCGGCCTGGATCGACACCGAGGCCGGTGCCGAGATCGCCGTGCGCCACTACGTGAACCTCGGCATCGCCGCAGCCACGCCCCGGGGTCTGCTCGTGCCGAACATCAAGGACGCCCAGGACCTCAGCATGAAGGATCTCGCCCGCGCCCTGAACCGGCTCACGCTCACAGCACGCGAGGGCAAGACCCCGCCGGCCGACCAGCAGAACGGCACGATCACCATCACGAACATCGGCGTGTTCGGGATGGACGCGGGCACTCCGATCATCAACCCGGGCGAGGCCGGCATCGTCGCCATGGGCACGATCAGCCAGAAGCCCTGGGTCGTCGACGGCGAGGTGCGCCCGCGCTGGGTGACCACGGTCGCCGGCTCGTTCGACCACCGCGTGATCGACGGCGATGGCATGAGCCGCTTCATCGCCGACGTCGCCTCCATCCTCGAAGAGCCCGCGCTCCTGGTGGACTGATATGAGACGTCACTGAAGGTGCTTTTTCTTCAATCGAAGCTGAGTCGACTCAGCGAAGTTGATCCAGAACGACGTAGTTGATCCCGGTATTTACACGGGTCCCGGGTTGGGAGGTTGTGGAATGGAACGTAAGGGAGCACGAGCGACTCCTGCCATGCTGTCGCCGCACTGGCCTAACGAGCCGTCCCATGATCCAGCGGGCGAGGCTGCGCGTCGCTTCGCCCAAAATCTGCGGGCGGCCATTGGGGAGAGGGCGGTCCGCGCGGTCGGCCGCGACGTAGGGCTTGATGAAGGCACGATCCGGAGGATCCTGCTGGGTGAGTCGTGGCCCGACCTTCGCACCATCTGGAAGTTGGAGGCTGGTCTCGCGGTCCATCTCTACACCCGATCGTAGCTCTCGCTGGGTTGCGGCAAGAAGGGTCAGCGAGCGCTCGGTACCAGGTGCCGCGTGCTGCCGTTCGATCATTCCGCGCCCGCACTAGCGACGGCCGGCCCCGGTGAATCGCTATCGAGGCAACTCGTCTAGCGCGATGTTCTTCCCGAACGCCTTTCGCACGCCCGTCACGACAATGGCGGGTGCGGCCGTATCGGCCCGCCGTGCTGCAAGCGTCGGTCCGGACGCGCTGCCGGTCATGGTTGGCGACCCTCAGCCAGGAGTCGTTCCAACTCCGTGCCGGCGTCCGGGCTGCCGGCGTCGGAGAGCCGCTGCAGCTCACGCAGGTCACGATTCTCCACGGCGCGGCGGGTCAGCAGACGGCCGGCGTGCTCACTGCCCTCATCGAGCAGTTCAGACAGCGCGTCCAGGTCGCCTCGGGCATCGGCGAGGTCGGCGAGCCGGTCTAGCGCGGTCTCGTTGCCCTCGTCCGCGAGTGCGCGGAGGGAGTCTTCATCGAAGTCGTGATCGGTCAAGCAGCCAGCGTGCGACCTTGTCCTTGGGGCAAGGTCAAGTGAGACAATGAAGGACGCTTACCATCGGGCAGCTCGCCGCCCACGCAGGCGCGTCCACGAAGGCCATCCGCGTTTACCATGCCAAGGGATTACTGCCCGAACCGGAACGGGACGCTTCAGGATACCGGCGCTACGACGCGCAGGCGATCATCGACCTGACGCGCATCGTCACCCTCGCCCAGGCCGGTGTCCCGCTGGCCCGCATCCCCGACGTCCTGAACGCCGACGCCAATGCCGCTTCCGAACAGATCGATCGCATCGACACCGAACTGCGCAGTCACATCCGACGACTCCTGCAGCGTCGACATCCTCACCGGACACCAAGGCATCGACAGCCGCGCCTGGGAATGCCTCGACCAACTCCTCATCTCACGACTGACCGAGTAACTGAATCCGCCCTAGCAGGGAAGCGTGAGCCCGTCTCGACCGTTGGGGTCCGTCGCTAACCTCCTGGCCAACAACAACTAGCAAACGACTTGCGCCGCTCTACGACAGCCACATGAACTCATTCCTCTGGCTTGTAACGCGTTGGAGAGATGCTGTCCGGGTGAGTGAGCGCATGGCAGATCGGACAGCCTGAGCCTCGGTGAGCGCGGCTGTTGCCCGTCGCCATCCACGCATGGTTTAGAGCGCACTTCCAATGAATACGCAGATGAGTCCCCGCGACCACCCTCTGCGGAGTCAAAGTCCCGTTGGCGACCCAGTCCCACTCTTCGACGAGGTCCGGCCGTGTCGTGCCCATGTCATTCCAGCCGACGAGGACACGCTTGTTAGCGCAGGTCGGGCAGCCGCTGCCCCTGAGGCGGTCGCTCCCGTTAGCCTCCCAGGTGTGTGATTGAGGACACTTCCAGTGGAGCTTCGTCCTCGTCCCGGCGGCGACGTCCGTCGGGCGTATATGCCCGTTCGCCTCCCAATCCCATTCAGAAAGCCAGTCCGGGCGAGTGGTGGCCAAGTCGTTCCATCCCGGCCACACTCGGGTGTTGGAACAGAACGGGCAACCGGTGCCCTGCCGTGCACGTACGCTGACCATCGCGGGCCAGTCATGGCCCTCCTTGCAGAGCCAGATGAGCGTGCGTCCGCTCTTGCCGCTTACGTTGTCGGCGTTCCACGAACCGTTCTTGCTCGGGTGGACCTCGTCGGCGAGAGTTGGGAACATCGTGCGCAGGGAGTTCTGAGCGGTCACTACTCTGCCCGCGCAGACATTACAGCCCCTACCGATGGTCTGCCCATGAATCGGTGCGTAGTAGTCATGGCTCTCGGCGCACACGAACCAGGCCTTTTCACCCGAGCCCGACAGCACGTCGTACGGGGTCAGGTCCCCGTTCAACGACCCATGCCAGCGGGCCGCGACAGCAGGGTCCGTGACCGCGAGCGAGCTTGTGCGGTGAACTTTCTGGCGACTGCAGTACGTACACGACCCACCGGACGTGCGCCTCGAGATGAGCATCCTGTACTCGCCGTGCGTCGGGCAGAACCACCAGGCGACCTGCTCTGACCCGGCGACGTAGTCCTCAGGTGTGCGGTCGCCGTTGAGAGTGGGGTGCCAGGTAGAGGCGATGTCGCTGTGGGTGACGGAGAACGCGTTGACTGCTGCGTCAACCACCTTGTTGGAGCACACGGGGCACCCCACGCCCTTACTGCTCCGGTTGTTCAAGCTCTGTTCGAACGAGTGACCGACCGAGCAGCGCCAATGCACCTTATCTGCGGAGCCCGCGATGACGTGCTCGGGGCGGAGTTCGCCATTCATTTTCCAGTCCCACTCGGGAATCAGGTGTTTGTGGGTGTCGGCGAGAGTGTTGAAGCCAGCGAGGGGCTTCCGGTTGGCGCAGTAGCCGCACCCGCCGCTCTTCTTCGCGGTGCGAAGCACTCGAATCCGTGACGCAAACAGGTGGCCTCGGGCGCAGACATAATCGTTGAGTTGGAACTCGTGACGGATGCGGTCGCGGCGCGTGCCGGGCTTTCGTGACGACACGTACTGGGTCATATGGAGGTGCTCCGCGCGAGTGAGCCGGCATGTGCGAAGTTGCGCGAGTTCCGCATGCTCGTCGACGTTTTTCCCTTTTGGGGTACACACGAACGAGTGCGGGTTGCTTTGGTCCTGGTGTCCGAGCGTCCGGATGAGAACCCAGAGGGCGTCGACGAGCACGACGCACGACTCGGTGTGCGCGATGTCGCTGACGACCGTGGAGAGCGTTCTGTAGCGTTCTTGCGCCTCTACGTCGCGGTCTGCATACCTATCGAGCGCTCGGGGTCGGAACACCAGCTGGCCGAGGCGCACCGCCAGGGTGAACCGCTGTGCAGAGTCGAGTGAGGTGTCCTCCGCCTCGGTCCATTCGTCGACGCACCCGAGAATCTCTGCGAGACGATGAGCGTCCAGCACCTCCTGTTTGCGCAATCGGCGGTATAGGCGGTCAGCGCGGAGTGCCTCGACACCGACGAGGTACTGGTCCTCAGGCGCTGTACCGGGGCCTACCCACATGAGGTGGCGGCGGCAGACGCGCGGGCCGTCATGAGCCCCTTGCTCGATGCGTTCTCCCGGGGTGCAGCGTTTGCACCCGAATCGGTCCTCGAGTCCAGTGACGCAGCTGACGCAAGACTCACCGTCAGCGTGGCGCGGGAGTGCGGCCGAGTCTCGGGCGAAATGGCCGGTGCTGAGGCCGCCGACGGTCTCTGCGATGAGTGGCACCGCGTCGTTGCGTCCGAGACCGGTGGCGCGCACCGCCGCCTTCAGCCAACCGCCCCACGCGACATCGCTCACGAAGTTCGCGGCGCGCAGGCGCTGCAGATAGCTGTCCACGGTTTCGAACGAGCCGGGGCGGACGTGGAACGGCCAGGAACGCTCAGGCAGCACGGGATGCCTCCTCGACCTCACGGTTCGCCGCGGACAGCAGTCGTTCTGAGGTGAGGTCCAGCGGGATTGTGTCCAGCAGGTCCTTGGTGATGAGCTCGGCGTCAGGGTCGCCCGCTTCGATGAGGTCGAGGGCGGCAGTCGTCAGGAGCCGGGAGAGCGCGGCGATGGAGCCGCGCGTACGATTCCAGAGGTACTCGGCTTCCTTGAGCAGCGTCTGCGGCGGGTGAGCCATCAAGCCGAGCTGCTCTTCGAACTTGACGATGACGCCACCCCACAGCTGGCGGCCCTTGGGCGTCTTGATGTTGAGTTTCTCAAGGCGAACCGGCGCGCAGCGTGAGGCGAACTGGGCGCCGAGTTCGTCGTTGGTAAACGCGGAGGAGTTCAGGTCGAAGCCGACGTACATCGGAACGGCTTTGACGTTGTTCATCAGGTTCTTGATGGCCTGAGCGCTCTCGAACCGCCCCGTCGATGCCGACTGAGCCAGGTTCTGAATCTCATCGAAGATGACCAGGCACGTGTGAGACCTCGCGAACAGTCGGGTGACCTCCGCGGTGCGCTCCTCCAGGGTCATCCGAGGGACGACAGGAACACCGAAGAAGGTCAGGATGCGGCCCATGACCGTCTTCCCCGTGCACTTCGGCGGGATTTCGAGGTACACCACCGGCACGTGCCCATCTTCCTTCCACCTCGGGTGGCGCTCGATGTGTCGACGGAAGGCTTCGCCTGCCAAACGAATGGCGGCGGTGGTCTTCCCGGTCGTCGGCTCTCCGTCGAGAATGATGCCGGTCCGCCCGACCGGACGGTGCGCGACGCGGGCGGCGCGCTTATACGCGAGGCTCAGCTGCTGGAGGGCGGGGGTGATGATGACGATGGAGTCCGCGATACGGTCGCTGCGCTCGATGTCGAACGCCCGCTTCTTTGCGCTGCTCCAGCCCTTGTACTCGGCGGCGGTGACGTGCTCGGCGTTCAGCGTTACTTCGTTCTCGAGTAGCTGCTGAAGCACCTCTCTCTGGTCGAAGTGGCCGAGGAGCTCAAAGCTGCTGTTCATGTTCTGTGCTTCCTTCGGTTTAGCGGGCTGCAACTTCCAGCGCCGCGAAATTGGCGAAGTCATTGCTGCTGTCGGTGTCGGGGGTGAGGACGTTCGCGAGAATGCTTGCGGCTCTCTGTTCCTTTTCTTCCTTCTTCTTGTCTCGCGCCGCCTGTTCGACGGCGTCGGTGGAGTCGGTGATTGCCTGGTTACGGAAACGGACCATCATCACGTCCGCCTCCGCGTCGCTGAAGGAGATACTGTCGAGTGCGGTCCGGTGTGCTTCGAGGGCGATGGCCTCGTCGAGCGGACGAGCCATTCCTCGTTCCTTCGTCCAGTGGCAGGTAATCCAGCCGGAGTCGTCGGGGCAGCGGAGCCAGATGCGGTGCTCGTCGCTCGGGTCGTAGTGGATGACGACCTTGGGCGTGGCCTTGTCGCTGCCTCGCGTGCGGTTACGCATCGGGGCGAGATGAGGGCTGTCGTACTTACGGCCGTCGAACTCGATGCCACCGGCCTGAACCGTGCGCTCCTTGGTCGGGAGGAGATTGATGAAGTCCTCCTCTTCGTAGGCGAGAACGAAGTGACCGGTGAGGTCGATGCATGCGGCGTACATGCTATTCGGGGAGTGGTCCAGGCCCTCTTCGTAGTCGTCTTCGAGGCCTGCGTGACGACGGTTCTGCCACACGATGCACGTCCACTTCTCGAGGAGCTGACTGAGTTCGGCGAGGGTGAGAAGCGCGCCCTTGACCGTGTCTGCGCCCTTGTTCGCGAAGTTGCCGCCCGAGAAGCCGGGGACGAACTGGCAGAACTTGGTCTTCACGGTGCCGAAGAAGCGCTCCACAACGGCCTTCGCCGTCGGGTCGTGGATGGGTGCCTGGGTTAGGGAGATGCCGTACCTCTCGCAAGCCAGCCCGAAGACCGTGCCGCGAAAGTCCTGACCATTGTCGATGAGGATGCGGGTCGGGAAGATGTAAGGACAGTAAGAGTCGAAGGTTTCCATCTGCTTCTTGGACAGGTGCTTCGTCCACGGCATCCGCGGCAGTCCGAAGGAGTCGTAGTCCTTCGCCCACGGGCGGAGCCTGCGCGGCACGAGCGCCTTCGCCAGGAGCACGGCATGGTCGATGCTGGTCGGGTCGGATTCGGTGAGGTTAAGTCCGATGACTGACCGGGTGCGCTTATCGACGAGCGCTGTGAGATGGGGGCGGTCCACCTTGCCGCTAGGCATCCGTACGAAGATGTCGAGCGTGGTCGCATCCATCTGGCACTCGTCGCCCGGGCCGAACACGAGGCGGGGTTTGTGCATGCCCGTCGGAGACAGAGCTGCGGTCTCGCGGCGCTTCGCAGGAATGGTCGGGTTCTGGTCGCCGCTCATGTGCTTGACGAGACGCTCGATGGTGGAAAGCGACGGCGTCTTCGGGCGGTGCTCCTGGGCCGGGAACCGGTCCATCAGCAGCACCTCGAGTTCGGCGCGGATGGCGGTGTACGTGACCGTGGATTTGTTCTTGTAGCTGACGAGGACTTCCGCCAACGCCCGCTGCACCTCCTCGTGCACGCGCGCGAACGCCGCCTCCTTTCGCCCTTCGCGTCGGTCGACGAGACCGGCGATGCCCTTTTTCTCAAACTTGCCGAGGTCGCGCTTCAGCGAGCCGAGGGGCATGTCAATACCGACCTTGCCGAGCGCTTCGACGGTGTAGTCGAGGCGCTTGGTCTTGGAGATGTCGAGCGTGAAGTTGGGGTTCGGCTCACCGCCGTCGACGGGGGTGCCGTCGATGAGTTGCTGCAGGTAGGGGATGAGGGCCCTCTTCGCTGGCTTGAGACCGTCGAGGATGTCTTGCACGGGCCAGCTATCGACGGGGTCGGCCGTCCCCAGCGACTCTCCTGGCGGGAGCTGCTGGGCGAGCTCCGAATGGTGGACGACCTGGTACTCGCCAGTGAGTTCGTCGCGGAGGCGGTAGCTGCCGTTCGCGTAGCTAACGACCGTGAAGTCACCGATTTCGAGGTGGATGGTCTGACCGAGGACGATGGTGCGGCGCGTAATCATTGTGTTTCTCCGGGGTAAGGTCACGCTGCGGTGAGCGGCGTGTGTTCGGTGAAGCGGGCGGTGAGGTCGAAGGTGAGTTCCCCTTTCCACATGAGGTGAAAGAGGAACGGGATGAGCTCGCCCGGTTTGTCCGTGACGAGTGCGTGGCGCAGACCGCCGAATGTGTCGTGGTTCTTCGCCGCGCGAAGGATGAGGTCCTCGACGTCTTGAGCCGGCGTGTAGCGGTGATGGCGGTAGCGACTCATCATTTCCAGGTTCATGCGGACGGTGTCGCTGAGCTGGTCGATGAGCGTGAACCGCCATCCGAGGACTTCGCAGACCCGGGCGGCGTGCGTGAACTTCATCTCGTCCTCGGGCTTCATGAGTGCCTTCGGGTGAACCTCGATGACGTGTCGGGTTCCGTCGGCTTCGATGGCGAGGAAGTCGGGGTAGCAGTGAACGCCGTCGAAGAACGTCATCAGCATGGGCTGGGCGTGGACCGCGACGATGTCGTACAGGTGGTCGATGAGCATCATGCCGGCATACTCGGCCATGGATTCGTGGAAGACGCTGTTCCGCGACCCGGCGCACCAATAGTGGCCCTGGTAGGGTTTCTGGCCCTTCCACTTGCCCGGCTTGCGGGTGCGTTCGCCAGGAGCGACCGTGAGCGCGGTGACGGGGTCGTTCGCCCGAATGGTGTGCGTATTCAGCTTCTTGTCGAACCACTGGATGCGGTCGAAGCCATCGCCCGTAGTCTTCTTGAGAGTCTGGTACTTGGTCATGTCATCCCCTGTGCGCGGGAGAAAGCGTGTCCGAGACGGAACGCGTCAAACATTGGGTCTTTTCGCTCTTCATAGGTCTTTTAGATATATTTTCGGAGTGTCAGACCCCCGATATGTACCCCGTGACTTCCTGATCGAGCCTCGCGACTTCGGGCGGCGGCCTAGGGCCGTGTGGCGCCTGATCGAAGACGACTGGACCCTGGATAGACGGGCACAACTCGATGCATCGATCTCGCAGCACAACATCTCGCGCGGGGTTCGCGAGTTGTACCTGACCGAGAAGAGAAAGAAGGTCACAGATCTTGCTCAAGATCTCGAGGTCGAGTACCACCGTCTCCAGAAGATGCTGGCGGGGCGCGTCGTCATGCAGATGGTTGATCTCGCTCGTCTGCGTCTCCTGATCGGCACGCGCCTGGACTACTGGATGATGCGAGGCGAATCGGCGGAGTACATCCGTGCGGTGGAGCGTGACCTCCACCGCAAGAAGCAGCGCCAGGCGCAGGCGCAACGCGCTGGCGCTCCCTACGCCGGCGTCCACACCGTCCTCCGACACGCCGAATAGCTCATATGCGGAATACTTTCCGCATTTTCGCTAAGATGCAACCACTCTTCGAGGAGGGCTCATGGAAGCGCTCGAGTATGCGTCGGACATTACGTTGTCCGACCGGCGCGTGGCGGTGTGCGGGGACTGGCACGGAAACATCAGCTGGGCTCGGACAGTCGCTCGGGCCCTGCCGGTACTGGCGCCCGGCGTGACTACGCTGCTGCACCTCGGCGACTGGTGGATGGATACGAGCGCGACTGATGATGCGTTCGTCGAGGCGAAGATCAACCGGATCCTCGTCACGCTCGGTAACCACGAACCGTGGGATCAGGTTTCCGGAATCCTGGGCGACCGAGCCGTTCGCGTGTCCGAGATCACCTGGCTCCTACCTCGGCCCGCGCGGCTGACCATCGGAGGGCGGTCGGTCATCTCCCTCGGCGGCGCTGCATCGGTAGACCGCCTCTGGCGTGTTGACGGTGCCGGCTGGTGGGCGGACGAGGTCATCACCGAAGCCCACGTGGCCTCCGCCATCTCCGGTGGGCGTGCTGATCTAATGCTGACGCACGAGTCGCCCGCGCGCACGCCGGTTCGCGCGGTGCGGGAGATCTTGCGTACAAACCCAATGGGGTTCCCTGAGGAGACTCTCGCCGAGTCGGCGCAGTCCCGCGAGCGGGTCAGACGTGTCTGGGACGCCGTACACCCGGAGCTGCTGATGCACGGCCATATGCACGTCGCGGGAGGTGGAACCACGGACGACGGGCGCCGCGTAGCGAGCCTTGGCCGCGACGGCCACGAAGGGAACGTCGGGATTCTCGATCTGCGGACCCTAACGATGGAGACGCCCAGTGTCCGACAGATACTGGCGGCAGGAGCTTTGCGATGACGGGCCTGGTCGAACGACGGACTGTGTGCGGGACCTTCTCCGAGTAGCCAATGGCGCACGCGAAACGGGGCGACCGCCGCCGCGAGCTTAGAGCCGCACCCAGGAGGTTGGAGTTTTGCGTCCTTGCTATGGAACTTTGGATCGGTGAACACTGGCCCCGGCGCGAGGACGAAGCCTCCTGCTACGGTCGCGGCCGCTCGGCAGCTCTCGGGCTTGCTTCGACCGGGGACGTGTTCTCCGCGACTCTCTCTCGCCCTATACCCTGCGGCACATCGATGCGTCGTCGCCAGATCCGCACGTGCGTGCATCGAATCCAAGGTGGTCGACTGGCGTGCCAAGCCCGCAAGGGCACGCGATCCCTGTCGGGAGTAGGGACGTAGCTCGCTCTGCCAAGGTTGGCAAGTGCGGACCACACCCCTATAGAGGATTCGAAAGAGAAGTTGCCTCTATCTCTACTACTTTACTTCTTCTCTTCATGAGAACTACCTACTACTTGGCAACCTTGCCAACCCCCTCCGATCCCAACCGAGAGTAGGCAGAACTCCAGCCAAGGTGCTCTTGGCAACGCCTGGTCATTTCGAAGGTTGGCGTGCTGCACCCGGCAACAGTGGGGGACTCCGGTCGGGATCGGTCAAGCCGCGCGGAGAGACCGCACGCTGCGTCGGAGGTCTGAGGGTAACCCCAGCGCCGAAGCGGCGTCCGATTCCCGCCAGCGCTGAACGAGCGTTGCCGAAGCCTTGGAAGATTGGCTCCAGCTATGGGTTGGCGGCGTGGCAGCGACGAGCCATGAGGGTGAGTTACCTATGCAAACGATGCGTCTCGGTCCACCTCGCGCATAGGGGGTCACGATCAACCTATTCTTGGAGCCGACATGACCACGACCGACCATCCACACTCGACCGCGGATGTAGCGTCTCGCTGCACCGAAACTGAGGGCCTTTACGACAAAGAAAGGCGCGACTCGATTCCCACGCGCGAGCAGGCGCCGACCGAGGGTGTTGCCGGCGCCCTGCTTTACAGCGTCCGCCTCCTCGGCGAGCCCGACCCTTGGGGTGTGACTCTCACCACCAACGAGGCTAGCTCCTTCGCCGAGCTCACCATCGACATTCCGAACGGGCTTCCGGAGAGCACCAAAGAAAAGCTCCTCAGACTCAACGGGCAGCGGATCTACTACACGGCTATGGACCGGGTGTACGACGACCACTTCGGGAATCCCAGTTCATCGCCCCACAAGAGCATCTTCGTGACGACCGTCCAGAAGGCGCTCAGTGAAGCGCGCGATGCGTTGACGCTCGCGTGCTTGGCTCACGCTCGGGAGCAATTTTGGGACGCCGCCCCGGCGCCCGTTGAACGTGACGATTATCGGTATGAGAAATGGTGGGAGGCGCCTGACTTCGACTGAGAGGTGAGGTGCGGTAACGATGAGCTCACATCTCATCGGGTGGCTGCAGCTGCTCGCAGGCATACGAAGTGCTGGTCTTGCTGTCCGGGAACCAATGCGCCGTCAGCGGCATGAAAAACCGGAGGCGAATCGGCTCCACGGGGCAGGTCGGCTTTGCTCCTCCAAGGTCGAGATACCCGCCGCCGGTCTGTCATGTGTCGCATACTGGTGAGAGCGGGCTCGATTGCGGTTCCCGCTCCTCGCGCCTCTCTCCAGATCCGGCGCGGGGCCAGCCCCCATGGATTGCCCATGGGGGCTGCGGACGTCTCCCGGTCGTTCCTCGCATTGCCCTGATTCCGCCACCCCCGCCGCGGAGATAGGGCGGAGGCCGTCAGTCTGTACGGGTGCACGCCCTTCCGTGCCCGCAGCCCCAGCGCTGTCAGCTGACCGGCCTCGCGAGAGTCGAGGAATCCACTCGCTCAAGAAGTCTATTAATCGCGCCCGATCATTGCTGTGCATCTGCTGCAGAAGAGACAGCCTTGTCGCGCACGGCTGATTATGCCTGGGGCTCATGGCAAGGCACGCCCGAGAAGTCCGTTATCTTCAACTCATGGGAACGATTCAGTATGGCGGCGGCAGCGAGATCCACATCGAGGACCGTGCGCTCGCGCATCTTAAGGTCGCCATCGCGACGAAGTTGCGACGCAATGAGAGCTTCACCCTGTCCTGGCATCATCCCGACGGCGACGCGCCTGGGCGGTCGACGATTTGGCTTCACCCTTCGATTCCACTCCGGTTCATCTTCGACGACACCGAGACCCCGGAACTCAACGCGAAGTGGATGCAAGCGTTGATGATCGAAGCGAGCTCGTCAGGCGGGATCATGCTGGTCGATGAAGTCATCGACGGGCCGGCCGAAGTAGAGAGCACGGTCCTGGCCCAGTAGCCCTGACGGCTTTCCGAGGGGGACGCTCCCTTGTGAGATAATTGTTTCCTACACGCGTCCATTCCATTTGACGCTGCATGAAATCGAATCTGTGGCTAACGAAGGACGACGACGATGGGCAAGTTCCTCTACGAAGGCGACGAGAAGACCGAGATCGAGGATCGCGCTCTCACCCACCTGCAGCTTGTCATGACGGCGAAACTCCGTCGCGGAGAGCCGTTTCCTTTCAGCTGGAAGAACGACGCAAGCGTTGGCGGCGGGCGCATCACCGTCTGGGTGCATGCGGGCAGCTCGCTCGTGTTCAAGTATCACGGCAGTCGCCAGCCCGCCATCAACCGGGCATGGGTGGACGCGCTGGCCTTCACGGCAAACTCGCCGACCGGTCTGTACCTGGTTCCGGAGCCGGCAGAGCATTCCTCGGTTGAGGAGTTCACCTCGACGTCGCCGAGTTGATTTACGCGGCGGGTGTTGACTCTCGACCTGGCCAGGAAGCTCGCTAGAAGAAGATCTGCGGAGCGCTTCGAGAAGCCACCAGGCCCCGTCCGCAGGGCTGAGGCAGCCGAACGTGTAATGATCGGCCGGCTCCCGCGTATGGGTTTCGTTTGCGGGCCTCGCGTCGCTCCCTGCCAGAGCGCAGGCTTGAACAGTGTCGAGTCACAAGTCCGCCTTCGAAACCGGCGACGAGCTGCGCCCGCTGCGTCCGCGCCGCGTCCGTTGGGGGTATGTCTATCAATCGTTCGCACGGTACGGCGTGGTTACTACGCGCATCGTCGTGTTCTCGCCGGTCTCTTCAGAGAGCGAACGATTCTGGGCTGACAGCCTCCGTATCTTCACGCCGGTCGCCGTTGCGGTCGCGACCGCCTCATGGTTCATCCTCGTGTCTCTGGGGCTCGCCCCGGAGGTTTCGGCGTTTCTGCTTGCCGTCGTTGTTCTCGGCTTAGGTGGCTGGCTCTGGTGGAAGTCTCGCGTCCTGCGCGGCCGTGTCGCCACAGCGTGGGCGAGTCGCACAGGGCTGTGGACCAGCAGTGTCGAGCAGGCTCGGGAAGAGGCCATCAGCGATCTTGCCGAGCTGATCCAGTTGGCGTCCGACCGGTACCGCCGCGGCGAGATTGACGAGTCGGTTTTCCAGAGGGTCTGGCTTGCGGTGTACGAGGAGACCCTCGCTTTCGATCTGCCCAGCCGCCCCGCCCACTGACCACTCCCTAGAGGAGCGCCTCCGCGACGAGGTCGCTGATCGGACGTGAGGCGATCGAGCCCCACTCCGTCACGAACCAGCCCTCCAGTGGTGCGGTTCGCATTCGCTCCTCGATTCGTCGTGAGATCTCCTCAGGACGGGGTTGGCCGTCAATCGTGATGACCGTGATGCAGACGTCGAGAGCGAGCCGCATCTGCAACTGAACGTGCGCATGGCGTGCGAAGGAAGAAAGACTTCGCTGCTCACGAACGGTCGCCGGTCGGGCTCCCTGCACCATTACGAGAACATGGCGCATTTCTTGCCACCTTTCTGCGTGGTAGACGATGGTGCGGGTCAGGGCGCGAAGGCGATGGTGGAGCGTCCGGCCGGTACCGGATAAGGCGATCCCCACGACGACACCGCGCTTTGAAGCGTGAACGCTCGCGAGGAAGGGAAGCGGGTCTCCACCGGGCACGATGTAGGGGCTGGCTGTCGGGTCAACCAAACCCGCGGTGGGTAGCTCGCCTACTTCATGCATCGCCAGCCTCCCGCGTCGTCGTCATCTGTCACCGGTGAGCTTGGTGCTTTCCGGGCCTGGTTCATCGCGACAACCCCGTGGCACATCAGCAGCAACAGATCACCAGGCGATGAGTCAACGGGGAGACGGGTCTGTAGGCCATTGACCGAGTCCTGGCTCGAGACGACCTTAACCGCAGTTCGCGCGTCCGCTTGCGGACTGGTAAGGAGTCGTGCGTGTGCGCAGGTCCGGGCGATCTGGTCGAGCGCGCAGTCCACTGTCAGCTGCACGCGTCGGTTCCGGCTGCCCTCTACGCGTCCCACGACCCTGGTGACGATGAGTGTCACGTGGTGGTCTGCGGTGCTGGCGTTCGTTCCGGGGACGATCAACACACTCGGCGTTCCGCGCTCGCGAGCGAGTCGCGTCAGAGACCTCCCCCCGACGCTGATGTCGTGCGGCGTCACAACCGTGTCTGGCGGCCATGCCACGCGTGTGTCGACGAGCCGCTGGACTCGTGGGCGGGAGCCCCTGGCCGCGTTGGCGATGGTGTGTAGCAGGCTCATGCGAATGCCGAACCTTCGTTGATCGCGGGGGACGCGACGTCATTGCGCCGGGGCCTTACCTCGCGGAGTGCCACGGCGCCGGAGCACGGGACAGCGAGCAGGTCGCCCTCGTGCACGTCCTCTGGAAGGGTGACGACGGGGTATGGCCAGTGGGGTGCGGCTGCCTCTGCGGAGATGAGCTCGATGTCGGCGGAGCGGGCTACGGATGTGCGGCCGATCAGACGACATTGATCCCAGCGCGCCTCGACCGTGTCGAGGGAGCAATCGGTGAGGGCGATCCTCTTGTTCTGCTGAGTGTCGACGCGCAGTGCGATACGAAACACGAGCACGGTGACGTCGTTCCCTACTCCGCGCGTCCGTACGGTTCGTGCCTGGGGGTGGGGAAGATCCCCACTCAGGAGAGCAGGGGATCCGCTGACCTCTGCCAGGCGCACGAGTGATACGCCTGCGACGATCACGTCGGAAATGGTCGGGATGGTGTGCTCGGGCCAGGCGAAGGAGTCGAGAGGGTCCGGAAGGCTGCGCCGCATCGTCGGCAGGATCTCAGTGAGAGTCATGTTCTCCGTCCTACGTCTGGGCTGGCGATGAGGGAACGGAGCCTTACGGAAGTCATGCGCGTCGCGAGGCCGGCGTCCGCGAGGATGCGCGGACATCGGACCGTTGTGACGCGACAAGTGTTAGCGCGCCGTGAGAGTTGCCTGGGGTGGCGTATGGGTTCCGTTAGAGGCGTCAAAGGAGCCGCCGGAGCCGGTGTTGGATCGGGAGTTGCGCCCCTCCGTGGCGCGCGATCAGCGTGTGCTGTCGCTGTGATCCGAATGGAGCTTGTTGTGCTTGACGTCGTCTACGTGCTGGGCGTGATCGTCCTGTTCGTGGTCGTCGGGCTGCTGGGAAAGGCGGTGGAGAAGCTGTGATCGTGTTCGAGCTTCTCGCCGCCGGCCTCGCGGTCGCGGCGATCGTCTACCTCGTGTCCGCCCTCGTGAAACCGGAGCGCTTCTGATGACGTGGGTGTACGCACTCCTCGCACTGGTCAGCGTCGCCCTCATCATCGGCGTCCTCTACCGCCCGCTCGGTGATTACATGGCCTGGGTCTACACCACACGCAAGGACTGGAAGGTCGAGCGAGGAATCTACAAGGTCATCGGCGTCGACTCGCGGGCCGAACAGACCTGGCAGTCCTACCTCCGTGCGGTCCTGGCCTTCTCCGCGGTCGGTCTTCTTATCGTGTACGGGCTGCAGCGCCTGCAGCAGTGGCTGCCTTACTCCCTGGGGCTGCCCGCTCCATCGGAGCACCTGTCCTTCAACACCGCCGCCTCATTCGTGGGCAACACGAACTGGCAGTCGTACTCCCCGGAACTCACCGTCGGCTACACCGTGCAGTTCGCCGGACTCGCCGTGCAGAACTTCGTGTCGGCGGCCGTCGGTATCGCAGTGGCAATCGCCCTCGTCCGGGGCTTCGCGTACCGTCGCTCCGGGACCATCGGAAACTTCTGGGTCGACCTCACTCGCGGCACCCTGCGCATCCTCCTGCCGATCGCGGCCGTCGGCGCGGTCATCCTGATGATCGGCGGAGTCATCCAGAACTTCAACGGATTCACCGAGATCACCACCGTCAGCGGCGCCACGCAGACGATCCCCGGTGGCCCGACAGCCTCCCAGGAAGTCATCAAGCTTCTGGGAACCAACGGCGGTGGGTTCTTCAACGCGAACTCCGCGCACCCGTTCGAGAACCCGACGGCCTGGACGAACGTGTTCCAGGTGCTGCTGATGCTGATCATCCCGTTCGCGCTTCCCCGCACATTCGGAAAGGTCGTCGGAGACAACCGCCAGGGTTACGCGATCCTCGCCGTCATGGCGACCCTGTACATCGCTTCCTTCGCGATCCTGACCGCCCTCGAGTCGGCGGGACGCGGAACAGCGCCCGAGCTGGCCGGCGGGGCGATGGAAGGCAAGGAACAGCGGTTCGGCATCATCGGCTCGACGCTGTTCGCCACGACGAGCACCGGCACCTCGACGGGCGCGGTGAATTCGATGCACGATTCCTATACGGCGCTGGGCGGCATGATGCCGATGATCAACATGATGCTCGGCGAGGTCACGCCGGGCGGCGTGGGGTCCGGTATCTACGCGATCCTCGTCCTCGCAGTCATCGCCGTCTTCATCTCCGGGCTGCTCATCGGACGAACTCCGGAGTACCTGGGAAAGAAGATCGGGCCGAGGGAGATCAAGCTCGCTGCCCTGTACATCCTCGTGATGCCCACTCTGGTGCTTTCCGGTACCGCGCTGAGCTTCGCGATCCCGGGAATCCGTGAAGAGATGGAGAGCACCTCCATCTGGAACCCCGGCATCCACGGCATGTCCGAAGTGCTGTACGCCTTCACCTCCGCGGCCAACAACAACGGCTCCGCTTTCGCCGGCCTGACCGCGAACACGCCCTGGCTGAACACGGCCCTGGGGCTGGCGATCCTCCTGGGCCGCTTCGTCCCGATCGTGTTCGTCCTCGCGTTGGCCGGTTCGTTCGCCGCGCAGGACAAGGTGCCCACCACGTCCGGCACGCTGCCGACGCATCGTCCGTTGTTCGTCGGGCTGCTCACGGTGGTCACCGTCCTGGTGACCGCTCTCACCTTCTTCCCCGTTCTCGCGCTGGGTCCCCTGGCGGAAGGGCTGATGTAAACCCATGTCCGTATTGACTACTTCCCGTCCCGATTCGGCGAGTACACCCCGTTCCCAGGGTGCCTTCTCCTGGCAGCAGGTGCGCTCCGCACTTCCGGGCGCCTTCCGCAAGCTCGACCCCCGAGAACAATGGCGCAACCCGGTCATGTTCATCGTCTGGGTGGGGGCCGTGCTCACCACCGTGCTCGCCGTATCCGAGCCTTTCCTCGGCGGCCCGGCCCCGTCAGGCGGGACAACGGTGCCATGGTCGTTCACCTGGGCCATCGCCCTCTGGCTGTGGTTGACCGTGCTTTTCGCGAACCTTGCGGAGTCCGTGGCCGAAGGACGCGGCAAGGCGCAGGCCGAGACGCTGCGGAACACGCGTACCAGCACGACCGCGCGTCGCGTCGACTCGTACGACCCGACCACGGATGCCGCGGCGGAGCGCACGGCGGTGACCGAAGTCCCGTCTTCGCAGCTCGGTCTCGACGACATCGTCATCGTCGAGGCTGGCGATCTGATCCCGGGTGACGGCGACATCGTCTGGGGCATCGCCTCTGTGGACGAGTCGGCCATCACGGGCGAGTCGGCCCCGGTGGTCCGCGAATCCGGCGGTGACCGTTCGGCCGTCACCGGCGGAACGCGGGTGCTGTCCGATCGCATCGTGGTGCGCATCACCTCTCGGCCGGGCGAGACGTTCGTCGACCGGATGATCGCGCTCGTGGAGGGTGCGGCTCGGCAGAAGACCCCGAACGAGATCGCCTTGAACATTCTGCTGGCAAGTCTGTCGGTGATCTTCGTGGTCGTGGCGCTCACGCTGAATCCGATCGCCTCCTACGCGGCAGCTCCCGTCAGCGTCACCGTGCTCGTGGCGCTTCTCGTCTGCCTCATCCCCACGACGATCGGCGCCCTTCTGAGCGCGATCGGCATCGCGGGGATGGACCGGCTCGTCCAGCGCAATGTGCTCGCGATGTCGGGACGCGCCGTGGAAGCTGCGGGAGATGTGACCACACTTCTCCTGGACAAGACCGGAACGATCACGTACGGCAACCGTCGCGCGACCGCATTCATCCCCGTGGACGGGGTCCGCCCCGATGAACTCATGCGGTACGCCGCGCTGTCGTCGCTGGCCGACCCGACGCCGGAGGGCGCTTCCATCGTCGAGCTCGCTCGAGACAAGGGAATCGACGTCGGCGCGGCAGCGGCCGGGGTCATCGTGCCGTTCACTGCCCAGACCCGGATGTCTGGATTGGACACCGACGAAGGGGTGAGCATCCGCAAGGGTGCGACGTCCGCCATCGTCTCCTGGCTGGAAAGTGATGGGTCCCGCCTCCCCAGCAGCCAGCTCGCGGAGGTGGACGAGACCGTCGAGCGGATCTCCCAGTCCGGCGGAACCCCTCTCGTGGTCGCGACGAAGACGACAGAAGGTGAAGTCCGGCTCCTCGGAGTCGTGCATCTCAAGGACGTCGTGAAGGAAGGCCTACCGGCGAAATTCTCCGAGATGCGCGCGATGGGCATCCGCACGGTGATGATCACCGGCGACAACCCCCTGACGGCCGCGGCCATCGCCCGGGAGGCCGGCGTGGACGATTTCCTGGCCGAAGCGACACCCGAGGACAAGCTCGCCTACATCCGCAAGGAGCAGGCCGGGGGGAACCTCGTTGCGATGACCGGAGACGGCACCAATGACGCGCCCGCGCTCGCTCAGGCAGATGTCGGCGTGGCCATGAACTCGGGGACGTCGGCGGCGAAAGAAGCCGGCAACATGGTGGATCTCGACTCTGATCCTTCGAAGCTCATCGACATCGTGCGGATCGGCAAGCAGCTGCTCATCACACGAGGGGCGTTGACAACGTTCTCGATCGCCAACGACATCGCGAAGTACTTCGCGATCATCCCCGCGATGTTCATGGGCGTATTCCCCCAGCTCGCCGCACTGAACATCATGGGCCTGCACTCGCCGGCATCAGCGGTGCTCTCGGCGATCATCTTCAACGCGATCGTGATCGTCTTCCTGATCCCCCTCGCGCTTCGAGGAGTGAAGTACCGTCCGGGCGGTGCGTCGAGCATTCTCGGCCGCAACCTCGCGCTGTACGGCCTAGGCGGCATCATCACGCCCTTCATCGGAATCTGGCTGATCGACCTCGTCGTTCGCCTGATCCCCGGTTTCTGAGTCGACGAAAGAAGAATGTAGATGAACACCTCCACCCGCCAGATCGGGAAGACGACGTGGGTCGCCGTCCGCGCGATGGCGCTGCTCACCCTCCTTCTCGGCGTGATCTACACGCTGGCGCTCACCGGCGTCGGGCAGCTGCTGCTCCCGGCTCAGGCGAACGGCTCCCTGCTGACGAACGGCGAGGGCGATCCCATCGGATCGTCGCTGATCGGGCAGGCGTTCACCGACGCAGACGGGGCGCCGCTTCCGGAGTACTTCCAGAGCCGACCGTCGGCCGCCGGTGACGGCTATGACGGCGGCGCGTCCTCCGGTTCCAACTACGGACCCGAGAACGAAGAGCTGATCGCTGCCATTGCCGAGCGCAAGGCCCAGATCGCCGAGTTCAACGGCGTGTCCGAGGGGGAGGTCCCGGCAGACGCGGTGACCGCCTCCGCGTCGGGTCTGGACCCGCACATCAGCCCCGAGTACGCCGCCATCCAGGTGGAGCGGGTGGCAGACGCGCGCGGCCTGTCGACCTCCGACGTCCGCGACGTCCTGGACGCGCACACGCAGGGTCCGACCCTCGGCTACCTCGGTGGCGCGACGGTGAACGTCGTCGAACTCAACGCCGCACTGGACGAACGGGAGGAATGATCATGACGAGACGGGGGCGGCTCAGCGTGCTGCTCGGCGCCGCCCCCGGCGTCGGCAAGACCTTCACCATGCTCGAAGAAGGGCGTCGCCTGCTCGGAGAGGGCAGAGATGTCGTCATCGGGATCGTCGAGACGCACGGAAGGGCGGCAACGGCTGCGATGACGGACGGACTGCCATCGGTTCCACGCGCCCGCGTCGCCCATCGCGGCGTCAGCCTGGAGGAGATGGACCTCGCCGCCGTGCTCGCCCGGAAGCCCGAGATCGCACTCGTGGACGAACTGGCGCACACCAACGTGGCCGGCGCCGTCAACGAGAAGCGCTGGCAGGACGTCGAGGAGTTGCTGGCGGCCGGTATCGATGTGATCTCCACACTCAACATCCAGCACATCGAGTCCCTCAACGATGTCGTCGAGCAGATCACCGGCGCCCCACAACGAGAGACGGTCCCGGATCGGTTCCTCCGCAGCGCTGATCAGATCGAAGTCGTCGACCTGGCGCCCCAAGCCTTGCGTGATCGACTTAGCGGCGGACTGGTCTACCCCGCAGAGCGCATCGACGCGGCGCTGTCGAACTACTTCCGCCTGGGCAACCTCACCGCTCTTCGGGAACTCGCCCTCATCTGGCTCGCAGACGAGGTCGATCAGGCGCTGAAAGGCTACCGCCACGCGCACGGCATCGACTCCACCTGGGAAGCACGGGAACGCGTTGTCGTGGCTCTGACCGGCGGCCCGGAAGGCGAGACACTGCTCCGCCGCGGCGCGCGGATCGCCGCGCGCTCCGCCGGAGGGGAACTCATCGCCGTCCACGTCACCAGCCAGGACGGCCTCCGGGCCGGAAACCCCGCAGCACTGGCCGAACAGCGCGCGCTCGTCGAAAAACTCAACGGCACCTACCACCAGGTCGTCGGCGAAGATGTGCCGATCGCGCTGGTGGAGTTCGCGCGGTCGGTCAATGCCACACAGCTCGTGCTCGGGGCGAGCCGCAGAGGTCGGTTCGCGGCCGCGGTGACCGGTCCCGGTATCGGCGCGACTGTCGTCCGGGAATCCGGCGACATCGACGTGCACATGGTCAACCATGCTGCCGCCGGGCGCAGGCTCACCCTTCCTCCGCTCACTGGCGCCCTGAGCATCAAACGTCGGATCCTGGGGTTGGGGGTCGCTCTGATCGGAGGTCCTGCGCTCACGGCACTGCTCTTCGCATTCCGCAGCTCCGAGTCCATCACGACCGATGTGCTCAGTTACCAGCTTCTCGTCGTCGTCGTCGCCCTGGTCGGTGGCTTCTGGCCGGCACTGTTCGCCGCCGTCCTCTCCGGTGTCACCCTCGACTTCCTCTTCATTGAGCCGTTGTTCACCGTCCACATCCATGAACCGCACCACCTGCTCGCCCTGATCCTGTATGTCGTGATTGCCAGCCTCGTGAGCTTCATCGTGGATCGAGCAGCGCGCTACACCCGTGCCGCGCGTCGCTCGGCGGCCGAATCGGAACTCATCCAGACGATCGCTGGCAGCGTTCTCAGGGGCGAGAACGCTCTGCAAGCGCTCGTCGACCGCACTCGAGAAGCATTCCATCTTCCCGGGGTGCGTCTGGTTTCCCACGGTGGCGTTCTGGCTCGGGCGGGTGAGCCTCTTCCAGACGACCGGCACACGGCGATCGCGATTTCCGAGGACGTCGTCCTCGAACTTCACGGAGCCGACCTGGCCGCCTCGGAACGTCGGCTCCTCGCCGTCGTCACAGCGCAACTGCGCGCCGCTCTCGAACACCAGCACCTGGAGAAGACGGCGAAACAGATGGAGCCGATCGCCGCCTCGGATCGCGTGCGTGGCGCGCTTCTGTCCGCATTGAGCCACGATCTCCGGCGCCCGCTCGCTGCGGCCTCCGCTGCGGTCGGTGGCCTCAAAGCCGCCGGCTCCGAGCTCGCGGCCCCGGATCGCGCGGAACTGCTCGACACGGCAGAGGAGAGCCTGGATGCGCTGGCAGTGCTGGTGACGGATCTGCTCGATGTGAGCCGACTGCAAGCCGGGGTGCTCACCATCGCCGACATCCCGAGCGATCCGGCTGCCGCGATAGCCGCGGCACTGGACGAGCTCGACCTCGGCCCTGCGGACATCTCTCTCGCCCTCAACCACGGCAGCGCGCTCGCGCACGCCGACCCCGTTCTGCTGCAGCGGGTCATCGTGAACCTGCTGGCGAATGCCCACCGATTCAACCCCGAAGGGCGGCCAGTGCACGTCAGCACGAGCACCTTCGCCGACACGCTCGAAGTACGGATCATCGACCACGGACCGGGTATCGCACCCGAGAAGAGGGACGAAATGTTCCTGCCGTTCCAGCGACTGGGCGACACGGACAATTCCACCGGGCTCGGGCTGGGCCTGGCACTCTCGCGAGGATTCGTCGAAGCGATGCGCGGCACTCTCACCCCGGAAGACACCCCGGGCGGCGGCCTCACGATGGTGATCTCCCTCACCACCGCCCCGAGCACCGGATCATCCACCGATCAGGAAGAGACGATGTGAAGATCCTCATCGCAGACGACGACCCGCAGATCCTTCGCGCCCTGCGCATTACGCTGACGGCCAAGGGGTACGACATCGTGACCGTCCCCGACGGAACCCAAGCCATTGCGGCGGCGATCGACCACCACCCCGACATCTTCCTCCTCGACCTCGGCATGCCGCAGTTGAATGGACTCGAAGTCATCGAGGCGATTCGCGGGTGGACCCAGTCACCGATCCTCGTCGTCTCCGGGCGAGCAGGAGCGAGCGACAAGGTCGAGGCCCTCGACGCGGGCGCCGACGACTACATCACCAAGCCGTTCGCAGTGGAGGAACTCCTCGCCCGCATCCGAGCTCTCACCCGCAGAGTGCCGCACGACGATTCGCTGCCGATCGCGACCTTCGGACCCATCACCGTCGACCTCGCCGCACGAAGCGTCACACGATCCGCACCCGACGGAACGCGCCAGATTCGACTCACACCGACCGAGTGGCGCGTCCTGGAGATCCTGATCCGAAACCCGGGAAAGCTGGTCACCCGGCAAACCCTTCTCACGACCATCTGGGGATCCGAGCACATCGAGGACACCGGGTACCTCCGTCTCTACATCTCCCAACTGCGGAAGAAGCTGGAGTCCGATCCAGCACGTCCCGCTCACCTGATCACCGAGCCGGGCATGGGCTATCGCCTGGAAGGCATGGGCCACTGAGCCTCCCCAGCGACACCACTCTCCGGAGCAGACCTGACGGAAGGACCTCCCTTGCCCATCATCGACAACGGCGTGTACGTCAACGGTCTTCGGATCGAGAACCCTGCCAGCCTTGAGGAGACCTTCGAGCACACTCGAGCGCACAGGGGCTTTGCTTGGATCGGCCTCCTGAGGCCGACCGTCGAGGAGATCCAGAAAGTCGCCGAGGAATTCGACCTCCATCCGCTCGCCGTCGAGGACACCCTGACCGGCCACCAACGAGCCAAGCTGGAGCGGTACGGCGACGTGCTGTTCGCGGTGCTCCGCCCAGCGCGGTACATCGACTCGACCGAAAGCGTGGATTTCGGGGAGCTCCACATCTTCGTCGGACCCGCGTTCGTGATCACCGTACGCCACGCTGATGTCCCGGACCTCGCCCGTGTTCGGCGGCGCATGGAATCGCATCCTCAACTCCTCGCACTCGGCCCGGAGGCCGTGCTCTACGCGATCATGGATGAGGTCGTCGATCAGTACGCTCCCGTTGCCGACGACCTCCAGAGCGATATCGACGAGGTGGAGGACGCACTTTTCGGCCAGGCGGGAGTGAAGCTCTCCCGACGGATCTATGATCTCGCCCGAGAAGCGATCATCTTTCAGAGAGCGACTCAGCCCCTGCTCAGCGTCCTGGAGGACCTTCTACGTAGCCGGGATGACGCGCCCGACGTCGAGCTGCAACGGCGCTTTCGCGACGTCCAAGACCACGTGCTTCGCATCAACGACCGCGTCACAGCGTTCCGCGCCATTCTCGACAACATCCTCACGCTGAACGCGACACTCGTCAGCCAGCGGCAGGCGGATGCCGGGTTGGACCAGAACGAGCAGGTCAAGAAGATCTCCGCGTGGGCTGCAATCCTGTTCGGTCCCACGCTGGTGGGAACGGTGTACGGAATGAACTTCACGCACATGCCCGAGTTGGAGTGGCCACTCGGATACCCGCTGGCTCTGCTGCTCATGGCAGCGACCAGCTTGGCGCTCTACGCCACCTTCAAACACAAGCGATGGCTCTGAGTAAACGGTCGTCGGACGCGAACACTCCTGCTCGCCGCCTGACTCACGTACTGGCCAGCGCCCGCGCCGCTCGCCGCTCGCTGACGAACAGAACTGCCGCCAGCGTGGCTCCGCTGATAACGATGAGTATGGTGCTCGATGCCGACAGCACTCCAAAGAGGTTCGACTCCGGGTAGGCGCCATGGAGAGAGAGTGTGGGATCTGTGCTCGCGTGGAGCAGGATCGGGCCCCAGATCGTCCTCGTGACACGAAGCGCCAAGTACATGCAGATCCCGAACGCAAACGTGTAGACGACTTGCGATGCGGTTGTCGCGATGCTCTGATCCGACGTGAACACGTTCCCGATGTGCAACGCCGCGAAAATACCCGCTGATGTCAACGCAACCGATGTCTCTCTGCGCCCCGCCTTTCGCATCATGTTGACGACGAACCCGCGAGTCAGAATTTCTTCGGCGGCACCGATGCAGAGGCCGGTAAGCAGCCACGCACCTGTCAAGGCGGCACCCGCCTTGTTGTAATCGATACTCAGCACCGAGGACACATTCACGGCCAGAACCACGACGACGGCGATCCACATCCAGCGCCGCGCTGACACGGCTTGGCGCGTGAAAAGCTCGGGCAGCCATCCAAGAGAAGCCGCGAAGGCGATGAGAGCGCACACCCCGAGAAGGATCGGCACCCCTGTTCGCAGGAGAAGGTCCCCGGCCCCGCCGTCCGCGGGAACGGTCGTCCCCACGAAGGCGGCAACCGCCCAGACGAAGAGCTCGTATAGCGCGTAATACACGGCCGCAAGTATGAGGGCCCGCCACCAGTCTCCGCGCTCCCAGAACCTCCGCCATCCCGAATTGGTCTCGAGCATCCGCCTCTCCCGCCTCCCGCTCCAGGTGATCACACCGTAGTCGCAATCGAACCGCAAGGAAACCGGCGATCTCTCGATCCCCTCAGCGCTCCCAGGCGGCGCGCTCGCGCTCCGCGAACTTCCGGAACGTCGTGGCGGGTCGTCCGGTCAGTCGTCGTACCGATCGGTTGGGGAAGGCGGAGATGTTGAAGCGGACAACCCGGTAGATCATCTTCTGCACGTCGATGTAATCCTTCGGATAACCTTCCTCGGCGAGCCGAGCGAGGTACTCGTCCTCGCTCGGCCGGAGGTACTGGATTCGACGGCCGAGAACGTCGGAGAGGATCTTGGCGACGTTGCGATAGGTGAGTGTCTGCTCGCCGTTCAGCGTGTACTTCTTGTTGATGTGCCCCGATGATGTGAGCACCGCGGCAGCGACCGCTCCGATGTCGTGTGCGTCGATGAATGCCGTGAAGGCGTGTCCGGCGGGCAGGAAGATCTGATCACGGTCGCGAATGTCGCCGCGGTATGTGGTCGAGAGGTTCTGCATGAAGAAGTTCGGCCGGAGAAACGTGTACGGGGCACGGATTCTCTCCAGGTACTTCTCCACGCGGTAGTGCGGAACACCCTTGTTGTGCTCCACGCCCTGTAGTGAGAGGAACACGATCTGACGGATGCCGAGACGCATGGCGGCGTCGATCAGAGGGAAGAGGTACCGCTCGACGTCTTCGATCGGTGGCGGACGCATGAGGAACAGGCGATCGCACCCTTCGAGGGCCTTTCGCATCGCGTCGGCGTCGCCGCCGAAGTCGAACACGCGCGCCTCTGCCCCCGCCGGCAACTGCTCCGCCGCGGAATCGCTGCGCACGGCGGCGACGACGCGCTCACCCTTGCCGAGGAGGCCCGAGACGACGGCAGCGCCGACCGAGCCCGTCGCGCCGGTAACGAACACTCCCGATCTGAACTCAGACATGTCTGTATGATACAACTATGCCCGTGGACCTTGCCAGGATCGATGATGCATTGCTCGCGATGCGCCGGATCTGGGCGCCGACGACCTCCGGGCGCCCAGCTCGCGGCGCGTCGCCTGCGGTCGACCTGTCGACGGTGCTCCTCGTGCATGCCGTGGGCGAGGGCGAAGGTGTCCTGACGGTCACCGAGGCCGCGGAGCGTCTGGGAGTCACACCGACGACGGCGAGCCGGTTGTGCGGTCGCGCCGTCGACGGGGGCTACCTCGACAAGGTGTCCGCCGTCGCGGATGCTCGTCGGCGCGGACTCACGTTGACCGAGAAGGGTCGGCGGCTGCGGCGAGAGTCCGAGACCTTCCGCCTCGAGTACCTGCAGCGTGTGCTCCAAGGGTGGACGTCCGACGAAGTCCACACCTTCTCCGTTCTCCTCTCTCGTTTCGCCAGCGTTGTTGCAATGAACCCGCCGACGCCGCCTCCCCCTTTCCTGAACAATGAAGGAGCTTCCTCATGAAGATCGCTGTTCTCGGCGGTACCGGCCGCACCGGATCCCTCCTCGTCGACGTCCTTCTCGAAAGGGGACAGCAGGTCGTCATGCTCGTGCGCGACGCGAAGAAAGCGGCGATGATCGCCGACCGCGTCACCCTCATCGAGGGTGATGTTCGCGATCCTGAAGCTGTCGCCCGAACCATCGACGGTGCGAACGCCATCGCTTCAGCGCTGGGTCCGGTAGGCAAGGACGCGACGCTGCTGCGCGACACGGCCGGCATCTTGACGTCCGCCATGGCTGAGGCCCATGTCAGCCGCTACGTCGGTATCAGCGTGGCCGGCCTCACTCTTCCCGCGGACCGCAAGCGTCCGCGTGACAAGGTCATCTCATGGCTGTTGAATCGACTCGGGGGCGAGCTCGCCAAGGACAAGATCGAAGAATACTCCGCGTGGGAGCGCAGTGGTCTGGATTGGACGCTCGCCCGAGTGCCCCGGTTGATCGACGGACCGCTCAGCGAGCTCGACGTCGACCCGCATGTGTCCGGGAGGCGCACGACGCTCACGCGTGCCAATCTCGCCCGTTTTCTCTGCGATGCCGTAGTCGAAGGCGGCTACTCACGGTCGGCCCCTTTCGTCAGCGACCGCTGAGACGTATGCCGCCGACCAGCTAGAGGTCCCAGTCGAGGAAGGATGTCTGATGTGTGCCCGCGCTCAGTGAGTCGTCGGTGCGCTCCATGTAGACCAGAACGCGCGTACTTGCCGTCACGAGAACACTGACGAGACTCGAGACCGTGGCGATATCAATGAACGTCGGTTCGGACCGGGCCGCAGCTTCGATCCGGTGCATAAGCTCGCCGATGTCATGGTCCCCAGACATCACGAAGTCGCGTCCGTCGATCTCCAGATGCGTGCGCATCGTCTCCAGCTTGCCCCGGCCCATCCGCTTATCCTAGGCGTTGCCAGTGTCTCACCTGCGTGGGTTGCACCCGGTCCGTGCCTGCGCCAACATACGCTCCAACGAGGTCCCGGGGGAGAGCACGGCCGCCGTCGTCGCCCCACTTACCCCTCGACGCGTCGGACGGATAGAGTGCCGCTATGGGCGTGATCTTCTACGGCTCCTCTGACGCACCGATCTGTATTGAGGATCGCGCCCTGGCGCATGAAGGTCGCGATCGCGACGAAGCTGCGGCGCAATGAAAGCTTTACGCTGTCCTGGAAGCACGGCGACGGCGAACGGGAAGGCCGTTCGACCATCTGGTTGCACCCGTCAATACCATTGCGCTTCTCGTTCGATGATCCCGAGCCTCCACCGTTAAACATGGACTGGATTCAGTAGTTGATGACGTCTGCCAACTTAACGGGGGGAATCAGCCTGACCGACGAGGTTCTGGGAGACCCAGGGGTTTGAAGTAGGCTGTGGGGGCTCGGCGACTTCGTCGGTCAGCGGAGGGTGCTGACGTAAAGTTCATGTATGGGGAAACTCGAGTACAACAGTTCTCACCCGCCCATCGAGGTGGACGACGCGACGCTGGCGCACCTGAAAATCGTGATCGGGACAAAGCTGCGCCGGCAGAAGAGCTTCATGATGACGTGGCCCTCCGAGAACACGCGCCCCGGCCGGCTCACGGTATGGATGCACCCGAGCATCCCCCTGATCTTCGAGTTCGACAGCGCCATTCCCGTGCCCATCGACCCGAAGCGCGTAGAGAGCATGATGGGAAAGCTCAACGCGCGCGGGGACTTGGTGCTGGATCAACTCGACTGACATTCCGCACGCGGCTCCGGTTCGCTCTTATGACGACGGAGCACCTGAGAGAAAACTCCGTTCCGCAGGCCAGTTGTCGATTTACAGCGGCCTCGAGCGGGACATCGTCGTGGCGGAGGACGCGCCAGCGGGGGATGCGTCGACAACTATCGGCCCTGCACGCCACGCCGGAGCGGTCTCATGCTCATGCGAGGGAGCGCGTGCGGGCAGCTGACTCTGTCACTCTGATTTGGCCCAGGGGTGTTGGTCCGATTTGGCCCATGTTGCGACGCGCCGGGGTGTTCATGTCGGTTTGATTTGGCCCAACCCCGTCAGGGTGGTCTTCAGTCGTTGTTTTCGAGTGAGGAGGGCCAGTTGGGGTCCAAGGTGGAGTTGTATTCGGAAATCCGGCGCGCGGCGCGGGTCGAGGGCCTGTCGGTGAACGCGTTGGCGAAACGGTTCCGGGTGCATCGTCGTACTGTTCGGCAGGCGTTGGCATCGCCGGTCCCTCCGGAGCGGAAGGTCCCCGAGCGGCGGGCTCCGAAGCTCGGCGCGTTTCGCCTGCTGATCGATGACTGGTTGCGGGAGAATCTGGCCGCGCCGAAGAAGCAGCGGATGACCGCGACCCGGATGCACGCCCGCCTTCTTGACGAGCACGCTGCGGATGTGTCGTATGCCGCAGTCCGTGACTATGTCGCCAAACGACGGCGGGAGATCTTGGTCGAGGTGGGTCGGGTCCCGGAGGTGTTCGTCCCGCAACTGCACGCGCCGGGCGCGGAGGCCGAGGTCGACTTCGGTGAGGTCTGGGTGATCCTCGCCGGGGTGAAGACGAAGTGCCACATGTTCACGTTCCGGCTCTCCCATTCCGGGAAAGCGATCCACCGGGTCTACTCGACGCAGTCGCAGGAAGCATTCCTGGAAGGCCATATTGACGCGTTCGAGGAGATCGGTGGGGTCCCGAACCTCCACATCAAATACGACAACCTCACCGCCGCGGTGAAGACGGTGATCTACGGGTCCGACCGGCGGCGGGTGGAGAACGACCGTTGGGTGTTGTTCCGCTCGCATTACGGGTTTGACGCGTTCTACTGCCTACCCGGAATCGACGGCGCGCATGAGAAGGGCGGCGTCGAGGGCGAGGTCGGACGATTCCGCCGCACCTGGTTGTCTCCGATGCCCGAGGTCGATTCCCTCGCCGAGCTGAACGCGCAGATCCGCCGCTGGGACGCCCGCGACGATCGCCGTCGTGTCAGCCAACGACGCACGACCGTTGGTGACGACTTCGCCGTCGAACAGCCATTACTGGGCCCGCTGCCCGCGGAGCGGTTCGATCCAGGCCTGGTGCTGCACCCACGGGTCGACCGGTCGGGGCTGGTGACAGTTCGGATGGCGAAGTACTCCGTCCCTGCCCGACTGATCGGACGGCAGCTCCGGGTTTCGCTCCGTGCCTCAGAAGTCGTGATCTTCGACGGACGCGAAGAAGCAGCCCGTCATGAGCGGGTCGTCGCCCGCGGCGGGGAATCCATCGTCCTGGATCACTACCTCGAGGTCCTCCGACACAAGCCGGGCGCGCTGCCCGGATCGACGGCGTTGGCCGCCGCCCGACAGGCCGGAGTCTTCACCGCGGCGCACGAGGCGTTCTGGCAGGAGACACGGAAAGTCAACGGCGACTCCGCCGGCACCCGTGAGCTCATCGAAGTGCTGCTGCTGCATCGGAGCATGCGGACCGCCGACGTTCTCGCTGGAATCAGAGCCGCGGTCTTGGTCGGCGCGGTCACCGCCGATGTCGTCGCGGTCGAGGCCCGCCTGCACGCGGGCGGGTCCACTTTGCACCGACATCCCGTTGCTCACGAAAACACCGGTGAGCAACGAGTTGTCAGTCTCACCCAACGCCGCCTCCGCGACCCCGCCGCGGTGATCGCCGGGCTCCCACCAGACCGGCGACCATTGCCGACCGTCACGCAATACGACGAGCTCCTGCGACGCCGGGTTCAAGCCACCGATGAAAGAGAAGGAACGACAGATACATGACCACCAGAACCACCGTGACTACAACCCTGCGCCGGCAACGCGGGATCACCGAGGAAGCCGCCGCGGCCGCCGTCGACCAAGCCTGCAGACGGCTTCGCTTGCCGACGATCCGCGCGGTCATGGATGAAGCGATCCGTGTCGCCGAACACGAGCAGCTCTCCTACCAAGGGTTCCTCGCCGAGCTTCTCCTCGCCGAATGCGACGACCGCGACCGCCGGTCCACCGTCCGCCGGGTCGCGGGCGCCGGCTTCCCCCGCCAGAAATGGCTCGGGGACTTCGACTACGACGCGAACCCGAACATCAACCCCGCCACTATCCACACCCTCGCGACCGGCGATTGGGTTCGCCGCAGTGACCCGCTCTGCCTCATCGGCGACTCCGGCACTGGGAAGAGCCACCTTCTGATCGGGCTCGGCACCGCCGCTGCGGAGAAGGGATACCGGGTCAAGTACACGCTCGCGACGAAGCTCGTGAACGAGCTCGTTGAAGCCGCCGACGAGAAGCAGCTTGCCCGCACCATCGCCCGCTACGGAAGAGTCGACCTGCTCTGCATCGACGAGCTCGGCTACATGGAACTCGACCGCCGCGGCGCTGAACTCCTCTTCCAAGTCCTCACCGAGAGAGAAGAGAAGAACTCCGTCGCGATCGCCTCTAACCAGTCGTTCTCCGGCTGGACCGACACATTCACCGACCCCAGACTCTGCGCCGCAATCATCGACCGACTCACCTTCAACGGCACCATCATCGAGACCGGAACAAGCTCCTACCGGCTTCAGCACACCCGCACCGCGACGAGATAATCCTGGGCACCTTCGGTTCGCATCGGCGGCCCGTGAGCGGCTGACTACCAGTAGTCGGACGCGTACGGAGGGGAAACCAGGAGACGCCGGCACGGGGAGAAGTGCTGCGGCGCCCCCTGGTCGTTATGGGGCGCTGCGACGGCGCCGGGCGATGAGCCCGGCCCCCGCCAGCATCAGCAGCACCGAGAACGTGAGCGCGCCGACGGCGAGCTCACCGCCCGTGGGCGGCAGCGCGACCGCGAGCACCCCGGTCTTCGCGGTGGAGGGGTCGGAGACGACCTTCGGTCCGCTCGGAGGCGTTCCGGTCACCGTCGCCGTGTTCTCCAGGGAGCCCTTCTTCTCGTCAGCCTTCTGCACGACGTACGTCGCCGTGCAGACGACCTTCTCGCCGGGCGCCAGGCTGCGTGCACCATCGGCGCACACGGGCGTCGACAGCGCGCCGGCGCCGGTGAAGGCCCCCTCGGCGATGGCGACGTCGGCGATCGTCACGTTACCGGTGTTCGTCACCGTGAACGTGTAGGTGACGGTGTCGCCTTCCCGTGCGATCTGCTTGTCGGCGACCTTCACGAGCGACAGCGCGGGGCTCTGGGTCCCCTCGATCACGACACGGGACGGGTCCGTCACGACCGGTTCACCCGTGGGCGGAGTGCCGGATGCCGTCGCGCTGTTCTCGAGCGTCCCGGCGTCCACATCGGCCTGCTGCACCGTGTAGGTCGCCGTGCAGACGAGCTGCTGCCCGGGGATGAGCGTGCGCGCGTCAGGGCAGTCGAGAGCCGAGAGCTCACCGGCGCCGCTGAAGTCGCCCTCGGCGACGGCCACGTCGGACATCGTCACGTTGCCGGTGTTGGTCACGGTGAACGTGTAGGTCACGGTCTCGCCGACGACGAGGTCGGTCTTGTCCGCGGTCTTCACGATCGCGAGCGCCGGAGCAGGGGTCGCGTCGCTCGTCGTGGTCGACGGGTCCGACTCGATCGGGTCGCCGCCAGGAGGCGTACCCGTCGCGGTGGCGGTGTTCGCCACGCGCCCCGCGTCCACATCGGCCTGCTGCACGACGTACGTCGCCGTGCAGATCAGCTGCGCACCGGGTGCGAGCGTGCGGTCGGCCGGGCACTCGACCGCGGAGATGTCTCCGGCGCCCGTGAACTCGCCCTCCTCGATCGCCACGTCGCTCAGGGTGACGTTGCCGGCGTTGGTGACGACGAACGAGTACGTGATCGTCTCGCCGAGCACGAGCTGCGTCTTGTCGGAGGACTTCACGATCGTGATCGCCGGGGACTGCGTCGCCGTGATGTTCACCGCGGACGGCGCCGAGACCACCGGCTCACCCGTCGGGGGGTTGCCCGTGGCGGTCGCGGAGTTGTCCACCGCTCCCGCATCGACATCGGCCTGCTGCACCACGTAGGTCGCCGTGCACTCCAGCTCCCCACCGGGAGCCAGGGTCCGGTTCGCCGGGCAGTCCAGCGCCGACAGCGCACCCGCACCGGTGAACGGCCCCTCCACGACGGAGGCGTCGGTCAGGGTCACGTTGCCCGTGTTCGTCACGAGGAACGTGTACGTCACCGTCTCCCCCGCGACCAGCTGCGTCTTGTCCGCCGACTTCACGATCGTGATCGCCGGAGACTGCGTCGCCGCGATGTTCACCTCAGAGGGCTCCGAGACCACCGGCTCACCGGTGGGCGGGTTGCCCGTGGCGGTCGCGGAGTTGTCCACCGCTCCCGCATCGACATCGGCCTGCTGCACCACGTAGGTCGCCGTGCACTCCAGCTCCCCACCGGGAGCCAGGGTCCGCGCCGCCGGGCAGTCCAGCGCCGACAGCGCACCCGCACCAGTGAACTCGCCCTCCACCACAGAGGCATCGGTCAGAGTGACGTTGCCCGTGTTCGTCACGAGGAACGTGTACGTCACGGTCTCGCCGAGCACGAGCTGCGTCTTGTCGGCCGACTTCACGATCGTGATCGCCGGGGACTGGGTCGCCGCGATGTTCACCTCAGAGGGCTCCGAGACCACCGGGTCACCGGTCGGGGGGTTGCCCGTGGCGGTCGCGGAGTTGTCCACCGCACCGGCATCGACATCCGCCTGCTGCACCGCGTAGGTCGCCGTGCACTCCAGCTCCCCACCGGGAGCCAGCGTCCGATCCGCCGGGCAGTCCAACGCTGACAGCGCACCCGCACCAGTGAACCCGCCCTCCACCACGGCTGCGTCGGTCAGGGTCACGTTGCCGGTGTTCGTCACGAGGAACGTGTACGTCACGGTCTCGCCTGCGACCAGCTGCGTCTTGTCCGCCGACTTCACGATCGTGATCGCCGGGGACTGCGTCGCCGTGATGCTCACCTCGGACGGACCCGACACGACGGGATCACCCGTCGGAGGAGTGCCCGTCGACGTCGCGGAGTTCCTGATGCGTCCGGCATCCACGTCCGCCTGCTGTACGACATAGGTCGCCGTGCACTCCATGAACTCGTTCGGCGAGAGCGTCCGATCCGCCGGGCAGTCGACGGCCGAGAGCGCCCCCGCGCCGGAGAACGTCCCCTCGACGACCGAGGCGTTCGTCAGCGTCACGTTGCCCGTGTTCGTCACACGGAACGAGTACGTCACCGTCTCACCAGCGACCAGCGTGCGCTTGTCGGCGGTCTTGACGATCGACACCGACGGTTCCGGGACGGACGGCGTGCGCGTCGTCGACGGGTCGGAGGTCACCGGAGTACCGGAGGGCGGTGTGCCCGTCGCCGTCGCGGTGTTCTCCATGGAACCCGCATCGACATCCGCCTGCTGAACCACGTACGTCGCCGTGCAGACCATCTGCGCGCCGGGCGTCAGCGTCCGCTCTGCCGGGCAGTCCACGGCCGAGATCGTGCCGGCGCCCGTGAAGGAGACATCCTGCACAGCGGCATCCGTCAGCGTGACGTTGCCGGTGTTCGTCACGACGAACGAGAACGTGACGGTCTCGCCGACGACGAGCACAGCGGTGTCGGAGGACTTCTTGATCGAGATCGCCGGAGTCTGCGTACCGGTGATGTTCGCCGCGGAGGGCTCCGAGGTCACCGGGTCGCCGGTGGGCGGGGTGCCCGTCGCGGTCGCGGAGTTGTCGACAGAGCCGGCATCCACATCCGCCTGCTGCACCACGTACGTCGCCGTGCAGTCCATGAACTCATCCGGCGAGAGGGTGCGGTCGGCCGGACACGTCACAGCGGACAGCGAGCCCGCGCCCGTGAACTCGCCCTCCGCCACGGAGGCGTCCGTCAGCGTCACGTTGCCCGTGTTCGTCACCCGGAACGAGTAGGTCACCGTGTCGCCCGCGAGCAGGTTCGTCCGGTTCGCGGTCTTGGCGATGGTGATCGCGGGAGCCTGCGCACCCGTGATCTTCGCCTCGGACGGAGCGGAGACCACCGGCTCACCGGTGGGCGGGGTGCCCGTGGCGGTCGCCGTGTTGTCGATCGCACCGGCGTCCACATCCGCCTGCTGCACCACGTACGTCGCCGTGCACTCCAGCTCCCCGCCGGGAGCAAGGGTCCGATCGGCGGGGCACGACACGTCCGACAGGGTTCCGGCTCCGGAGAACGCCCCCTCCACCACAGCGGCGTCGGTCAACGTCACGTTGCCCGTGTTCGCGATCGTGAAGGTGTACGTGATCTTCTGACCGACGACGAGGTTCGTCCGGTCCGCGGTCTTCACCAGCGACACGGACGGCGTCTGCGCCGCGGTGAGGTGCGCCGCCGAGGGGTCGGACGTCACGGGCCCGCCCGAGGGCGGGGTACCGGTCGCCGTGGCCGTGTTGTCGACCGCACCGGCATCCACGTCAGCCTGCTGCACCACGTACATGGCCGTGCAGTCCATGAACTCGTTCGGGGAGAGCGTGCGGTCGGACGGACACGTCACGGCCGAGAGCGATCCCGCTCCGGAGAACGTCCCCTCCACGACCGACGCGTTCGTCAGCGTCACGTTGCCTGTGTTCGTCACCCGGAAGGAGTACGTCACGGTCTGACCTGCGACCAGGGTGGCACGGTCGGCCGTCTTGACGATCGACACGGACGGCTCCGGGACGGACGGCGTGCGCGTCGTCGACGGGTCGGAGGTCACCGGGATGCCAGAGGGCGGGGTGCCCGTCGCGGTCGCGGTGTTGTCCATGGAGCCGGCATCGACATCCGCCTGCTGCACCACGTACGTGGCCGTGCAGACGAGCTGCGCACCGGGGGCGAGAGTCCGATCAGCGGGACAGCTCACCGCCGACATCGTGCCGGCGCCGGTGAAGGCGGTCTCGTTGACGCCGACGTTGTTCAGCGTCACGTTTCCGGTGTTCGTCACGACGAAGCTGAACTTCACGGTCTCGCCGACGACGAGCACGGCGGTGTCCGAGGACTTCTTGATCGAGATGCCCGGGGTCTGCGTCGCGGTGAGGCGGACGCTGGAGGGGGTCGAGGTCACGGCGATGTCGTCGGGAGAGACGGCTCGCGCGGTCGCGGTGTTGTCCACGGCGCCCGCGTTGACATCGGCCTGGCGCACCACGTACGACGCGGTGCAGGTGGTCGAGGCTCCGGTCGCCAGCGGCTGGGGCAGCGCCGGGCAGCTGATCGCCGACACCGCACCGGCGCCGGTGAACGCGGTCTCCGACACCGAGATGTCGTGCAGCGGCACGTTGCCGTCGTTGGTGACCTTGAACGAGTAGGTCACCGTCTCGCCGGCGACGAGCGTCGAGGTGCTCGCCGTCTTCTCCAGCGAGACGTGCGGCAGCCGGGCGCCGTTCGTGAACGTGCAGACCGCGGCGACGCCCTTCGGCCCGCCGTCCGGCACGATGAACGATCCCGTGCTTCCCGTGCCGGAGGCCAGGACGTTGCCGGAGTTGCGGTCGACGCAGGTCCAGCTCGAGTCGTACTTGGGCCTGCCGGTTCCGGTGCCGGTCTCGGTCACGGTGATCTGCTGGCCGGAGAGCACGAGGACGGGACCGGCTTCCTGCGGCTGGACGCCGGAGGCCGTGCCGGCGGTGGTCGCCGTGTTGCCCTTGGTGATGCCGTCGCCCGAGATCGTCATCGTGACCTGGTCGGAGGCGGTGTGACGCCCCGCCGGGAAGTCCTTGACGATGGAGACCGTGTTCGGCGAGGCGCAGGAGGCCATGTCGACCGTGCCGGCGGTGGCGAAGGGGACGTTGCTGATGACCGTCCCGGTTGTGGGGTTGACCTTGTACATCCGGGGCTCGCCCGCCACGTACAGGTACCCGTCGCCCGCGAACGCGATGGCGTTCAGCGCCGTACCACCCGCGTCGATGCGGACGAGCTCCGTGCCCGTGATCGCCACGGGGGTGCCCGCGCTGGTCGGGATCTTCTGATCGATGACGCTGACGACGTTGACCGTGCCCGCGCCGCTTCCGCCCGCAACGACGTAGAGGTTGCCCTGGCTGTCGAAGGCCCAGTCCCCGTTGCCGCCCCCGTTCGGGATGGCGCCGCTGGCGACGAGCCCCATCGACTGGTTGGTGGTCGTGTTGAAGCCGTAGACGTTCAGCGTGCCGCCGGTCACACCGCCGTAGTAGTAGTGCCCGTTCGCCTGGTTGATCGTCCCGTGCGTGACCGCGGCGCCCGCCACACCCGCACCGAGCAGCGTCGTCTGCCCCGTGATGCTGGAGTACTGGTATATCGAGCGTGCCGTACCGGTGTTGGCGGGCTGAACACCGGTCATGACCTCACCGTAGCCATCGGTGTCGGCATCGTAGATGCCGACACCGTTGAGATTCCCGGATGTGCCCGGGATGGAGAATGTCCCGACGGACGTCTGCCCGCCCGTTGTCCGGTCGATCTGCCAGATGTTCCTCGGATTCGCGCCCTGCTGAGTGAACACGTCACCGCACGACAACCCGCCGGCGGCCGCCGCGGACCGCTGGTCGACCACCACACTGACCGCAGAAACGGCCGCCACAAGGACGGCGACCACTGCCGCCGCGACCAACCTCGAACCCTTGCCCTCAGAACTCCGGGCGCGCCCGAAACCCCACCCACCAACCATCCTCAACTCCCCCTGCCAGTTCACGGCACCACCGGTGACGCCGACGTTCCCACCGGCTACACAACTCTAGAGGATCGCTCGGAATCCGCGCGGTACTACTATGTCGCGGACCTGCTCCAGGCTCCTGTCGACTATCGCGTCTCCCGCTCCCTGCCGCCCCGCGTTGACCGCATCCAACGCGGGGCGGCGCCGGATCAGTCCCGGGGCAGCCGAGTCGATCGCGTCGCGGCGGGCTGCGTCGACGCCTGGTTCTGGAGCAGATCGCGGATCTGGATGAGCAGTTCAGCCTCGCTCGGCAGGTCTTCGGGCTCCTCGACGACGCCGGCCTTCACGGCAGCGCGATCCCGCATCTTGTTCATCGGCACCACGAACACGAAGTACACGACCAGCGCGACCGCCAGGAAGCTGATGATCGCGCCGAGGATTGCGCCGAACGAGAACGTGGACGTACCGCCAGCCAGCGTCGGAACCATGACCTGCAGTGCAGTGTCGAGGCTATCGGCCGCGAAGAACAAGCCGATCAGCGGATTGATGAGTGCCGAGACGAGGACGTTGACGATCGCGGTGAACGCCGCGCCGATCACGACCGCGACCGCCAAATCGATGACATTCCCTCGAAGGATGAATTCCTTGAACCCCGTAACCACACAGCGGACCGACGCATGAGCAGCCGGTGGACCTGGTCGAACTACCCAGTTGCGCGCCTGCGGCTCCTAGGGGCATGTCTGATGAATATCAGACTCTGAAGTCGAGGCTGGGAGCGTGGTGCTGGAAGCCGGGTGCGGTGTTGCCGTCGCGGCGACACGTCGCTGGTAGAGCACAATCGCGATAAAGGTGGCCATGGCGATCATGATGAGGGCGGCCACGCAACACTCACGCACAAACTCGCCAACCTGGAGCGTCACACTAGGTGCGGCGATTCCCACCGAACCAACGCACCGCGCCACGACGACCTACCCCTGGGCCAAATCAAGACGACGCCCCGGGCCACTTCAAGTTGACATAGTCAGGCAGCCGAACATGTCGTGGTCGAGGGGCTCACGATGGCACCCTGGCGACACCGAGGCCCGTCGCGCACTAACGCCCCTTGCAGCTTGAAACGCCCTTGTGTGGCGCCGACTTATACATCGGCGAAGTATAAGGACGCCACGTTCGCGCGCAGGTTGACCGCTGCCAGCACCCTCTCAGGCGGTGGTGGGCGTGGGATGTCCCGGCGACAACACCGGCTCTTACAAGATGACAGCTCTCGGCCGTCATCGTTCGAGCTCCTGAGCGCTATCCGGTACACGGGTGTGTCGGAGGACGACGTCCTCGATGATCTCATCGAGCGTTCTACGGCCCTCGATGTAGTCCCACGCGTCGCGGATAGCCGCGGGTGTGGCCGAGAGACCGTCCAAGCGCACCGAATGCAGTGCTTCTAACGCGCCGACGAAACGCTCATCACGGCTTCGGATCATGTCGCGCACCTCATTCGTCGAATCTCGGCTGGTTCAAACGGGGCGCTGGCTCAAGACGATCCGCAGACCTCATGACCCTCGCCCCTTGACCAGCTTGACATGGTCATGCGGCGAGCCAACAGCGCGCGTTTACAGGTCACTGGATCTTTCGGATTCTGGATTCAGTCGGCGACAGCTGGGGTGCCGGCGCGAGTGCAATGTCTGGCGAGCGAGCAGCAACAACTTCGTCAAAGATGAGTCCACGATGAACATGTCGCCTCATGCCAGCGAGGCCACCAACCGCGAGCACGGCCGCCACGCACGTCGCATCTCACGAGGTGCGTGGCGGCACCTCGTCGGATTCCGAGTGACTCCGCGCAACCCACTGTCGGATCTGCATCATGACGGCGTCCGGATCGGGTGCCGCCGCATACGTGACGAGCTCTAGGTAACGGGAGTCATCGATGCGAAGCGATGGCAACGGATCCTCTCGAAGCCGAACGACGAGGTACCCCGCGGCCAGCAGGTCTCGGGTCTTGTCAGTGTCGAGTTCAACCTTGTCGCGGTGCCAGTAGCTCCCGTCGTACTCGACGGCGACCGGCCGGCCGTCGACGTCGATGCCGATGTCCACGGTCCACGTCAGGCGTCGCCGGAAGCGTTCGTCGCGAATAGTTGATCCCGAGGAAGCGGCTCCGAACACGGCGATGGCTGCATCTCGGTAGGCCAGTTCAACTGCGCTCTTGCCGCTGACCCGACACTCCGGACACATGGTGCCGGACACACGTGAGGTGACCGTCGCCTGCCAGACGTGGGTGGCATCTGTCGGACAGTTCCAGGTGGGGAGGAAGGTCGTCTTTCCCGTCGGCATCACGTGCCACGCCGACGTGGGGTTCGTTGGTGCCCATTCGGCTGCGAGCTCTGGATAGAACCAGGCAAGCGACCCCAACCGCGTCTGGCAGGCGGGGCATCGCCACCGCGGCCGCTTGTGTCGCTCCCGCGGTTGCGCCTCCCATTCGTGGCCACACTCTGGGTCACGCCACCACACCCGCCGCTTGGAGTTGTCCCCGACTTTGGCAATGTCCACTGTGTTGAAATCTGGGTGCCACTGGCTGGCGAGTTCGGTATCTAGAGTCATGCCCTGCTGCATGCGGGCGGCCCGGGTAGCGTTACCGCGGCAGGATGGGCACCCGCCATCGAGGTAGCTCTCGGGGGACATGCGGGCGCGATGTCCGTCCTTGCAGATGAACTGCCTCGCCGTCCAGTCGCCAGCGGCTGCCACGCTGCGTGGGTCTGCGTCGTCTGCCCATGCGGCGAGCAGCTCGGGTACATCGAAGACGGCCTTCGTCGCGAGGACCGACCGTTCGACTGTCCGCACGAAGGCCGCCATCTCTGCGCACTGCGGACATCCCGGGTGCCTTGCCATATCGAGAATGGTGTCGGTGAATCCGTGGTCGCACGCTGGGCATGTCCACTGCGCATCACTCCGCGACCGCGGCGTCGCAGTCGCCCAGAGCTTCTCGGGGTTGGCGTCATGGTTCCACCAAGCGACCGCGGCGGAGTCGGAGTCCTTGAACAGCTCCTTCAGACGCGATACCGGGCGCGCCGCGGCACTGCGCTTCGAGCTGTTGAGGCATGAGCATCCGAACCCGATATCGCCGAGTCGCTGTGCGGAGAGTCGGCCACAACTTCGACAAAGCACATAATGAGGGTCGCCGCCAAGCGACGGCTCCGTCAGAGGTCTGATGTAGTTGAAGCCATTGTTGTTTGCGTGTGCTCGGGCAGTCTCCACGGGGACAGTCGAGTAGTCGGCGTAGGAGCCCATCATCCGTCGACTGTCGGCGGCCCACGATCTCCAGTAACACGCGCGGCACGTCTTGATGTCGTGGGCGTTGTTGTCCATGACGTACTCGAGGCGGTAGTGAGCCTCGAGAGCGCATTCCATGCACCGCGTGAGCTGCCATGAGGTGGGCTTGTCGAAATCGTCAAGGAGTTCGAGCCCGCCTCGGCGGAAGCGCTCTTTGATGTGAGGGATGCAGTAGGCCGGCTTCACCCTCGTCTGATACGCCGCGGTGGCGGTGCACTGTTCCTCGGAACATTCCTGAGCGATGGCGGGCATGAGGTGACGGGCCTCTCGTGTTTATCTCGACCAACCGATGATGTCAGATCGCCCGTCTGCCAGGATGTGGCCATGGCGGACGAGCAGACGAAGATGGTGGCGGCGACGAGGACGAGTGTCGAGGCGCTGGGCATCCCTGACTCGATTGTCCGACGGATGCTGTTCGAGCTGGCCGAGGTGATTGGTGGGCATGGGGACCACGACCTTGCACTGGTCTCTGCGGCATACCGAGCCCTTACCAACGTCCTTCAAGAGCGGGCGCAGGACGACAAGAAGACCCCGTTGCAGATCCAGGCCGATGCGCAACGCGCAGTCCGAGAGATCCGGGAGATGGGAGGGGTCGTCCCGGACGTTGTCTTCACCGACGCGGACTTCGACCTACCTCCGACGACGCCCGGCGAGCTCGCCGTGCAGCTCGGCTACTCGGACGGGGCCGCGCGGTACGACGCGTGCTTCGCGCCGGGTTTCCCGAGCATGAGAAGAATGCGCGATGGGTCCACTGACTGAACGGCAGACCAACTATGTGCGGGCCCACCTCCCTTCACGTCGTTGACTGCCCGTCTCGCGAAGACGGATCCCAAGGCGCGATGACCTCTTCCATGGACCCCGACTTGCGCCACGTACGCACATCTCACAGTTAGAGATGTAACGAATTGGCTGTTTTCATTGCCACGCCCCGGTGGCCGCACCGCGCATGTTGCGTCGTCGGCGCAGAGGGCGCAGCCCTCCTCATCTTCCCTTGGCGGGCGCTCAACCGCAACTGACTACGGAGAAGCGCCCAGTTGAGGTGTTCGTCTTGCGCAGTTCCCCGTTGACGTAGATGGTGCAGGTCACCGTCGAGCCGTTCAGGATCTGGGCGTTGAAGTTGCGGTAGTCAGCCTGAGTCTCGAAGGTCATACGCCAGGGGAGGCGGGCATCCGTTGACTGACTGATGTCGTAAGTGCCCGGGGCTATCCAAGTGATTGCCGCAGCCGACCCATCCCCGGTGACCTCGTACACCACCGTAGGTGGTGCAAGCCTAAGCTGTACAGCCTTGCTCGGGTCCGCGACAGTGCCCGCCTGAGGAGTCTGACCCGTCACTCGGTCAGATCCGTACGAGGCCCCATCGGTCTTGAAACCCTCCTCCTGCAGGGTCGAAACAGCGGTGCCTTCCGACATTCCGACAACGTCTGGCACTTTGTATCCCCATTGAAGGGTGACCTCGGTTCCGATGGGAAGCTGACCACCATCTGGGCCGGGGTCTGTTGATCGCACGAAGAGCCTGTCGTTTGCGGCGGCGCCGGGAAGCGACGAGTACGTCCCTGCGATACCCGCAGCGGCGAGTTCATCCATCGCTTCTTGGAATGGCATGCCGACGATATTCGGAAGATCGACCAGCGGCGCGTCGAGTGAAAGCGTCACGACAGTCTCGGCGTCGACGACATCGTTGGCGGCCCGTGATTGGTCGGTCACTGTCCAGCTGCCGTGCTCCGCGACGTTTGATATCACGTCGTTTTCCGGTTTCACGCGGATATGCAGCTCGGTTGCCAGGCTGGCCGCGTCATCGAAGCTGATGCCGGTGAAGTCGGGAAGCGATACCTCCATCACAGTGAGCACGAGCGCCACCGTGGATCCTCGTCGGACGCGGTCTTGGGGCTTAAGGGACTGGCTTGTTACTTCGCAGTAGTCCGAAAGTGGAGGATCGGTCGTGCACACCGCATCCGACAGCTCCCCGTCTGGCTCGTACACCAGCTCGGCATCTTCGATAGCCGAAACTGCATCAGCTCGGGCGTCTCCTACCAGATTAGGTACGGCAGTACGTGAGAGTTGGTCGATGAGAATGGCAGCGACAACCGCCACCACCAACAATGCGGAGAGCCCTGCAGCCACGATCAGGTGGATGCGTCGCGGCGGCCAGAACCGGGTCGTGGCCCGGCTTTGGTTCGAGCGGTCGGAGTCCGTCACGTCGTGCCTCCCCAGCGGCTTTCGGGAACGAGAGAAGCGCAGCGTATGGTGGCGGGCGCTTGGTGCTGAGCATAGCGACGCTGGGAACCGAACTCGCGAGGGGAGCGTCTTCGGAGGCGCACGAGCGCGTACCAATAGACAGCGGGGACAGCTTTCTCACTCGCCAACGACGCCAGCGGGGGAAGCGTTGCTGCGCGCTCAAGTCATGTCTTGCCTGGGCGCTGCGCGCTACGGGCTTGCCGCACCGCCCTGTGTTCGTCGACGGCTTGCCTACATGGAATGGGTCTTTGACGCTGTGGCGCCGACTTGTACCTCGTCGAGGTATAGGAACGCGCCACGCGGGTGGCCCGCTGTGATGACGCCGGGCCGGCAGGTCCACCCCCGTGTCGGGCGATTGTGGTCGTTGGGCGTTGTGCCTTCCGGAGAGGTGCTTATGGTCGCAACTTTCATGCGCGGCCTCCCCGGAGTCGCCAGACATCATCCCTGTCCTGCGGCCTCGGGCATCCCGGATCCTTGATGCGGTCACTGCCCTTCGCGCTCCAGCGGTGCCCCTAGTAGCCGGCGTAGTACGGGAACTCGGCGTTGTGGTTGACGCGGTTCTGTTCACGTTATCCAGTGGTGCCACGGCCGGTACAACGGGTGATGGACTCGTCCGTCGTCGCGAGAACGTTGTCGGCGTGAGGGAACCGTTTGTAGTCGGGTGGAAGTCGCGAGCCAGGTCCGGTCGCGTGGTGCGTATGCTGTTCTGCTCATCGACGACGCGTCTAGTGCAGACCTTGCAGCCATCGCCCAGGGGGTGGGAGCGGGGGGAGGTGAAGTCGTGGTGGCCCTCCTTCTCGCACAGCCGCCAGTATTGGCCCCCGTATCCGAGACACGTCGGTTGGAAGCCGAGACCGTTCCTCGTCGAGTGTCAGCGAGTGGCGGCGATGGGGTGGATGGAGGTGAACGATGCGGTGGGGTGTGCGTTCCTGCGTGTGCACGAGGCACTTATCGCCTCATCACGTCTCACTCATAGATTTCCGTCGCCACGGGGATAGAGTGAACCTGTGCTCCCTCTGGATCGACTCGTATGAGTCAAGTGGAAGGCCCGTACCCCAGCGCCCCAATCGTGGAGGCGGGTCTCACGCTCGCTTTCGCTGAGCAGACCGTCTTCAATGTTGACGCTCTGTCGCGCCGCTTCGACGCGCGCTCGCCCGAATGGGAAGCGCAGGGCATTTTCGATGTCTCCGGCACGTATGTGCCAGTTGCTGTAGGTCAGGAAAGCACTCTTGGCGATGACCGCAAGCTGGTTGGATTCCAGCGCTCTCGCGACAAGGAGCGGTTGCAGTTCATCGAGGACGAGATCCGCTACGTCCGTACCTATCGGAAGAACCTCTACACGGACTGGAACGACTTCATCGCCGATGCGATGGAGCATCTGGTACCGCTATTCTCAGACAACCCCGACAACCTCGTCATGTTCGCGCAGGCGCGATTCGTCAACGAACTCCCCATTCCGAAGAGTGGCAGGTACGAGATCAGCGACTGGGTGTACCTCGGCGTCGACGTTCCCAGCGAGCTTCCGCAGGGTGTAAGTCGCATGTTCACGCAGGTAGACATTCCATTCGACCGAGAAGACACAGGATTCGTCAACACTAGAAGCACAGTGTTTGCCGGAGCCCGCGAGAATGAAGCAGTTCTCGTGCTCGATATTGAGGTGAGTAAGCAATTCCCTCCCAGGAGCGTCAATGGGCTGGAAGATATTCTTACTGTGCTACGTTCCGTTAAGAACGAGCTGTTCGAAGGCGCTGTTACGGACGGTTGCCGCACTCGGATGAGGGGAGCTCCGGAATGACAATCGCATCTCTGAACCTGTCTGAAAGAACTCGAGACCCGCACGTTCACTCGAACGCACCCTTCGGCGCGCGCTACGTCACGATCCCGTTCTCGCCGTTCTGGGACAGTCTCAACGTTCGACCCAGCCGGATTCCTTTCACCGTCGTGGCGACCGCGCCGACGTCATCGGCCCCTGCCCTGATGTCAGTTCCGGACATCACTGCGCTGTTCTCTCGCGGCCAGTTCGTGGATGTAAGTCGCAGTAACAACGACACGACATACATCGAGTGGGAAACCACCGATGGATTCTCGTCCCTGGAGATCGGGCACACCGAGTTTGCCTTTTCGTTCATCGCGGACGATAGCTCGCGGCTGGAGTCCTATGGTGCGGGCGGGTCGCTCGCAGATCGCGACCTGATTGCGTCGCTGATTCGCACACACTCCTGACCGGCGCCGTGACCGAGCAGCTCACACCCTCCCCGGAGACGGTCGACGTCGATATGCCTACGGACCTTGCCGTCGAAGACGATGAGTACATCCTTCGAGCACTGAGTTCCGACGATGTAAACGGCGCAAAGCGCGTGCGGTGGCAGGCGGTCGCGCCGCGGGCGACCGAAGAGTCCGCTTCTGTGATGCGCCTGCGGCTGATGGGTGCGGATAAGGCGAAAAAGAAGGCGCTCGAGATCAAAGGCGCGAAGTACTGCGGCTTCGGACGAGCGCTGGCAGAGACGTTCAGGGAGCACGCTCGTGAAGTGGTCGACTCGCGGCGACACTACTATGGCCACGCTGACCTAGAGCACGGGTTTCCACGCCCGCCGGCAGACCCCCCGCCGCCTCCGGGCGCCCCGGTCCCGTCGTCCGGGGCATATCGGGACGCCATCAAGCACTATCGAGCTATCGCCAACAACCTGTGCTTCTTCGAGGACACTCCGACTCCTGAGGCGTGGTCAGGGGCCGACCTCGAAGAAGCATGCGCCGAAGAGGGGTGCGAACCGACTTGCACGCACCCGGTCCCCGCCGACTCTCACTGAGCTGTTGACTTCTTCCCTACGTCGGTCGATTCGCGGAGAAGTATCACAAGACGCGTTGACCTCTTCTGTGGACCCCAGTCCAGTGTTTCCGGGGGCTCCGCACCGGATCACATAGTTTGACGATCCCGGTCGGACGGGCTCTTCGGCGACTCCAGTGTTTGCCTGGACCAGATATGACGGATCCGGATCAGGATAAGCAACGACCCATAACTGAGCAGGCCACGGTTCGGCGCAGCCCGAACGATCGGGTGGCGAGAATGGACGGATGAGAACCACGCGGAGCGTCGACCTGCCGGTGTTGTACTTCGGGACTCCCGTCGCGCTGATCACCACCGTCAACCCCGACGGGTCGTCGAACATCAGCCCGATCTCGTCCGCATGGGCGCTGGGGACGCGGTACATGCTCGGGCTCGGTGCCGAAGGGCAGGCGGCCGCGAACATCGGCCGGGTCAGGGACCTCGTCATCAACCTCCCCTCCGCCGACCTCGTGCACGCCGTGGAGGCGATCGCGCCGACCACCGGTCGCTCGCCGGTTCCCGCCGAGAAGGTTCCCGCGTACCGGCATGAGCCGGACAAATGGAGTCTCGGGGGCTTCACCCCTGTGCCGTCGGAGGCGGTGATCCCGTTCCGGATCGCGGAATGCCCGGTGCAGATCGAAGCGCGCGTGGCCCAGATCATCCCGATCGACGGCGGCGACGCGCTGGCGGTCGAAGCCGAGGTCCTGCAGGTCCACGTGCACGAGGACATCTTGAAGGCGTACGGACCCGACCGCATCGACACGGACAAGTGGGACCCTCTGTCCTACGCCTTCCGCCATTACTTCGCCCAGGGGCCTCGGGTCGGCTCCAACTTCCGCGCGCCGCTCCTCGACGACCCCGTCGTGGCGTGATCGTCGATCCCTCGTCCGTGTCCCAGCTGGGACACGCGCTCAGCAGCCCGACCCGGGTGCAGATGTGTCTGGCGCTCCTCGACGGCCGGGCATGGACGGCCGGCGAGCTCGCGCGTGCCGCTGGGGTGTCGAGGTCGACGGCGTCGGAGCATCTGACGACGCTCCTCGACGTCCGGCTCGTCGCGCTCCGCCGACAGGGGCGGCACTCCTACGTCACGCTCGCGTCCCCCGATGCCGCGCACATCATCGAGGCCGCGACGGCGTACGCCGGGAAGGCGGCCCCGGTCTCGAGCCTCCGTTCGGCGACGGCGCGAGACGGCATGGCCCTGGCCCGCACCTGCTACGACCACCTCGCCGGTCGCCTGGGGGTCGCCCTCTTCGACGCCCTCGTCGATCGGGGGCACCTCACGCCGGACCTGACGGTGACCGCGACGGGGCGCGACCTGTTCGAGAGCATCGCGGGGCCGGACGCGTTGGTGCCGTCGTCTCGTCGTCCTCTTGTGCGGAGCTGCCTCGACTGGACGGAACGGCGCTCGCATCTCTCGGGTCACCTCGGCGCCGTCCTCCTCCGCACCGCGCGCGACCGAGGCTGGATCCACCCTCAGCAGACCTCGCGTGCCGTGATGGTCTCTCCCGCCGGCACGGCCGCCTTCCACACTCTCTTCGGTATTCCGCCGACACTGTCCTGACCGCGATCGGCATCCGCGTCCCACGACACAGGCGTTCGCGCGGGAACAGGCTCTGGAGTGGGGGAGAGCCTGAACTCCCGCGTTCGCCTGAGTTCGCGCGGGGGCCTGTTCTCGCGACAGGCTGGCGGGACAGGCGTTCGCGCGGGAACAGGCTGCCAGGGGCGGGAGAGCCTGAACTCGCGCGCTTACCTGTTCTCGCGAGGGAGGGCGGCTCGCGAGGGGAGGGGGCGGCTGACGCAAGAGGGGGGTCAGGCGGTGAGACGCTGTTCCGCGAGGCGGGGGACGGCACGCTCCCTGGCAGCCCTCCGGGCGGTCGCGATCGCGCCGGCCGACACGACCTCCGCGCCGAGTGTGGAGGCGAGGATCTCGGGTGCGGGCAGGTGCAGCTCGTCCGGGAGGATCCGGCGGGCGGCGGCCAGCACAGGCTCGATGCTCTCCGCCACGGCCCCGCAGATGATCACGCGGGCCGGGTCGTACATGCTGCCGAGCACCCCGACGACACGGGCGAGGGTGGCCCCCACGCGCTCGGCGACGCGCAGGGCGTCGGCGTCTCCGGAGGCGGCGAGGGTCAGCACCAGCCGCGGATCGACCGGCCCGTCCGCCACGAGCCGTCCGAGGATTCCGTCTGCGGCAGCGCCCCCGTCCTCGACGGCGCTCCGAGCCTGCTCCTCCACGGCGTGCCGGAGGCCCACCGCCGAGCCGACACCGATGATGTGATCGAACACCACGCCCTCGCCGACGCCGCCGTGCGCGCCATGCAGCACGTGCCCGTCGACGACGACGCCGCCGCCGAAGCGCTCACTCGCGAGCAGGGCCACGTAGTCGCGGCAGTCGACGGCCACCCCGAGCGTCCCCTCGGCGATCGCGGCGAGCTGGGCGTCGTTCTTCACCTCGACCACCGGGGCCCAGTCGCGCAGGGCCTCCGCGAGCCCGGGGTTCGTGCGCTCCCAGAAGCCATCGGGGTGCGGGGGCGAGATGCCGTCGCGGTTGACGGGGGCGGCGACGCCGGCGCACACCGCGAGCACGCGCTCCGCGGGCACCCCGGCCTCGTCGCGCGCGGCGGTGAGGTGCCGCAGGATCGTCGCCCGGCGGTCCTCGACGCTCTGCGCGGGGTCGACCTCCACGCGATGATGGACGAGCGTGCGATCGAGCAGATCCGCGACGGTGACGGCGAGATGGGTGTCGCCGGCGTCGATGCCCATCACCACGCCGAGGTCTGCCGCGAGGGCGAAGCGGCGCGCGGGGCGCCCGGAGCGGTAATCGCCGATGGCGCGGGCGTTGGGCAGCTCGCGCAGCACCTCCGCGGTGACGAGGGTGTCGATCGCGTCGATGGTGGTCGAGCGCGTGAGCGAGGTGCCGGCCATGGCCTCGGTGGCGGTGAACTCGCCGGCCGTCCAGGCGAAGTCGAGCACCGCGCTCACGCTCGCGCGGCCGGTGCCGAGTCCCGTCGAGACCTCTGTCACTCCCCTTGACCTTCCTGTCGCCCAGATGAGACAGTACCTCTAGACGGACTAAATTCGCTCACTAGATTTATTCCGCGGATCTACGAAAGGACGACGGTGTCTGCCACACGATCACGGGCGGTGCGCTGGACCGCCGGAGCGCTCGGCCTCGTGCTGACCGGCGCGGCGCTCACGAGCTGTGCCGCCGGCGGGGGAGCGGAGACGATCCGCTTCACGTTCAGCAAGCGCGAGGCCATCCCGTTCATGACGGAGCTCGTCGCGGAGTACAACGCGTCGCAGGACGACGTCCGGGTGGAGATCGACACGTCCGGCGTCGACGTCGTCTCGGCGAGCTTCGTCCGCGGGAACCCGCCCGACATCATGCTCGCCAACTACAACTACGAGGTCGCCCGGTTCGTGCAGCGGTGCGCGCTCACCGACCTCTCCGACACGGAGGCCGCCGCCGGCATCCGTGAGGATCTGCAGCCGTTGATGGACCAGTACGGCTCCTGCGAGGGGCGCACCAGCGCCCTGCCGTACTCGGTCATGGCCGCCTCGGTCATCTACAACACGCAGATCTTCGCGGAGCAGGGCCTCGAGGTGCCGCAGACCTGGGACGAGCTCCTCGCCGTCAGCGACAGCCTCCGCGAGGCCGGGATCGACCCGTTCTACGCCACGTTCAAGGACGACTGGACCGTCGCGCAGGGCTGGTACGACTACGCGGCCGGTGGCTCGCTGGACGTGCTGGCTTTCTTCGACGCGCTCGCCGCCGAGGGCACAGAGGTGGGCCCGGACTCGGAGGTCTCCTTCGAGAAGGACTTCGCGGAACCGATGGACCGGATGATGGTGCTCGCGAACGAGTACACGAACGAGGATGCGGCGAGCCGGGCGTACGGAGACGGCAACCTCGCCTTCGCGAAGGGGGAGGCCGCGATGTACCTCCAGGGGCCGTGGGCGTTCAGCGAGATCGCCAAGACCGACCCCGACCTCGACCTCGGCACCTTCCCGCTGCCCATGACCGACGATCCGGGCGACCTCGCCGTCCGGGTGAACATGGACCTCGCGGTCATGATCCCCGAGGAGTCGCAGCACCAGGAGGCCGCGCGCGACTTCCTGGAGTACCTCTACCTCCCGGAGAACATCGAGGAGTACAACGCCTCGCAGCTCGGGTTCACCCCGACGACGGACGCGGCACCGCCGGACGACCCGCGTATCGAGGGCATGATCGAGTACTACGACGAGGGGCGGATCTACCAGGGCCCCTCGGTCCTCGTCCCGAAGACCCTGCCGATGAACAACTACGCGCAGGCCATGGTGCTCGGCGCCGACCCGTCCTCCATCCTCCGCACCATGGACGCGGACTGGGCCCGCATCGCCTTCCGCGCCCCGATCCCGAGTTCCGAGGATTCCGCATCGGGCGAGACAGAGGAGTCCGCGCCATGAGCACCAGCACGACCGCCATCGTCACCGGCGAGCAGCGGAAGATCCGCCGCCACACGCGCCGCGTCGAGCCGATCTACTACCTGTTCCTGCTGCCGACCCTGGTGATCTTCACGCTCGCGATCACGGTCCCCGGCGTCATCGGCATCTTCTTCAGCTTCACCGACTCGATCGGCATCGGCGAATGGAGCTTCAACGGGCTGACGAACTACATCGCGCTGTTCAGCGACCCGGCGATCCTGCAGAGCTATCTCTTCACCTTCGGGTTCTCGATCGCGACAGTGATCGTCGTCAACGTCATCGCGTTCCTGCTGGCGGTCGGCCTCACCTCCCGCATCCGGTTCAAGACGGGGCTGCGGACGATCTTCGTGATCCCGATGGTGATCTCGGGCATCATCATCGCCTACGTCTTCAACTTCCTGTTCTCGAACTCGATCCCCGCGGCGGGCGCGGCCACCGGCATCCCGTGGCTGGAGACGAGCCTGCTCGCCAACCCCGACCTCGCCTGGGTCGCGATCGTGATCGTCACCGCCTGGCAGGCGGTCCCCGGCACGCTCCTCATCTACATCGCCGGACTCCTGTCGGTGCCGGGCGAGGTGTACGAGGCGGCGAGCATCGACGGCGCCAGCCGCACGCAGCAGCTGACCCGCATCACGATCCCCCTCGTCGCCGGATACGTCGTCATCAACGTGATCCTCGGCTTCAAGGGCTTCCTCAACGCCTACGACATCATCGTCGGCCTCACCAACGGCGGTCCCGGCACCGCCACCCGCAGCGTCGCGATGACGATCATCGCGGGCTTCAACGGCGGCGACTACGCCTACCAGATGGCCAACGCCACGATCTTCTTCATCGTGGCCGTGCTCATCTCCGTCCTCCAGCTCTCGCTGACCCGCGGAAGGAACACGTTCTGATGTCGACGGAGACCCTCACCACCATCCCCGCGGACGGACGCCGGAAGCGGCAGAAGATGGAGCGCGTCAACTGGTCGGGCACCATCATCCTGATCCTGTGCACGGCGACGATCCTCATCCCGCTGTACGTGACGATCTCGATGGCGTTCAAGACCACCGGGCAGGCGGTCGACGGCAACGCGTTCTCGCTGCCGGCGCCGTTCAGCATCGACGGCTTCGTGCAAGCGTGGACGCTGACGAAGTTCCCGGTCGGCGCCGCGATCTCGCTGCTCGTCACGGCAGGGACGGTCATCGCGACGATCGTCCTCGCGGCCTTCGCGTCGTACGCGATCGTGCGCAACTGGGACCGCCGGCTGTTCCGGTACTCCTTCTTCTACCTGCTGGCGGCGATGTTCATCCCGTTCCCCGTCGTGGCACTTCCGCAGATCCAGCTCACCGGACGCGTCGGCCTCGACAACCCGTTCGGCGTGATCATCCTCGCCACGATGTTCCAGCTCAGCTTCAGCGTGCTGCTGTTCACGGCCTTCCTGCGCTCGATCCCGATCGAGCTGGAGGAGAGCGCGCGGATCGACGGCGCCACGACCTGGCAGACGTTCTGGCGGCTCATCTTCCCGCTGCTCGCGCCGATGAGCGCCACGGTCGGCATCTTCGCCTTCCTCTACGCCTGGAACGACTTCATGATGCCGTCGCTGATCATCTCCGACCCGGCGCTGCAGACGCTCCCGGTGCGGCAGAACCTCTTCCAGAACCAGTTCAGCAACAACTACAACGTCGCCTTCGCCTCGTACCTGATGGCCATGGCGCCCGCGATCGTCGCCTATCTCTTCACTCAGCGCTGGGTGATGGAGGGTGTCACGCAGGGTGCCGTCAAGGGCTGACCCGACCCCCGCAAGAAACAAGGAGAGCCTCTTCCTCATGACCGATTCGCTGCTCACCGCGACCCGCGAAGACGACAAGACCGCGACCTGGTGGCGTCAGGCCGCCGTGTACCAGATCTATCCGCGGAGCTTCGCGGACGCCGACGGCGACGGCCTCGGCGACATCCCCGGCATCGTGTCGCGCGCCGACTACCTCGCCGAGCTCGGCATCGACGCGGTGTGGCTGAGCCCGTTCTACCCGTCGGAGCTCGCCGACGGCGGGTACGACGTGGCGGACTACCGGGACGTCGACCCCCGCCTCGGCGCCCTCGACGACTTCGACGCCATGGTCGAGGCGCTGCACGCGCGGGGCATCCGCGTCGTCGTCGACATCGTCCCCAACCACACCTCCGACCAGCACGCCTGGTTCCAGGAGGCGCTGGCTGCCGGCCGCGGCTCGGCCGCCCGGGAGCGCTACATCTTCCGCGAGGGCACCGGTCCCGACGGCGCGGAGCCGCCCACCGACTGGGTCTCGGTCTTCGGCGGCAGCGCCTGGGAGCGCGTCGCGGACGGCCAGTGGTACCTGCACAACTTCGCCGTCGAGCAGCCCGACCTCAACTGGGACCACCCCGAGGTGCGCGAGGACTTCCTCACAACGCTCCGCTTCTGGTCGGACCGCGGCGTGGACGGGTTCCGCATCGATGTGGCCCACATGCTGACGAAGGACCTCACCGAGCCGCTGCCGTCGCGTGCCGAGCTCGACGCGATGGACCGCACCTCCGGCACGCACCCGATGATCGACCGCGACGACGTGCACGAGATCTACGCCCAGTGGCGCGCGGTCTTCAACGAGTACGACCCGCCGCGCACCGCGGTCGCGGAGGCGTGGGTGGAGACCCCGGAGCGCCGCGCGAAGTACGCCTCCGCAGAGGGGCTCGGACAGGCGTTCAACTTCGACCTGCTCGTCGCCGACTTCGACGCGGCGGACTTCCAGCGCATCATCGCCGACAACCTCGCCCAGGCGCAGGCCGCCGGATCCTCGACGACCTGGGTGCTCTCGAACCACGACGTGACCCGGCACGCCACCCGCTACGGCCTGCCGCCGCTGCGCGGACGCGCGGTCAAGCAGGGAACCGAGTGGGTGCGCGCGGGCGGCCCGGAGGAGGGACTCGATCGGGAAGGCGGTCTGCGTCGGGCGCACGCCGCGACGCTGCTGCTGCTCGGCCTGCCCGGCAGCGCCTACCTCTATCAGGGCGAGGAGCTCGGCCTGCACGAGGTCGCGGACATCACCCCCGACCAGCGCCAGGACCCCGGGTTCTTCCGCGGCGCGGACTTCGACGGCCTCGGGCGCGACGGCTGCCGCGTGCCGCTGCCGTGGACGGCGTCCGGTAGCTCATACGGCTTCGGCGCGGCTGGCTCGCACCTGCCGCAGCCTGCCTGGTTCGCGGAGTACGCGGTCGAGGTGGAGGACGCCGATCCCGGCTCGACCCTCAACCTGTACCGCGAGGCGCTGCGTCTCCGGCGACTGCTGCAGACCGGGGAGACGCTCGAGTGGGTCGACACGGGTCGGGAGGACGTGCTGCGGTTCCGCCGCCCGAACGGGTGGGAGGTCGTGACGAACTTCGGCACCGCTCCGTTCGATCTGGGCGCCGCGGCCGACGATGCCGTGCTGTCGACCGTGCCCCTCGACGGCTCCGTGCTGCCGGGCGAGGCCACGGCGTGGATCGCCTCGGGGGCGCTCGCGGACTGACTGCAGAGTCGGGGCGAGGGCACCGGTTTGATAATGGTTCTCATTAGCGTTTAGAGTGGGAATCATGAAGAAGCCCGTCCTCGCCCTCACACTCGCCTCCGTCGCCGCCCTCACGCTGGCCGGATGCTCGACCACCCCGGGCGCGGCAGAGGACGACGGCGCGGTGACGGTCGTCGCGAGCACCAACGTCTACGGCGACATCGCCGCGCAGATCGGCGGGGACCGCGTCGACGTCACCGCGATCATCGACTCGGTCACCCAGGACCCGCACTCCTACGAGGCGAGTGCCCGCGACCGTCTCACGCTGCAGAAGGCCGATCTCGTGGTGGAGAACGGCGGCGGCTACGACGCGTTCATCGACAGCCTCCTGCAGGATGCGCAGGACCCGCACGTCGTCACCGCGGTGGAGTTCTCGCACGACTACCCGGGCAACGAGGGTCACGACGAGGGCGAGGACCACGATCACGACGAGGCGGCGACGGACGAGCCGCACGATCACGAGCACGCCGAGGGCGAGGACGAGCACGCCGGCCACGACCACATCGAGGGCTTCAACGAGCACGTCTGGTTCGACCCGCACACGATGATCCACGTCGTCGAGGCGATCGCCGACGAGCTCACCGAGATCGACCCCGACGGCGCCGACACGTTCCGCACGAACGCGGACGAGCTCGTCGCGGAGCTGGAGGGCTTCGAGGGCGACCTCGAGGCGATCAAGGCGGACGCCGCCGGTGCGACGGTGTTCATGACCGAGCCGTTGCCCGGATACCTGGCCACGGCCGCCGGGCTCACCGACGTCACCCCCGAGGGCTTCGCGGAGTCGGTGGAGGAGGGCAGTGATGTCGCGCCCGCCGTGCTGCTCGAGGCGCTGCAGGTCGTCGGGTCCGGCGATGTGACCGCCGTGCTCACCAACGCCCAGACCGGCGGCGCGGAGACGGAGCGCGTGGAGAAGGCCGCGGAGGACGCCGGGGTGCCCGTGGTCGCGTTCACGGAGCTGCTCGAGGACGGATCGTCGTACTCTGAGTGGATGAGTGACGCGATCCAGAGCCTCGCCGCCGCCGTCCAGTCGTGAGCGGAGCCCGTTCACAGGCGCAGCGACCCGCGAGGGAGACCGGTCCGGTCCTCGAGATCGCCGACGGCGCCCTGCAGCGGGGCGACCGCGAGCTCTGGTCGGGACTCGACCTCACGGTGCAGCCCGGGGAGTTCATCGCCGTGCTCGGCCCATCGGGATCCGGGAAGACGACGCTCCTCCGCAGCATCCTGGGACTCCAGCCCCTCTCGCGCGGCAGCATCCGCGTGGCCGGCGAGCCCGTGCACCGCGGGAACGCCCGCATCGGGTACATCCCTCAGCAGCGCTCGCTCGCTCCCGACACGAGCATGCGCGCCCGTGATCTCGTCGCCCTCGGCGTGCAGGGCAGCCGCTTCGGCTTCCCGGTCCCGCACCGTGGCGACCGGGCGAAGGTCGACGCCCTGCTGGCCGCTGTCGGGGCGACCTCGTACGCGGACCGCCGGGTGGGCCTCCTCTCCGGCGGAGAGCAGCAGCGCCTCCGCGTCGGGCAGGCGCTGGCCGACGAACCCGCGCTGCTCCTCTGCGACGAGCCGCTGTCGAACCTCGACCTCGCCAACCAGGTCGCCGTCACCGACATCATCGATCGGCAGCGTCGGGAGCGCGGAGCCGCCGTGCTCTTCGTCACGCACGACGTCAACCCGATCCTGAACCGCGTCGACCGCATCCTCTACATCGCCGGCGGCCGGTTCCTCCTCGGGACCCCGGAGGAGGTGCTGCAGACCCGGGTGCTGACGGATCTCTACGGCACCCCGGTGTTCGTGCTCCGCGCCGGTGACCGGCTCGTCGTGGTCGGCGTCCCCGATGCGGAGCCGCACCACGACCATGACCACGAGCACGGGGGCGCCGCATGACCGTCGCGTCCGCTCTCGTCCCCATGGTCGGCTGGGACGACATCTTCTCCTTCCAGGACTATGGCGAGCTCGTCGCCCTGCTCGCGAACTCGATCATCGCGGGCGCCGTGCTCGGGCTCGTCGGCGGTCTCATCGGGGTGTTCGTCATGCAGCGCGATCTCGCGTTCGCGGTGCACGGGGTGAGCGAGCTCTCCTTCGCGGGAGCGGCGGCGGCGCTGCTGTTCGGCGGCAGCGTCGTGCTCGGCTCACTCGGCGGAGCCCTCGTGGCGGCGATCCTCATCGGGGTCCTCGGCGCCAAGGCCAGGGACCGCAACTCGATCGTCGGCGTGCTCATGCCGTTCGGCCTCGGTCTCGGCATCCTGTTCCTGTCGCTGTACGACGGCCGCAGCGCCAACCGGTTCAGCCTCCTCACGGGGCAGATCGTGTCGGTCTCGAGTCCCGACCTCGGCTGGCTCGTCGGCATCAGCCTCGTGGTGCTGCTCGGCCTGCTCGTGATGTGGAATCCGCTGCGCTTCGACTCACTCGATCCGGAGTCGGCGGCAGCCCGCGGGGTGCCCACCCGCACCGTGAGCCTGCTGTTCATGGTGCTTCTGGGGCTCATCGTCGCGGTGAGCGTGCACATCATCGGCGCGCTGCTGGTGATGGCGCTCCTGGTGACGCCCGCTGCCGCAGCCATGCGGATCACGGCGGGCCCGGTCGCGGTGCCGGTGCTGGCGGCGCTGTTCGGGTTCGTCTCGGCCGTCGGCGGCATCCTCCTCGCGCTCGCCGGCACCCTGCCCGTCAGCCCCTACATCACGACCCTGTCCTTCACGATCTACGTCGTGTGCTGGATCGTGCAGCGCGTCCGTTCCCGGGTCACCCGCGTCTGACCTCCTTCGAGTCGCGCACTTCGCTCCATTTCGGTCGCAGATGCCGCCAATCGGGCGACTCGAATCCGCGGTGGGGGCGCTCCCAGCCCTCGCCGATCCCGGCGGCCTAGAATCGATGGCATGGCTCAGCGGAACACCTGGCAGCGCGAACGCGTGCGCGAAGCGCTCGCCGACGCGCGCGGTTTCGTGAGCGCACAGAGCCTGCACGCGACGCTCCGCGACGACAACACGGGGATCGGCCTGGCCACTGTATACCGCGCCCTCGCCGGACTCGCGGCGGCCGGAGATGCCGACTCGCTGCAGAGCCCCGAGGGGGAGGCGCTCTACCGGGCGTGCACCACCCAGGGCCACCACCACCACCTCATCTGCCGGTCCTGCGGCCTCACGGTCGAGATCGAGGCGAAGGACGTGGAGCAGTGGGCGCACCGCACGGCCGCCCTGCACGGCTTCACCGAGGCCGCGCACGTGGTCGACATCTTCGGACTGTGCACCCCCTGCGCGAACAAGCGCGACGCCGAGAGGACTGCGACAGCGTGACCGCCCCGGCACGAACGGCCACCCGTCCGGGCCACACGCACCGTCGAGCGCCCTCGCCGCGCTCGACGTGGATCGCCGTCGGCATCGGCGTCGTGATCGTCGCGGCGCTGTTCCTCATCGACGCCTTCCTCCCCACCCTCTTCCCCGCCTCGCTGCCCACCCGCGCGCAGGACGGTCTGACACTCGCTCTCAGCGTGCTGATCGAGGCGCTGCCGTTCGTGGTGCTCGGCGTGCTGCTGTCGATCGTGGTGCAGGTCTGGCTCCCGGCGGACGTCATCCACCGCTGGCTCCCGCGCCGCGCCTGGGCCCGCCGCGCCGTGCTCTCCCTGCTCGGCATGCTCATCCCGGTCTGCGAGTGCGGGAACGTCCCGTTCGCCCGCGGACTCATGATGCGCGGACTCGCCCCCGCGGAAGCGCTGACCTTCCTCATCGCGGCGCCGATCGTGAACCCGATCGTGATCCTCACGACGCACGCCGCGTTCGGATGGGACGGCGGCATCCTCGTCGCCCGCCTCGTCGGTGGCTACCTCATCGCGAACCTCATCGGCTGGATCTACAGCCGCCACCCCTCGCCGGAGTCGCTGCTCACCCAGCGCTTCGTCGACACGTGCGAGCGCGTGACCCACGAGCCGGGAACTCCCGTGCGCCGCAGCCTCACGCAGTTCCTCGTCGAGCTGCGGGCCGTGATGCCGGCGCTCGTGATCGGCTCCGCGCTGGCGGGGGCCGTGCAGGTCCTCATCCCGCGCGACGTCCTGCTCACGATCGGCGCCAACCCCGTGCTGTCCATCGTCGCGATGATGCTGCTCGCGATCGTCGTGGCGATCTGCTCCAATGTCGACGCCTTCTTCGCGCTGTCGTTCGCGTCGACCTTCTCCTCGGGGGCCCTCGTGGCGTTCCTCCTGGTCGGGCCGCTCGTCGACATCAAGATGCTGGCGCTGATGCGCACGACCTTCACCACCCGGACGCTCGTCGGGATCACCGCTGTCGTGCTGGCGTCGGCCTTCGCGATCGGGATCGGGGTGAACGTCCTTGCCTGAGCTCTCCGTCCGCACGCGCGCCCTCGCGACCCGGTGGCTGGGGATCGGTCTGGCCTCCGTCGTCGCCGTCGTCACCCTCGGCCTCGCGGTGACCGACCGCCTCAGCCTCTACATCAGCCCGGAGTCGGTGTGGTTCGCATCGGCTGCCGCCGTGGTCACTCTCGCCGGAGCCGTCTGGTCGTGCACGCTGCCCCTGGGCGCGGAGGAGGATCACGGGCACGACCACGGTCCCTCCTCCGCCCGATCTGCGGAGTCGGAGCACTCCTCCGCTGAGGAGAGCGAGCGCCCCTCCGTCCCGTCGCGCCGGACCCTCGCCGGGGTCGGTGCTCTGGCCGGCGGTGTGGTGGCGACGGGGGTCGTCGTCTCCGCACTCGTCCTGCCTCCCGCCTCGCTCTCGGTCGAGCTCGCGATGTCGCGCGCCGGGGAGGAGACCGCACTGTTCGCCGGCGCCGACACGGTCGCCCTCGGGGTCGCGGACACGTCGACGTTCGGCGTGGGCGACTGGGCGAGCGTCTTCGCCGCCGCGACGAACACCACGGCCTACGACGGGGCCGACGTCACGTTGCAGGGCTTCGTCACGCCGGGCGACGGCGACGGCGTCAACCTCACCCGGCTCGTGATCACCCACTGCGTCATCGACGCCCAGACGGCGGCGCTGCCGGTGAGCGTCGACGCGGACGCGTACAAGACCGGACAATGGGTCGAGATCACCGGGACCGTCCGTGCGGATGAGAACGGCTCCCTGCACATCGAGCCGACCGATGTCGTGGCGATCGACGAGCCGAAGGACCCGTATGAGTACTGACGACGAGCGGCCGGAGCCGCCCGCCGTCCCGCGGACCCGCGCCGAGCTGCGCGCTGCCAGGGAAGCGGAGGAGCGCGCCGCCGAGGAGCAGACGGCCGCAGAGCGCGCGGCCACCGAGCAGGCTGAAGCGGAGCAGGTCGCGGCGGAACGTGCGGCCGTGGAGCGGATGGCCGCCGAGGTCGCCGCCGAGCAGGCCGCCGTCGATCGCGAAGCTGCGGCGGAGCGTGAGGCGGCAGAGCGCGAGGCGGCGGAGCGTGAGGCGGCGGAGCGTGAGGCGGCGGAGCGCGCTGCTCCCGATGCGGCCGCCGGCGTCCCCGCGATCCCGCAGGCGCCCGAGCCGGTGTTCACCCCCGCGGGGCCGGCGTCCACCCCCGCGGCGAGCAGCGAACCGGGAGATGCATCGGATCCGGGCTGGACGCCGACCACCGACCTCCCCGCCGACGACGATGCGCCTCCGCCCGCGCCGTGGTCCCGCCGCCGCTTCCTCGTCACGATCGGTGCCGTGGTCGGAGTGCTCGTGCTCGTCGGCACCGGACTCGGAATCGTCAGCCTGCTCCAGGGCCCCCGGGTGACCGATGTGCAGGTCGACGCCGCCCAGGCCATCGAATCCTCAGGGAGCCGCGTCATCCTCACGGCGAATCAGCCGCTCTCCGCCATCGACCCCGAGCAGGTCACGGTCGAGCCGTCCGTGCCGTTCACGGTCGATGCCGCCGGTCGGGGCGTCGGCGTGCGCTTCACGGTGCCCCTCGACGACGACACGACCTACACGGTGACCGTCTCCGACGTGACGGGTGCGGGAGGAGGACCGGCCGCCGATCTGACGACATCCTTCGAGACCCAGGCGTCGTCGATCTTCCTCCTGCGCCGCGACCCCGACGGCGACGACATCATCTTCCGCACCGACCTGAGCGGCGAGAACGCGCAGCCGGTGTTCTCCCACCCGCGGATCGACGACTTCCGGGCCACGTCCACGCAGCTCGTGGCCGCGGTCGAGGATGACGACCAGTCGCGGCTGCTCGTGATGGACAGGGACGGCTCCGACCAGCGCGAGCTCCCCCTCCCCGGAGAAGGCTACGTGGGCGCGATCCAGGTGTCCGAACGGGGCAACCTCGTCGGCTACAGCTACTCCGATCGCGAGCTCAGCGACACCGAGGGGCGCGCGAGCGTGCTCGTCACCCAGTCGCTGAGCGGCGACGACGAGCCCCGCATCACCGAGGTCGGAGACAAGCAGGTGAGCGTCTTCGTGTGGCAGTTCGTGCCGGACAGTGCCGCCGTCCTGTTCATCGACTTCGACGGAGCGCTCTCCCTCGTGGACCAGTCGGCCGACACCGGCGTGCAGTCCCTCGGTCTCGCCACGACGATCCAGGGCATCTCCCGCGGCACCTACACCGCGATCGTCGAGCGACTGGACGGATCGGTGGTGGAGCTCGACCTGGCGGACGGATCGGAGGAGCCGCTCGCCGCGTCGGAGCCGGACTACGGCACCGCGACCTCCATCACGCCGTTCCCCGGCGGAACGCTGCGTCACGTCGTCGCCAGGGACGAGGGCGGCCTCCCGGTGGGACAGGCCGTCATCCGCGTCGACGACTCCGGCGCGGCCACGCCGCTGGTCGAGGTGAGTTCGGCCGACTCGATCCTCCAGGCCTGTGCGTCGCCGAGCGGGCAGTACGCCGCGGTGGTGATCGCGCCGGACATGGCGGACAACGCCTACGACGGGATGCTGCTGCCGCTGCCGGAGAAGCTCGAGACGCACCTCATCGACATGAAGACCGGGGACGAGATCGTCGCACTGACCGGTTTCGACGCGTCCTGGTGCCAGACGGCGCCGCGGTTCTGACATGACGGGGCCCCTGGCGCTGCGGCGCGCGACCCGCGACGACGTGATGCGCTCCGCCGTGGAGGTCGCGCCGACGCTCCTCGGCGCGGAGCTGCGGACCGTGGTCGTCGAGGACGGTCGCCCGGTGGAGGTGCGCGTGCGGATCACCGAGGTGGAGGCCTATCACGGGCAGGGCACCGGAGCGCTGGCGGACCCGGGGTCCCACGCCCGCATGGGCCGCACCGCCCGGAACGCCACGATGTGGGGCGAGCCGGGCCATCTCTACGTGTACCTGAGTCACGGCATCCACTCCTGCGTCAACGTGGCCTGCGGTCCCGAGGGGCAGGGTGACGGGGTGCTGCTGCGCGCGGGGGAGATCGTGACCGGGGTGGAGGAGGCGGCCCGGCGACGGCGTGCGGTCCTCCCGCTCGGCCGCACCGCTCGGCGGGACCTCGCGCGTGGGCCCGGACGGCTCGGACAGGCCGCGGGACTGCGGCACTCCCTGCACGACGGCATCGACGCCATCACCGGCGAGGAGCGGAACGGCGCCAGGGCGGAGTTGTGGCTCGGCCCTCCCGTGGTCGACGTGGCCCAGGGCCCGCGGGTGGGGGTGGCGGGCATCGCCGGCACGGACGCGTTCCCTTGGCGCTTCTGGATCCCCAGCGACCCCACGGTGTCCGCGTTCCGGTGGGGCCGGGGCGCCGCCGACGCTTCGAGTCGCGCGAATGGCGGCGTTTCGGGCTGAGATGGGGCCATTCAGGCGATTCGAGCAGCTGCTCGGAGCCGTGCTAGACTGACTCTTCGTCTGCGCACGCTCCTGTGCGCAGTTCGTGTGCTCCCCCTTCTTCCGCCGAGAGATCGGCATGCGGGGCGGCGTGCAGACAAGGGATCTTGGGTGAGGCCGTCCGGTCTCACGGTAATGAAGGAGTCATCATCATGGCAGCAGTGTGCCAGGTGACCGGAGCTGTTCCCGGCTTCGGTCACAACGTCTCGCACTCGCACCGCCGGACGAAGCGTCGCTTCGACCCGAACGTGCAGAAGAAGACCTATTTCGTGCCCTCGCTCGGTCGTAAGATCACGCTCAACGTGTCCGCCAAGGGCATCAAGGTGATCGACGTGCGCGGCATCGAGAACGTCGTCAAGGACCTCCAGGCGAAGGGTGTGAAGCTCTAATGGCCAAGAAGGCTCAGGACGTCCGTCCGATCATCAAGCTGCGTTCGACGGCGGGTACGGGTTACACGTACGTGACCAAGAAGAACCGCCGCAACACCCCCGACCGCCTCGTGCTCAAGAAGTACGACCCGGTCATCCGTCAGCACGTCGAATTCCGAGAGGAGCGTTGATCCATGGCTAAGAAGAGCAAGATCGCGCGCAACGAGCAGCGCAAGGTCATCGTCGAGCGCTACGCCGAGCGTCGTGCCGAGCTGAAGAAGACCCTGGTCGACCCGAACGCCACCGACGAGGCCCGCGAGGCCGCCCGCGTCGGCCTGCAGAAGCTGCCGCGCAACGCGTCGCCGGCTCGCGTGCGTTCGCGCGACGTCATCGACGGCCGCCCCCGTGGTGTCCTCACGAAGTTCGGCATCTCGCGTGTCCGCTTCCGTGACATGGCGCACCGTGGCGAGCTGCCCGGCGTGACCAAGTCGAGCTGGTAAGCACCCAGCGAGAAGGGGCGGGGATCTTCGGATCCTCGCCCCTTTTGCATGCCCGGGAACGCAGGCGATCACGCCGGATCAGGCGCGTATGCCAGGGAGTGCCTGATGCCGCGCGGCGGCCTGAACGCGCGAGCGTGCGGCCGAAAACCTGTGGCACGAGTGGCCAATGTGACGCGACACGCCGGGAAATAGGTCGAAACCCGCGAAATGACGCGGAAATCCGGGTCGCCGTTGGTACATTCGAGGCGGTCACACGACCAACGGGGAGCACCCGCTCCTCGTACCCACACACACGATGCGACGGTCCTTCGTCGCTGGAGGATGACATGGCTGACAAGTCCATCACCAAGACCGAGCTCGTCGCGAGCATCGCTTCCGCCACCGGCCAGAGCCAGGCCACCGTCTCCGGTGTCCTCGACTCGCTGTTCGCCACGGTCTCCGACGCCGTCGCCAAGGGCAGCAAGGTCTCCATCCCGGGCTGGATCTCGTTCGAGCAGGTCGACACGGCCGCCCGCACGGGCCGCAACCCGCAGACCGGCGCCGAGATCAAGATCCCGGCCGGCAAGCGCGTCAAGGTGACCGCCGGCTCCAAGCTCAAGGCTGCCGTCAAGTAAGACCGCACCCGTTCGAAGGTCGCCCCCGCTTCGGGGGCGGCCTTCGTGCGTTCTCCCTGCTGCGCGCGCCTAGGCTGGAGGGGTGAGTTCCCGCACCGAGACGCCGCGCCCGACGTCGGCGTACCGTCTCGCCGGCATCGTGATCCTCCTCGTCGCAGCCGGAGCCGCTCTGGTCTGGGCGCTTCTGGTCGGGGGAGGGGCGAACCCGCCGCTGCTGCAGGATCCAGGGCCGGTGGTGCTGTGGGGCACGCCCTTGGCGAAGCTCGTGATGAACATCGCCGGCGCCGTCATGCTCGGCTCCCTCGTGCTGGCGCTCTTCGGACTGCAGGCGGGGGAGCGCACCTTCGACACGGCCCTGAACATCGCGTCCATCGGCGCCGCCGTCTTCACCGTCTCCGCCGGGCTCGCCGGGTTCTTCTCCTTCATGGCCGCCTTCAACCCGCAGCTCAGCATCGAGCGCGAGTTCGGTTCGCAGCTCGGCCGCTTCCTGCTCGAGCTCCCGCTGGGGCAGTCGTGGCTGATCACAACGATCCTGGGCGCCGTCATCACGGTGCTCGCGTTCGCCTGGCGCACCTGGACACCCACGCTGCTCACCGCCCTGCTGGCCGCGGTGTCTTTCCTGCCGCTGGCGACCCAGGGGCACGCGGGGGACCTCGACGGACACAACATGGCCGTCAACTCGATCCTCCTGCACACCATCGGCGCGGCGGCGTGGCTCGGCGGGCTGCTCCTTCTCGTGCTGTTGCGCGGGCAGCAGGGGCTCGACCTCCCCCGGCTCGTCGGCCGCTACTCGTCCCTGGCGATCGCGGCCTTCGCGGTCGTCGCCTTCTCCGGCTTCACGCGGTCGATCGTGGCCGTCGGGAGCTGGGAGGCCGTGTGGACGACCCCCTACGGACTCATCGTCGTCGTCAAGGCCGTCCTGCTCGTCGGCATGGGACTGCTCGGCGCCTGGTACCGCACGCGGCTGATCCCGAAGCTGAGCGGCGCCCGCGCCTCCCGGTGGTTCTGGGCTCTGGTCCTCGGCGAGGTGGCGCTCATGGGCCTCGCCTCCGGCGCGGCGGCCGCGCTCGCTCGCACGCCCCCGCCGACCGGAGAGGTCGCCGCGTTCGCGCAGACCCCCGCGCAGATCCTCACCGGCTCGCTGCTGCCGCCGGAGCTCACTCTGGAGCGCTGGTTCACGGCCTGGGACATCGACGTGCTGTGGCTCGTCGCGGCGGGCTTCGGACTCTTCTTCTACCTCGCAGGGGTGCGCCGACTCCGGGTGCGCGGCGATCGCTGGCCGATCCACCGCACCGTGTTCTGGGTGCTCGGTCTGCTCCTGCTGGTGTGGGTGACCGGCGGACCCATCAACGCGTACCAGGAGTACCTCTTCAGCGTGCACATGCTGGGGCACATGATGCTCTCGATGGCGATCCCGCTGCTCCTCGTCTCCGGCGCGCCGATCACCCTCGCGCTGCGCGCCATCCACAAGCGCGACGACGGCACCCGCGGTGGTCGCGAATGGATCATGTGGGCCGTCCACTCGCCGTTCGCGAGGGTCGTGACGCACCCGATCGTGGCGGCGGCGATCTTCATCCTGTCCCTCTGGGCGTTCTACTTCACCGACCTGGTGCGCTGGTCGATGTTCGAGCACCTCGGGCACGAGTGGATGGTCGCCCACTTCCTGATCTCTGGGTACCTCTTCGTGATGAGTCTGATCGGCGCCGACCCGGTGCCGTATCGCCTGCCGTACCCCGGCCGGCTCATCACCCTCATCGCCGTGATGGCCATGCACGCGTTCTTCGGCATGGCGATCATGATGCAGGAGGGGCTCATGGTCGCCGACTGGTTCGGTGCGATGGGCCGCGACTGGGGCGCCGACCCGATGACCGACCAGTACGTGGGCGGGGGCATCGCGTGGTCGATCGGGGAGATCCCGACGCTCATCCTCGCGATCACCGTCGCCATCCAGTGGAGCCGGAGCGACACCAAGCTCCAGCGTCGCCGCGATCGGCATGCCGATCGCACCGGCGATGCCGAGCTGGAGGAGTACAACGCGCGGCTCGCCGACCTCGCGGCCCGGGATCAGCGCGCGGCGGAGCGCCAGGGCCGCTGACCGGGCACCGGTCTCACTTCACGGGATCGTCCGGGGAGCCGACGCGGATCGATGCCGAGCCGTCCGGGAGGATGGCGATGGAGCCGTTGACCCGGAAGGGCACGTCTTCGGAGACCGGCTCCACGGAGCCGTCGAAGAGCGACTGGATCTCGACCTCGACGTGCGCCACGGCGTCGGTGGCCGGGATCTGCCAGTGACCGTCGTCGGACGGCGCGACCATGATCTCGGGCTGCTGGGCGATGGACCACTTCGGCGGCGCGGCGATCCTGTTCTCGACGCGCAGGCCGAACGGGCACGCGGTGGGCTGCAGCACCTCCTGCGTGGTGCACGCGGTGAGGAACTCCTCGACGCGCTCCTGGACCACGTCGACGAACTCCTCCGTCGGCTCGGTCTGCACATCGAGAGGGGTCACAGCGAGCGGCTCGTCGGCGAGCACGCCGTGCCCGGTGGACTCCGCGATCGCGGTGTCAACCGTCACGGAGTAGAGCCCGGGGGTGAAGACGAGCAGCGGGAGAGGCTCCAGGGGCAGCGCCGCGGGCCCGGCGGCGGAGACCTGGCGGCGGTCGACCTCGAACCCGTTCACGGAGAACCGGTCGGCTCCGCGCACCGTGAGCTCGACGACGGCGAGGGGGCTGGTCGTGAACCGCCAGTTCGGTGTGACGCCGGCCCAGCCGTCCTGCGCGACGTGGAACGTGGTGGTGCCGGAGTGGCCGCCGGCGCGGTAGCTGACGGTCACCGCGGTGCCGTCGCCGGAGGGCTCCTCGGATTCGACCTCGACGTCGCTGAGCGGACCGAGGGCGGAGCGGCGCAGCATCGCCTCGGACGCGGCGGGGTCGATCCCGGCGTCATCGAGGGTCTCCCGGTCGATAGCGACACCGGGAACGCGGAGGGCATCGGCGGCTCGCCCCTCGGAGAGCAGGTCGAGATAGCGGACCACGAACGCCGACGGGCCGTAGAACTGCCGGTAGAGCGTCGCGCCGCCCGCGCCGATCGCGGCCAGCAGGAGGACGCCGATGAGGCCCAGGATCGCCAGATCGGCGCCCAGGCGCGACCGCCGGGGCGCGCGCGTCCCGGCCCGCTCCATGCCGGTCAGTCTAGGAGGGCGTCCTGGGGGGACGCCGAGCGTCGGCGGCCCCGTCCCGGACGGGGCACGTAGCATGGGGGAGCGCCCCGTGTCCGCCCCGTCAGCCCTGTGAGAACCGTGTCCCTTCCCGCCCTGTCCGAGGAGCAGCAGGAGCTGTTCCGGCTCATCGAGGACACCAGCGAGCACGTGTTCATCACGGGACGCGCCGGCACCGGGAAGTCCACGCTGCTGCAGCACTTCGCCTGGAACACGAAGAAGCAGATCGCGATCTGCGCTCCCACGGGCGTCGCAGCGTTGAACGTGGAGGGGCAGACGATCCACTCCCTGTTCCGCCTCCCGATCGGCCTCATCGGGGACGGCGACATCGATCAGAACGATGCGACCCGACGCATCCTCAACGCGATCGAGACCCTCGTCATCGATGAGATCTCCATGGTCAACGCCGACCTCATGGACGCCATCGATCGGTCGCTGCGGCAGGCGAGAGGGCGGCGGGGAGAGCCCTTCGGCGGTGTGCAGGTCGTCATGTTCGGCGACCCCTATCAGCTCGCTCCGGTCCCGCCCCGGGGCGATGAGGCTCGGTACGTGAAGGATCACTACCGGTCGTTCTGGTTCTTCGACGCGAAGGTGTGGGCGGGCCCGTCGACAGGCTCAGGGGCCCAAGGAGCCCAGGGGGCGTTGTTCGAGGTGGACACCCGGGCGGAGCTGCACGTGCGGGAGCTCGTGCAGATCCACCGCCAGTCGGACGACGGCTTCAAGTCCATGCTCAACGCCGTCCGCTATGGACGGGTGACGGCGGAGATCGCCGGGATCCTCAACGCTCAGGGCGCGCGCACCCCGCCGGAGCCCGAGCCCGGCGAGGTGCCGATGATCACCCTCGCCACCCGCAACGACATCGTGAACAGCATCAACAGCCGGCATCTCGCCGCGCTGCCCGGCAAGGAGCAGACCGCGCGGGCGGAGGTCAACGGCGACTTCGGCCGCGGCGAGGCCTCTCTCCCCGCCGAATCCGAGCTCAAGCTCAAGGTGGGGGCGCAGGTGATGTTCCTGCGCAACGACACCGCGATGACCGGAGAGCCGCCGCGCTGGGTCAACGGCACCATCGGGACGGTGACCCGCATCCTCGGCGGGACCGTGCGGGTGGAGATCGACGGCGAGGAGGTCGACGTCGAGCCGGCCGTCTGGGAGCGGTTCCGGTACGCCTACGACCCCAACACGAAGAAGCTCTCCCGGGACGTCGTCGCCGAGTTCACGCAGTTCCCGCTGCGGCTCGCGTGGGCCGTGACGATCCACAAGTCCCAGGGCAAGACCTACGATCGCGCCGTGATCGACCTGGGCTCCGGGGCCTTCGCGCCGGGGCAGACCTACGTCGCGCTGAGCCGGCTCACGTCGCTCGACGGGCTGTACCTCTCCCGTCCGTTGCGGCCGAGCGACATCCGCGTGGATGAGGACGTGCGCCGGTTCATGCGCGATGCGTGGCTGGCGGCCTCGACGCCGGAGCTGCCGAGGACCTGAGGTCGCTGCCGGGTCAGGCGGCGGCGCGGGCGCGGTCGAGGTCTTCGAAGAGCTCGGTGTTGAAGCGGTACGCCAGCAGCACCTCGTCGATGACGCGCTCGCGCTCCGCCTCGTCCCACGGAGCGGCGTCGAGCTGCTCGCGATAGACGTCCTTGAAGGCGGAGGGGTCGGCGATGTCGTCGAACAGGTAGAAGCCGATGCCGTTGGTCTCGAAGCCGAAGCGCCGCGCCATCACCCGCCCGATGAAGATGCCGCCGGAGAGATCGCCGAGGTACCGGGTGTAGTGGTGCGCCACGAACCCGCCCGCCCACGTCGCGCCCACCTGACGGATGCGGTCGACGTAGCGCTGCGTGGTGGGCAGGGGTGCGATCCGCTCGCGCCACTCGGGGCCGAGGAGGAAGGCGAGATCGGCTTCGAGCGCGGGGAGGCGCGTGAGCTTGTCGCTGAGGAACACGGAGGCCACCGGGTCCTGACGCATCCGCTCTCCCGCGCCTTCGAGGGCGTCGTAGATGAAGTAGTGCTGCGCGACCAGGGCGATGTAGTCCTCGCGCGACCCTTCGCCCTTGAGTAGATCGGACATGAAGCCGGCGGTCTCGCTGCGGGAGTGCGAGCCGGAGGAGCGCTCGCGGAGGGCGGCGGAGAAGGACAGGATCTCGGGCATGGCTTCAGTGTAAGGGCAGCCTAACCTTGGGCGGAAGCCCGAACTGTGCGGGACGACTCAGTCGTGCGGACGCGGTTCGATGCCCAGGCGCGCGCAGGCCGCGTCGTACAGGGCCACGACCTCGCGGCGCACCTCTCGGCGCTCGGTGATCGGACCGCCGGGCCACGGGACGCGGAGCTCCGACGTCGAGCCACCGCGGGAGATCTCCCAGACCCCGACCTGCCCGTCGAAGCCGGTCATCACCGCCCCGTCGATCGCCTCCGCGCACGGTTCGGCGAAGGCGCGGGCGATGAGGAGGTTGTCGTCCGTGTGGTCGCCGTTCATGTGGCGGAGGACGGCGGCGATCACGTCGGCATCGAAATCATGGGGCACAGGGACACCCTACGACGCCACGCGGGGCCGACTTTCAGCATCCGCGTTCTAGACTCAGGGGACACGTCTTCGGGGGTTCCCACACATGCAGCTTCTCTCGTCGCGCCGGTGGCGCGCCGCAGCGGCCACGGCGGCCGTTCTCGGTCTCGTCCTCACCGGATGCTCCTCCGAGGGCTCCTTCAGCTATACGCCACCCCCGCAGGTCGACGCCACGCTTCCCGACGACACGGTCGCGGCGCTGCAGGGCGCGGTCGACAACGCGCTCGCGGCCTCCGGGGCCAGCGGGGCGATCGTCGGGGTCTGGGTGCCGTGGAGCGGCACCTGGGTCGCCGCCACGGGCACGCAGGACAAGGCGGACGGCGGCGAGCTCTCCACCGACATGTCGTTCCGCATCGCCGACATCACCCGGTTGATGACCTGCGACGTCCTCTACGCGCTCGCCGACGAGGGCACCGTGGAGCTCGACGCGAAGGTGCCGGAGTACGTCTCGGGCGTCGCCGACATGGCCGATGTCACTCTCCTCGATCTGTGCAACGGAACCAGTGGCGCCGGTTCGTCCGAGGCGACGGTCAAGAGCGCGTGGCTGAACACGCCGGAGCGGGTCTGGGCGCCCCTCGAGCTCGCGGGTTACGGTCTCGGCCGCGCGCGCGTCGCTCCGCAGACCACGTTCCGCGACTCCGACGCCGGATACCTTCTCCTCGGCCTCGCGTTGGAGCGCGCCTCGGGGATGAGCGCGCGCGAACTGATCGCCGAGTACGTCACCGAGCCGCTGGAGCTCGCCGACACCTCGCTGCCGTCGCCCGCTGCGGCACCGCCGTCGGAGGGGGCGTCGCTCAGCGGACACTACATGGGAGCCGTCGAGGGCGGTTTCACCTGCGCCGCGCCCGTCGACATCACGACGATGTCCTCCAGCACCGGCTTCACCGATTCGGGTGTGGTGTCGACGATCACCGACCTCGGGCGGTACATGCAGGCTGAGGCCAAGCAGGTGCTGCGCACGAAGGACGAGCCGGACCGCTTCGCGTCGCCGCTCCCCGCGTACGACAAGGCACCATCGTGGTACCAGGCGACCGGTGGCGCCTACATCGTCGGTTCTATGATCGGTCAGCACGGCTGGACTCCCGGCTACGCGACGGCGGCGTACTCCGACCCGACGACCGGCTTCACGGTGGCCGTGGTGCTGAACGACTCCACGGGCGGTGCGCGCTTCGCCCAGCAACTCTCCTGGGAGCTGGCGGCGATCGCCTCCAAGGCTCCCGCGGCGGCCGGGGAGACGGCTCCGGAGTTCGGTCTTCCCTATACGGCCGAGCAGTATCACACGGCGATCGCGAACGCCGCGCTCGCGTGCGTCCCTCCGGCCGGCTGAGCGCGTCTTCGACGAGCAGGAGGTCCGCATGGCGATCGTCGACAACGCCGTCTACGTCGATGGCGTGCGCACCGAGAACCCGCAGAGCCTGAACGACACGTTCGAGCGGATCCGCGAACGACGGGGCATGGGGTGGATCGGTCTGTATCGGCCGAGCCCCGAGGAGATCCGCGCCGTGGCTGACGAGTTCGGCATCCACGAGCTGGTCGTGGAGGACGCGCTCTCCGGTCACCAGCGCGCCAAGCTGGAGCGGTACGGCGACGTGCTGTTCATGGTCCTCCGCCCCGCCCGCTATCTCGACGAGCGCGAGGAGGTCGAGTTCGGCGAGGTGCACGTGCTGGTAGGACCCGACTTCGTCGTGACGATCCGTCATGCGGAGTCGCCGGACCTCGGCCGCGTGCGTCGCCGGCTCGAGGCCGATCCCGCTCTGCTCGCCCACGGCCCTGAGGCGGTGCTCTACGCGATCCTCGACGAGGTCGTCGACGAGTACTCCCCGGTCCTCGCCGGACTCGAGAACGACATCGACGAGATCGAGGGTCAGCTCTTCGAGGAGGACGCGGACGCGACCCAGCGGATCTACGACCTCGGTCGCGAGGTGATCGACTTCCAGCGGGCGACGCAGCCGCTGACCGGCATGCTCGAGGCGCTGCTCCGCGGATCCGAGAAGTACCGCGTGAGCGAGGAGCTCCAGCGGTACCTGCGGGACGTCCTCGACCACACCCTGCGCGTGAGCGACAAGGCGACGACCTTCCGCTCCGTCCTCGACAACGCCCTCACGGTCGAGTCGACCATCGTCGCGCGACGCCAGAACGACGAGATGCGACGGATGACGGAACTCAGCATCCGCCAGAACGATGAGGTGAAGAAGATCTCCGGCTGGGCGGCGATCCTCTTCGCTCCGACGCTCGTCGGCACCGTCTACGGCATGAACTTCGACCACATGCCGGAGCTGCACTGGGCACTCGGGTACCCTATGGCGGTGCTGCTCATGGTGGCGATGGGCGTCGGGCTCTACGCGGCGTTCAAGCGCAAGGGCTGGCTGTAGCGCCCGACGGCGCCGGATCAGTCCTCGCCGTCGGCCTCCGGCATGCCAGGACCGGGGCCCGGGCGCACCTCCGCGTCGTCGCGGATGTCGATGCGCGTGTTGCCGTCGTGCTCCGAGACGTCCACGCGCGGCGCGGCGTCGGCCTCCGTGGCATCGGGAGCGGAGGTCAGCTGGTCGTGACGGTTCTCCTCGAACGTCTCGTCAGCGGCGTTGTCAGGCGTGCTCATGGCTCTCCTTCGTGTCGGCGGTCTTCGATCGATTGCGGGTCCATCGGGCGACAGCGTAGAGCACCCCGCCGACGGCGAGGAGGATGGCGCCGAACAGCCACACCTGCGGACGCTGCTGGGTGAGCAGCAGGATGCAGGACGCGATGCCCAGCACCGGGACGAACGTCCACACGCGGAAGTGGTCGTGCTCGACCTTGTCGCGGCGCAGGACCAGCACCGAGATGTTCACGCTCAGGAAGACGACGAGCAGCAGCAGCACGACGGTCTCGGCGAGGGTCGCGAGGTCTCCGACCAGCGTGAGGCCCATCGCCACGAGCGTCGTGGTCAGGATCGCGACCCACGGGGTCTTCCGCTTCGGCAGGACGCGCCCGAGCACCGACGGCAGGAGGTTCTGCTCCGCCATGCCGTAGGTGAGGCGGCTGACCATGATCATCGTGAGCAGCGCACCGTTGGCGACTGCGATGAGGGCGATGAGGCTGAACAGCCAGGACGGGACGCTGACCCCGGTGGCCTCGACGACCGCGAGCAGCGGACCGCTGGACTCCTGCAGTTCGGACGCCGGCAGGGCGACGGCGCTGGCGATGCCGACGAGTACATACACGACGCCCGCGGTGAGGAGTGCTCCGAACAGCGCGCGGGGATAGGTCCGCCGCGGGTCCTTGACCTCTTCGATCATGTTGGCGGAGGTCTCGAAGCCGACGAAGGAGTAGTACGCGATCACCGCGCCGGAGAGCACCGCCAGCGCGACGTTCGCCCCCTCCGGCACCTGCGTCGCCCGGGACAGGTCGCCGCCCCCGCCGCCGACGAACACCGCCACGACGACGATCACGATGACGAGGCCGCTGAGCTCGATCGCCGTCATCACGAGGTTCGCGCCCATCGACTCGCGGATGCCGCGGGCGTTGAGCAGGCCGACGATCGCGAGGAAGACGATCGCGACCGGGATGGTCGGCAGGTCGATGAAGGTGCTGAGGTAGTCGCCGGCGAAGGCGATGGCGAGACCGGCCGCGCTGGTCACACCCGCCGCGAGCATGCTGAAGCCGACGAGGAAGGAGACCAGCGGGCTGTGGAACGCGCGCTCGGCGAAGACCGCGGCGCCGCCGGCGCGCGGATACTTGGTGACGAGTTCCGCATACGAGCCGGCGGTGAGCATGGCGAGAAGGAGGGCGAGGACGAGCGGTGCCCAGAGCAGACCGCCCACGTCCTCCGACAGCACGCCCATGAGCGCATAGATCCCCGCGCCCAGGACGTCACCGAGGATGAACGCGAACAGGAGGGGGCCGGTGATGGCGCGGCGCAGCCGGGTGGGTGTCTCGGCGCGCGGCTCGGTCTGGGCGGTCATCCTTGCACGGTACGGCCCGGAAGCCGGTGGGGGCGACGGGCTTGACAGTCCCGCCGCCAATGAGCCAGCACAGGACGACCTCGCGCTATCCTCAGTGCCGCAAGGCGGGTCGTCGCCCGGACCGTTCCGGGGAGACGGGGGGCCGCCTGCGATCCACAGAAGGACACTCTCATGATCGGTACACCTCGTAAGGCGCTCGCAGAAGCGATCGCCACGTTCCTCTTCGTCCTCGCCATCATCGCCGCGGTGAACAGCGGAAGCCCGCTCACCCCGCTCGCGATCGGCTTCACGTTGATGGTGCTCGTGTACTCCACGGGCCACATCTCCGGCGCCCACCTCAACCCGGCGGTCTCGCTGGGCGTGTTCCTGCGCGGCGGGCTCAGCGTCGCCGACTTCGTCTCCTACCTCGTCGCGCAGTTCGCCGGCGGGGCGCTCGCCGCTCTCGTGGCTCTCGCCGTCTGGCCGGCGGGGGAGAAGGCGATGGTCATCGAGGTCGGCCCGGCGTTCCTCGTCGAGGCGCTGTTCACCCTGATCCTCGTCTGGGTCGTGCTGAACTCCGCCACCTCGAAGGACACGGCGGGCAACTCGTTCTACGGACTCGCGATCGGTGCGACCGTCTTCGTCGGTGCGGCGACGGTCGGCTCCATCTCGGGTGGCGGATTCAACCCCGCGGTGGCGCTCGGCCTCTCGGTCAGCGGGCACTTCGCGTGGAGCTCCCTTTGGCTCTACATCGTGGCTCCCGCGGCCGGTGCGATCATCGCGGCGCTGCTGTTCCGGGTGCTCAACGCCGACGACGCGCGGAAGATCGCTGCGGACGCCGAGTAGACACGATCGACGGAGCGCCGCATCCTTCCGGGGTGCGGCGCTTCGTCGTGTCGTCAGGGGCGGCGCCGACCCCGCCGCCGCAGCGCGGCCGACGCGACGGCGACGATCGTGCCGACGAGGACGCCGATGATCGTCTCCAGGACGCGATCGGTCAGCAGGTCGGCGACCGGGGTGGGTGCGGCCAGGTGCACCATCAGGAGGGCCAGCGGAGTGACGAACACCATGGCGATGCCGTAGTTGCGGCCGATGAACAGTTCCGCCGTCCCCTGCAGGACCACCACGACAGCGATCACGGCGAGAGGCGGCATGTCGAGAGCGAGGATCCCGGCGGCCACCAGCACGCCGAGCAGCGTGCCGACGAGGCGCTGGATGCCGCGGATCACGCGGGCGTTGAGCTGCGCGCCGCTGACTGCCGCCACCGCGCCGACCGCCGCCCAGTACCAGTGAGTGCCGCCGAGGAGCAGGCCCACGACTCCGGCACCGACGATCGCGACGGCGACCGAGGCGGCCATCTCGGCGGCGACCGGGCCCACGGACGGGCGCCGTCGCGGCGGCGCCTCCGCCGTGCTCCGGGTGACCACGGCGACGAGGACGGTGAGTGCGAGGCCGAAGAGCACGCTCGCCCCGCCGACGAGCAGGACCGCGCCGAAGGAGGCGCCGGTGGCGGGGATGGTCGCGCATGCGCCGGTCGCGAAGACCGTGAACAGCGGACCGGGCGGGTGCCACTGCAGGACGTAGGCGAGGAGCGTCACGGCCGCCGCGACCAGTGCGACGACGAGGATGCTCAGCACGGCGGGGGCGGCGAGGACCGACAGCGCCGTGCCGATCAGCATCGCGCCGAGCAGCACGCCTCCGGCACTCGCCTGCATGCGGATCCGGTCGCGGAAGACGTCGTGCCGGCCGTAGAGCGCGGCGAAGGCGCCGAAGCTCGCGTAGATGCTGAGGTCGAGCCGGCCGACGGCCCACAGCACGAGCAGCGGGACGGCGACGCTCACCGCGGCGCGCAGGGCCACCCGGTGATCGCCGCGGTGCGGGCCGACGCGCAGGACCCCCGTCCACACCCGTCCCTGCGATTCCGTCACCGATCAAGCCTACGTCCGTCGCCCGGCACCGATGTGCGAGGGTGGAGGAGATGACCACTCCGCCTCCGCCGCGCCGCACCCTCCTCGTCGGCTTCGGGAAACTCGGCGCCCGGCTCGCGCCGCTGCTCCTCGGGGACGGAGGCGCCGTCGTGGCACTCCGCCGCAGTGCCGGAGCGGTTCCGGACGGTGTGCAGGCGCTCTCCGCCGACCTCGCCGTCCCGCTCACGGGTCCGCTGCCCGAGGTCGACGCGATGGTGGTGACGCTGCCACCCGGGCCGGACGTGTCGTTGTACCGCACGGCGCTCTCGCACCTCGCGGCGGCGTTGCCGTCCCCGCCCGCGCGGACGCTCTTCGTCTCGTCGACCGGGGTGTTCGACGGCGCCGGTGGCGCCGAGCCGGTGACCGAGCGGGTCGAGCCGGTGCCCACCACGGGTCGCGGCCGCGGTCTGCGCGACGGAGAGCGCGCGGCCGTCGAGCTCTTCGACGCCGTGGTCGTGCGCCCCGCCGGCATCTACGGTCCCGGGCGTGAGTTCCTCCTCCGGAAGGTCAGGGAGGGGGCTCCGGTGGCCCACCGTCGCCGCACGAACCGGATCCACGAGATCGACCTGGTGCGCGCTCTCGACCTGCTGCTGCGGACGCCGGAGCCCCCGGCGCTCGTGCACGCCGTCGATGCGGCACCCGCTCCTCTGGGAGACGTCATGACCTTCCTCGCCGACCGCCTCGGTCTGCCGGTACCGCCCGACGACGGCAGTGCGCCGAGCGGCTTCGTCTACGACGGCACGCTCTTGCGTTCGGTTCTCGGGGACCTCGCGTACCCGACGTACGAGGACGGGTACACGGAGATGATCGCGGCGCGAGGTCCGTGGCCTGCACGTCTTCACGGAACCACTCCATCTGGCGAGCCAGGGCGCGCGGATCGCTCGTCGTTGTGATCTCCTCCTCGACGTCGGCTCAGCCAGCGCCGGTCCACGGCTGTTCCTGCCAGCTCCGACCTTCGGGGATCCCGGCGAACTCTCCCCCTCGGTCCAGAGCTGCACACGTCGCTGACCGTCGAACTCATAGACCGTCGCGAGGGTCTCGCTCTCGTAGACCTTCCATCGAGGATCCTCGCGCTGCTCGGCTGTGAGCTACTCCGGTTCAACCTCTGACGCGGAGGTCCTACCGAGGTCCGTAGTGTCGCCTGCCGGCGTCAGCACATCTTCGAATGATCCGGCGGGGTGGGCCAGTACCTCTTTGATGCGCTCGAGGACCTGCTCCATGTGAGCAGGTGCGGGGCTCTTCGCCGCCGGCCCTCCACGTGATGCAGGACATCCATCAGAGTGTCCAGGTCCTCCAACTGGAGCGAGTCACCCTCGATGTGGTCATAGGTCCAGGGCACACGGTCCACCAGGGTTGCCCGCTGTTCCTCAGCCCAGGGGATGCCGGGAGCAGATTCGACAGGGTTGCCCGTCGAGCTCTCGGCGATGTGGTCAGTCATCGTCGTCGCCTCTCACTCTCGCATCACGCCGGCGCGCGACCAAGGGGTCCCCACCCTCGTCGATGAACGGAATCGACGCGTAGCAGCGGGGGTTAGTTGAGCCGGGGACCGTTCGCCTCGGAACCGAAGGGCCCCGTGACCGGCTCGGTTCTCGGGTGGGGCTGCGTGGGCCGCTGCGGGTCTGCGGCCCGTTCCGTAGCGACGCGCACCGCTCGGATCGTCGAAGGGACCTCCGCCGCGTCATGGGTGGCGCGGATGGCCTCTGGCGCTGCTTAGCCGAGGCGCCTCATGGTGGGTTCGCAAGTCGGGCGTCGCATCGGGGACTTGGGACATCATCACAGCCGCCGACAGGCACTCTCTCGCCCAGCGCTGTTCTTCGTGCGCCGTCAACGTGCTCGGCAGCCCTCCGGCGTCGATAGCGCGACGTGTCTCCTGCGAGGCGACGGGTGCAGTGTCCGGGGAGACGGAGCGATCGTAGAGCACGGGCTGTGACCGGGTGCTCACCGCGATGTGGTCGACGATGCCGGCAGCGACGAGCTGCTCGACAGTCCTCCTAGGAAGCGCGACACCGCGCCGAGAAGAGATACCGCGCCAGAAACCGCGAGAGCTCGCACCTCCACGCGGTACCCGCTGTCGCGAAACGCGCGAATCGTCGCGTCGACGACGCCCAGCTGACGCATCGTCGTCTCCAAGATCACGCTGCGCCTCGCCCGGCGGAGATGGGCGGCGGCCATCCCTACCCAGGGTCTTGATAGAAGATCATCCGTTCTCAGAGCAGTGGTGGTCGGTCAGTCCGAGCAGTCGACCGGCTGACGCGGGACACGCACGAGCAGGATGCGCTTTCGTCGGCGGGCGGCGATCCTCATTCCCGGAACGCAGCGCATGTAGATCCGCGCGAGACGCTCATCCTTCGTGTGCGCGTAGACGATGATCTGACGGGCGTCTGCGACGGTCGTCAGCGCGTCGCGTACGTGGAGACGAAGCCGGTGGCCTTCGAGGGTTGCGCCGGGGCGGATCACGTGATCGGCGAGGTACCAGCCGCGCGGCGTGGAGACGATCGCGAGGCGAGCATCGGGAGTGGCGTACGTGCAGCGTTCCATGCGCGCCCACTGGAGAGCGAAAGCCATCAGCAAGGTGGCTGCCAGCACGAGTACGGCAACCCCCAGCAGCACCCACCAGGGAGCACCCGAGAGCGCCACGGCGACCACGACGAAACACAGAGTCAGGACAATCAGCAGGATGCTGGTGTACCGCAGCGGCTGATAGCTCATCGTCCACACAGCCGCCTGATAGGACTGCAGCAGCGTCTCCCAGCGCGTCCCCGCGACGGCTGGCGGAATCCGTACGTTGCGTTTACCCACTCGGTGTCACGCCCGGATGAGCGACGCGTTCAGGAACTCTGCAAACTTGCGCACGACGGCCTCATCGTCGTCCAGATCCGGAAGTGGTTCGCCATCAACATTCACCGGGGCGAAGTACACGGGGCGCTCGAACTCGATCAGCTCCAAGCGCAGAACGCGCTTCGAGGACACGGCGTTGTTCGGACGGCCCTTCTCCGACGCCACGCGCGTGATGTGGTCGGTGTTGACGAGGCTGTGTTCACCAATGACGGCCTCACGAAGAGTGATGAATGCCAACGGAACTCCTTGAACTAGGTGATGGTGATGCGAAACGTGCAAGCAGCAGCCATGAGCGCCGCATCGCTGGTGTCAATCTCAGTCTCGCGTGAAGCACGGACACCCGGGTACCCTCGGGAAGCCAGAAAGCTCGGCACTAGCTTGCCCGTGCTTGCTCGGGACCTGCACGCCTCGACCGTTTCGGTGCGACTGTCCGTCAGCTGGTCTAGAATGTACGCAGAAGCAATACCCCTCCAAAACTGCGTAGCAGTGGAGGGTGCACTACCCCGACTGCGTAGCAGCGGGATACCCGCGTAGCGGGTATCGATGAGATCCCAAGCCGGCGGGACCGGCCCCCTGTCTCATCGGCGGAGAGGCCCTAAGCCGGCGGGACCGGCACCCTGTCTCCCCGCAGGTGGTCTGCGCTCGCGCCGTCATCTCCCGTCCTCCCCGTGGGTCCGGGCTAGGTGTCCGCTGAGTCGATCGCAGATTGCGGATCAGTCCGCCCACCAAAAGCCCAAGCTGACCTTGTCTTTCCTGACCGGCGCCGGGCGACGGGGCGCTAGTGCCAGTTCGGAGACACGGTGTCTGACTACCTCTCGCAGCTCCTCGACGCCGCGCCGCCCGCATCGGTCGTCGCCCTGGTCGCGGTCAGCGCCCACTATTGCCTCAAAGTGCTCCTCGCGATCATGGCAACCTTCGGACGGGGCGAACGCCGGAAGAACGCCGAGCGCGTGCTGAAACTCTTGGTGCGACCAAAACGACCCCGGGGTTCATAGAGTTCGATCGTCCGTCGACGCCACGCGCCGTGCTTGGCTGCCTCCAGCACCGATCCCGCTTGTGATCGCTTGTCGCCGGTAGGCAGAGCGCATCGCGCCAGGATTGCCCATCGCCGGGCAACATTCACCGTGGCCCCAGTCGTTCCCAGCCCCTCTTGGATAGAACAAATATACGAATCTCAAGCGGTTGCTGAATCTCCGATATCGAGTATTATGTCAGCTCACAGAGCGGGGCAATGGCGTGCGGTCCAGGCCATGGAGAGGTCCAGGGTTCGTTGGCCCGAACCCCTCCATGGTTACAGCCCGCGGTCGGCGGCGATCACGTGCACCCTGAGGGTGTCCCCCTCGACTGCCCAGTACACGGTGAGGTCCGTCCCCGGGACCTTGGTCCCATAGAGCTTCCGGGTGGACACGAACTCGGACCACGGGGCGCGCCGCGCGTACTCCGGGTCCTCGAGGATGCGTTCGATGACATCCCACAACTGGTTGTAACTGTGGTCGTCGAGGGTGTCTTCGGCGCCCTGCGCCACCAAGGTGAATGAAACTTCCATACGACAAGGATACCATGGGTTTTACCCCCCTAGGGGCAAAACCCACCGAACCCCGAATGCCCAACTACCCTAAACTCGTGCTACATTTGAATCACTAGCTGAGAGCAGCTAGGAGAGAACGCGGCCCGGAGCCGCGGAAAGTGACATTAAAGGGGACCGACCAGATCATGACACTCGTGCATTCAGATGCCCGGGGCCGTCTCAGCCTTGGGAAGATCGTCCAGGCTGATCGCGACTACCGGGTGACCACCAGCCCGCACGGCACCGTCACGCTCGAACCAGTGACGGTGATCTCCGACTACGAGGCAAAGGTCCTCGCGAACAAGCCACTCGTTGAGGCACTGGATATCGCCGCCGCTCAGGTTGAGCGAGGCGAGGTCCACACCGTGACCCGACGCCGGCGACTCACACCAGCCTGACAATGTTCAGGAACGCACAAGGGCCCGTGACGATTGTCACGGGCCCTTGTGCGTGTCCGGTGGGGGAGCCGTGCTTGATCACTTAGGCCGAATTTTTGAGCTCGCGAGCTGGGGCTGGCAGAGGTCCGCCAACCGCTCCAAAGGACGGACCGGTGATAAATGCCCTGATGGAAGAACTCGCTTAGGGCTTCTGGGCTCCCGGATTCTCCCCAGCGAGGTGTGCACGACCCGATGCCGGCGATCCTCAGCCCGACACCTGGGACGCATGACTCATCCCGTCCTCAGCGCCTCGGTTGTCAGAGCTGATTGAACTCGTCGAGGTAGTCGGGGGGCATGGAGTCCACGAGGTTTCGTAAGTCCATTTCGTTGATGAAGGGTGCAGCAGTGACGCCGACCCACCTATGTGTCGCGGCTGACCAGGCTTCGATCGCCTCCGAAACGACAAAACCGACGAGGCGTGCGTACGTGTCTGGTCCAGCCCATGTGCTCGCCAGGTGATTCATCTCGCCATGCACGATTCCTGACATACCGGAATAAGCCGAAGCGATCGACGGGATCTCGTCGTTGAGACGCTGCGAGTAGTTGAACGCGGTCTTTGCCCTTCCCCTCCCAACGATCACTTGCGCCACGTCATCGGTTTCCTTGCCCCTCTTATCCATCCTCCGACTGATCTTGATACCGTCCTCGACCAGTGTTTCTATGACTCGATCGCGTAATTCGACGGCCTTCTCCGGGTCGGCTGGCGCGCCCGTATGGATGGAGTGGAACAGCGAGGCGTAGGCGCGTGCGGCCCGCGTGTCAGAGTCTTGGCCGGCCGCGAGAACCCACGACGCGGAAGCGGAGACCTCTGCGATCGCACGCGCGATGGGGGTCGCCGGTACTGGGTAGAACGTCTCGTGCTGCATGAGCAAATGCAGCCCTTCAAGGTGCGACAGTAATGCATTCGCCATCGATTGCGCGTGTTCCAAACGGTAGTCGAAAGCCAGCCGTTGGCTTCCCCGCTGGATGGCTGCTCGGTCGCTCCCGATCACGGTCGTCGCGGGCGCGTTCAGCACCCAACTCCGCATCTTCCCGGTGATGCGTGTGACGTGGGTACGACTCTGTTGCACGATCCGTCGGGTCGAGACGCCCGCCAGCTCGAACCGTCTGCGGCCCTCATCGTCCATGCGTCCATCATGGCGTGCCCGTCGCGGACATTCGGGTCTCGGTCCTTTGGGTGCTGCTCCTGTGGTTGCGGATGGTCGCTGCGGAAGCACGGAGCGGAGTTATCGTCGCGGACAGCGAACCAGCGGAACCGCAGGGAGCCTGCCCGCTCGGATGGCGCGACTTCGCGCTGTACCCACCAGTGTGCCGCGCGGCACGAAGAGAAGCCGCTGGCTCTGGTTACAGTGATCTGCGTGAGTGGTGACGACGCTGAGATCCGCGACCTTCAGAAGGCTCTCTACGGGAGGGACGGCACCGTGACGAGGGAAGGACTCGACCGGCTCGCTTCTCTCAGATCTCCGAGGGAAACCGTTTCAGCTCCAGCTTGCGTTGACGAAGCCGAGGAGGAGCTCGAGAACCCGGTGACCTCTCACAGCGACGAGGAGGGCGGCCGCGCAGTCTGCCCGCCGACGGTCGCGACGGGCTCTTCCGGCTCCTCCAGGAACGCATGGCTGTTGAGTGCTGGTGGCGTCGGGCTTCTGGGGCTCGGCGTGGTTGCAGGCCTAGCGCTGGAGGCGAATGAGCCTACCCAGCCGATTGCGCATGCGGTGCCACCGTCCATCGGGATGCTCAAGGAAGACACGGTCGTCTACTTCGGAGAGGTCGGAGAATCACGAGTGTGGTCGGCGGTCGATCTGGAAGGACGCCGCTGCGTGTTGGCCGCCGCTCCGCCGCCGACCAATGGCGGAGACATGGTCTGCAAGTCAGACGCCTCGACTGTCGCCCTCTCGGTCCCGAGCGGGCGCACAGGCCTCGCAATGGAGTACGCGGTGTCCTTTGACCCTGAAGGCCGCGCCCTTCCGACGCTCACCGTTACTCGCGGGTGAGGTCAATGGTTGACGGGTGCATCAAGATTCTCGATGCACCCGTCAACGTCACGTAGGTTAGCTACGCGTGATCTTCTTGACGGTCACAGGCGACGAGAAGTACTGCGTGTTGCCCGCCGCGGCCCAGACACCATACTGAAGGCTCGAGCCGTACCAGGCGGTCGTTGTGTAGGCGCCCGCGGACAGCTTGATAGCGGGTCCCCACGTTCCGGTGTATGTGCCCGTTCCGCGGAAGCAATACACCGCTTCCTTCGCGCCGGCGGTGACGGTCAGCTTCGCCGGGTTGTCCAGACACTTCATGTCGATCGCGAACGTCGAGATCGGGGCCTCCGACGGCGTCGCTGCGATCTGCACCCCTGTCTCGACGTCGACCAGGATGTCCATCGGGACGTGTGCCTCCGCCGCTTCGGCAAGGAGCTGCTGGACTTCCTCGGGTGACTGCTCCTCTGCCAGCGCGAACAGCTCGTCCCGCTGCTCAAGGTCATTCTGGATGACCCCAGGAATCTGCTCGACGGTGATGCTCCCCTTCGTGGAAGCGGATGCGGGTGCAGCAACAAGCGCGCTGGCGATCAAAGCGGCTGCGACTGCCCCAAGGGCATGACGAATCTTCATCAATCCTCCGGTTGTTTGGCCCCCACACTGGGGCACTGCTCTCAACCTAGAAGCTTGCCAACACCCCTGTCTGTCCCCCATGTGGCCTACACCTCGCGCCATGCGAGCAATGCTTGATGTCGCTCGTGAACACGAGTGCAGTGCCTGCACTGGCTCCTCTCCGAGCTGGTCACGCCCCCGGAGGAACCCACCTTCCTCGCGGGGGTTCTGCGCCCGCTGGCTGGCCAGCAAACAGAAGGCCCCGTCCTCGTCGGAGGACAGGGCCAAGTGCGGGGGAAGGACGAGTAGCTACTCGGCGGGCACGAGAATCACCGTCTTGGTCGTGCCCAAGGCAGTGACTTCGAAGGACAGCTTGCCGTCCTCGTAGTTGAATGTCTTCGTGTCGTCCTGAGAAGCGAGAAGAGCGGAGGCAGTGGCCTCCTCGTCACGCGCAGACTCCCACGCGAAGTCGCCGGCCTCCGTAGGTGCCTCGTAGGTGCCGACCCAGTACACGGAGCGGGAGTCGTCCTCGTCATTGAACCAGTCCACCGAGATGGTGTCTTCGGTGATGGTCGCAATGTGGGATACGTTGTCACCCTCGGCCGTCCAGTCCCCCACCAGGTTGGCGGGTTGCGCCGGCTGTACCGAGCTGGCGTCCAAACCGGAAGACGCATCGGTCGTCGAGCACGCTGTAAGGACAAGTGCAGCGGAGACGAGAGCGGCGGCGGCGAATCTGCGAATGGTCATACCATTCCCCTTTCAGTTTGGCGCCTAGAGCCTATTGGACCGCGCATGCGGCGATGTTGGTGCACCCCCGTTCATTTCGTCCCTCTTCCGGAGGGCTAGCCCGGGCGTCCCTGCCTGCGCTGGCCGAGCGCCGGGGAATACCCGCCGGTCGGCGACTGGTCCCTCCCCTCGAACCATGCGACCCTCGCGTTCGGAGCGGCCGTCGTGATCGCCGTCGCCCTGGTGGGTGTGAATATGGTGTGGGCCGCGATCGCCCTCGCGGCGCTTGTCGCCGCGGGCCGGGTGCTGCAGGGAGTGCAGTATGTGCACGACATCGCACTGGGTGCGACGTTCGGGAGGGTCATCACGGGCGTCATCGTGCTCGCCGCGGTGGGCCTCGCCGCACGGCGTCAGCGTCGCGTGACGCGGAGCTGAGGGCATTCCGGGCGTCCGTCGTCCGGCGTACCGTGGGCGCATGACGAATGCGCAGACGGCCGTCGAGGTCGTCGACTGGCGGCGGCGGGTGTTCGCCCTGTACGAAGCGGTGCGACGGGCCGACTCCCCGGAGGAGGCGCACGAGCTGTGGCGGATCGAGCGCGACGAGCTGCTGCTGCGGCACCCGGCGACGCCCCTCCTTCCGGAGGACAGGGCACCGTTCGAGGGACTCCCGATAGCGCCGTACGACTCCGCCTGGCGGTTCGAGCTTCCGATCCTCGACACCGAACCGGCATCCTTCGAGTTCGCGACCGGGACCGACGGCGTCGTGCCGTTCGAGCGCGTCGGCGTCGTGGAGATCCCTGACGCCGGATCGCTCGACGTGTGGCGGCTCGCCTCCTACGGCGGCGGGCTGTTCGTGCCGGTGCGCGATGCCTCCGCCGGGCAGAGCGGGGGGACGTACGGCGGCGGGCGCTACCTCATCGACACGATCAAGGGTGCCGACCTCGGGGCCGACCCACGCCGCGGCACGATCGTGCTCGACTTCAACTTCGCGTACAACCCGTCGTGCGCCTACGACCCGGCGTGGGCGTGCCCGCTAGCGCCACCCGGCAACGTGCTGACGGTGCCGATTCCGGTTGGAGAGCTCCGATGAGGCCGCTGCGGTACGCGATCAACGTGACACTCGACGGCTGCTGCCATCACGAGGCGGGGCTCCCGCCGGATGAGGAGTCGATGCGCTTCTGGACCGCGGAGCTGGAGCGCGCCGACGCCCTGCTCTACGGCCGGGTGACGTACGACATGATGCGGGCCGCGTGGCGGCGTCCGGAATCCGGGGTCTGGCCGGACTGGATGGAGGAATGGGAGACACCCTTCGCCGAGGTCATCGATGGCATGCCGAAGCACGTGGTGTCGTCGACGCTCGATGCCGTCGACTGGAACGCGGAACTCGTGCGCGGCGACCTCGCCGAGGCCGTGCGGCGGCTGAAGGTGCAGCCGGGGGAGGGCCTGTCGGTCGGCGGGGTGGCCCTGCCCGCGACCCTCGCGGACCTCGGGTTGATCGACGAGTACGTGTTCGTGGTGCATCCGGTCGTCGCGGGGCACGGCCCTCGGCTGCTCGACGGCGTGCACGAGCGTCTTCGGCTCGAACTCGTGGAGCGGCGGGAGTTCCGCTCCGGTGCCGTCATGCAGCGGTATCGTCCGGTGGCCTGAGCGGGTGCACCGGTCTCCACCGTGATCACCTCGCGTCAGCGACGCGTCCGGAGGCAGGTCGCCCCGGCCACCAGATGCGGTCGCCGACGAGCGCGAAGAGTGCCGGCACGACCACGGTCCTGACCACCAGGGTGTCGACGATCACGCCCACGCCGACGATCAGCCCGAGTTGCCCGAGGGTCACCAGCGGCAGGACGCCGAGCGCTGCGAACACGGCGGCGAGGACGATGCCGGCGCTCGTGATCACGCTGCCGGTGTGTGCGACGGCTTCGACCATGCCCACCCGCGTGCCCCGCAGCGCCGCTTCGGTCCGCGCACGGTGGACGAGGAAGATCGTGTAGTCGATGCCGAGGGCGACCAGGAACAGGAAGGCCAGCAGCGGCACCGGGAGATCGAGCGCGTGCTGTCCGAACAGCACGCGACTGAGCCAGGCCCCGGCGCCGATGGCGGCTACGGCGCTCGCCACATTGACGGCGAGCAGCAGCAGCGGGGCGACGAACGACCGCAGCAGGAACACGAGCACCAGGAAGCTCACCGCCAGGACGAGAGGCACCACGACGCCGAGGTCCGCGACGTTTCCGGCACGGGCGTCGAGATCTGTCGCCACCGCGCCGCCGACGACCGCCTCGGCCCCCGGGACAGCGTGCACGGCATCGCGGAGTCCGGTGATCTGGGCGAGGCTCTCCTCGGTGCTGGGCGCATACTCGCTGGTCACCAGGATCTCCGTGAGCTTCTCATCGTCCGTCGTCCCGACAGGAGTGGCGCGGACGATGCCCTCCACGTCGCGCGCCGCAGTGAGGACGGCTTCGGCTTCGCCGCTGTCCGTGACGATGAGGATCGGCTGCGCCTCTCCTGCCGGGAAGTGGTTCGAGAGCACCTCGAGACCCGTCGCGGACTCGGACGGGACCCGGAACTTGTCGACCTGGTCGAGCCCGACGGTCGTCCCGACGAGGCCGATCGTCATCACGGCCAGCAGGGCCGCACCCCCGAGGAGGCTCCCGACCGGCCGGCTCACGACGCGCGTCGCGATCGTCCGCCACACCCCGCCGCGCCGTGCGGCAGCTCCGGGACGAGGGACGAACGGCCAGAACACGTTCCGTCCGCACACCGCCAGCAGGGGAGGCAGCAGGAAGAGGACGGACGCCAGGGCGACCAGCAGGCCGATCGCGGAGGAGACGCCGAGCCCGTGCGTGCCGGGGATCACCGCGAGGACGAGCGTCAAGAGTGCGAGGACGACGGTGAGGTTCGAGGCGAGGATCGCCGGAGCGGTCCGCCGCCACGCGGTGCTGAGCGCCCGGCGATGGCTTGTGGTGGTGGCGAGCTCTTCCCGGTACCTCGAGATCAGGAGGAGGGCGTAGTTGGTCCCGGCGCCGAAGACGAGGACGCTGATGATCCCGGCGTCGAACTGCAGGTCCCACGCGGAACCGGCAGCCGCGGTCAGGCGGCCGGCGAGTCCGTCGGCCAGACCGACGGCGGCGAGCGGCAGCAGCCACAGCACCGGTGACCGGTACGTGACGATGAGGAGTACCGCGACGATCAGGATGGTCACGAGCAGCAGGGTGAAGTCGGCCCCTTCGAAGGAGGCGGCGATATCGGCGCCGAACGCCGGGCCCCCGGTCACGAGCAGGGTCATCCCATCCGGGGCGTGCTCGTCGATGTCGGCGCGGAGCGCCGAGATCACGGCGGCGGTGTCGGTGCTCGTCTGACCGACCGCGATCGGCGTCACCAGAACTGCGGCCTTCTCGTCCTCGCTCACGAGAGGCCCGGTCGGATCCGCGTCCGCGTGCGTGCCGAGCACCGGGAGGAGACTTTCGAGGGCGTCGACGTCCTGTGCCGAGAGCGTCGCGCCGTCGTTGCGCGACGCGACCACGATCACGGACTGGCGATCCGCGTTCGGGAACTCGGCCAGCAGGGCGCTCGCTCGCGCCGACTCCGATCCCGCGGGGGCCTGCTCGTTGCCGGCCGGGGCCTTCGCCGACCCGAACAGGCCGAAGAGAGCCGTCATGATCAGGAGGACCACGCCGAGCATGATCCATGCGCCGCCACGGGAGGTCATCCACTCGGGAAAGCGCCGAAGAGCGCGAGAATGTGCCATACCTGTCACTCCACCAGGAGCGTCGTGCGGCGACATCGTCAAGACGATGGAGGGAAGTCTCCCTCTTTCGATGGATGCCGGCCGGTCAGCGAGGGGGACGCCGAACCGGTCGCGTCGAGGCGAGGATCAGAGATGTGGAGGGGCTGACGGGAATCGAACCCGCGCTGTCTGCTTGGGAAGCAGAAGTTCTACCATTGAACTACAGCCCCGTACCCGCCCGAGAGCAGGTGGAGCAAGCCTACCTGTCGCAGGCCGGATGGCCAAAGCGCGGGTCGCTCGTGACTAGGCTTGTGCCGTGCTTCTCAGCGATCGCGATATCAGAGCAGAACTCGCCTCCGGCCGCGTCGGCCTGGAACCGCATGCGCCGGAGATGATCCAGCCGTCGAGCATCGATGTGCGGCTGGACCGCTACTTCCGCCTGTTCGACAACCACAAGTACCCGTTCATCGATCCCTCGGTCGATCAGCCCGAGCTCACACGGCTGATCGAGGTCGACCCGGACGAGCCCTTCATCCTGCACCCCGGCGAGTTCGCGCTGGGGGCCACGTTCGAGCAGGTCACCCTGCCGGACGACATCGCCGCGCGGCTGGAGGGCAAGTCCTCTCTCGGCCGCCTCGGGCTCATCACCCACTCGACCGCCGGTTTCATCGACCCGGGTTTCTCCGGGCATGTGACCCTGGAGCTCGCGAACGTGGCGACGCTGCCGATCAAGCTGTGGCCCGGCATGAAGATCGGCCAGCTCTGCTTCTTCCGGCTCACCTCGCCGGCGGAGAACCCGTACGGCTCCGGCCCCTACGGCAACCGCTACCAGGGCCAGCGAGGACCGACGGCGTCCCGCTCCTTCCAGAACTTCCACCGCACGGACGTGGGTGTGACCGACATCGGAGCCGTCGGAGGCTGACATGAGCGACGCGAGCGGGACCACCCCCGACGAGCCTAGGGCGCCGTACGAGGCAGTGCCGCCGGACGCTGCGGGACCGGAGATCGCTCCCGCCGATGCGGTGATCCCGTCCGCCGATGACGTGATCCCGCCCCCGCCACCGGAGACGCCGATTCCGGAGGGGCTGCTGGCGGCGCCGGACGCCGAAGGAGATGTGCTTCCGGCCCCGACCCGTCGCTCGGAACGATCCCGTCCGACGCCCGCGATCCTCCAGGGTGAGCAGCCCGCGGCGGCCGCCGAGGACTGGGCGCAGCGGTCGATCGCCCCGGAGGTCCCCGAGACCGGGAGCTACCGGGTGCTCGCCGTCGTGGTCTTCGTCGTGCTGTTCCTGCTGCTCGCGGCGGCCGTGGTGACGCTCGTGGTGCTGATCACCACTGTCGGGCTGCCGTTCGCGGCGGCCGGCCCGGACGCGGGCTTCCTGCCGATCCGGGTGTAGCGCTGCGGAGGGCGGCGGCCCGGTCTGCCGGTGCGGCGTCGGTGGCTGCCCGTCCCGTCGCGGTGCCGAGCGCATCGACGGCGTCGAGCCCTCCGGTCACGAGGGCGACCACCGCATCGAGGGTCGGGTCCGCCGACAGCACTTTCGTATGGCCGAGACCCACGGTGCGGACGAGGCGGGAGCGGCCGCGGTGGGCGGCGTGCAGCCTGAGGGTGTCCTGGTCGGTCATCCGGCGGTCACCCCGATCGTGCACGAGGAGCAGGGCGGTGCCGGCGGGCAGAGGATCCGCGGCCGCATCGTATCGCTCGGCGGCGGAGGCGGAATCGAGGCCGAGTCGGCGGTGGAAGCGGGTGCGGAGCCGTTCCGCGGTGGCGGGGTCGAGGCGGAGGTCGTGCGCGAACTGGGCGAGGAAAGCCTCGGGAGCCGCGGCACCGGCGACGACGGCGACGGTGGGGACCGGGCCGGACGTCCGGGCGACGGTCAGTGCCGCGAGACCCCCGAAGGAGTGGCCGATGAGGGCGGAGAAGGGGCCGTGGGTGTGTTCCAGCTCCTGCGCGGCCTCGACCCAGTCGCGGATGTCGGTCCTCCGCCCACCGGAGGAGCCGTGGGCCGGAGCGTCGAAGGCGACGACCCGGAGCCCCTCGGCGACGAGCTCCCGCACGAGTGGCGCGAACTGCGAGGCGCGGCCACGCCAGCCGTGCAGCAGCAGCACGGTGCGCGGACCCCCGCCCCACGTGTAGGTCGTGACGGGGATGTCGCGCACGAGGATGCTCCCGCGGCGGGCGGCCTCATGGGTCGCGGCGTCGGTGGCACGCACGCCCATCCGCGGACGGGTGGAGAAGAACAGTCCGTATGCGAGGTCGCCGGCGAGGCGGGGAGTGACACGTCCCACAGCGGGGAGGGTGCGGACGAGGAGGGTGGACGCGGACGGCATGGGGGCTCCTTCACCGAACTATACGAACGATCATCCGTATAGTAGGCGAACGATCGTTCGTATACTAGGGCTATGACGGACACGGTGATGCAGGACGGTCGGCGGGCGCGGGGCGACGCCTCCCGCCGCATCGTGCTGGAGAGTGCGACCGACCTCGCCTCCGTCGAGGGGTTGGACGGCGTGACGATCGGGCGCCTCGCCGCGGCCTCGGGGTCGAGCAAGAGCAGCATCGCGACGCTGTTCCAGAGCAAGGAGGGCCTGCAGCTCGCGACGGTCGCCGCCGCTCGGGACATCTTCGTCGCGCGGATCATCGAGCCTGCCCGCGCCCAGCCGAGAGGAGCGCATCGCCTGGCCGCGCTCCTCCACAATGCCTTGGTCTACTCGAAGGACCGCGTCTTCACGGGCGGCTGCTTCTTCGCGGCGACTGCGGCGGACGTCGACTCCAAGCCCGGCCCCGTGAGCGATGCCGTGCGGGCAGCCCTCGTCGACTGGTACGGGTACATCGAGGCCCAGCTGCGGTTCGCCGCGGCGGAGGGCGAGGTCGACGCGGCCGACGTCGAGGTCCTGGCGTTCGAGCTCGTCGCCCTCAATGAGCAGGCCAACGCGCGGTCGCTCCTCCTGCGGAGCGACAAGCCGTACGGGCTCGCGGCGGCCGCCATGCGCGCACGCCTCCGTGACGCCGGTGCCCCCGACACCGCCCTCGCCCTCCTCGCCCTCTAGCCCCATCCCGCGGCCGGGGCCCCATTCCCCCTGCGGGATCACGAACGCCCCGCAATCCCGCTTCGAAGGGCCGTTTCTGAACCCGTCCGACCGTCGGTCTGCCCCCTTCGCGTGCGGGATGAGAATCGGGCCCCGAGATCCGTCGGAAGGGGCGTTTCTGATCCCCGTTCGACGGTCGGGCCCTGCCGTCTTGCGTGCGGGGTGAGAAATGGGCCGCGAGGCGCGACGGAGGGGCCGTTCCTGATCCACGCACGTGCCTTCCCTGTACTTGTCGCCTCGGGTCCTTGCGCATGCACCGGGCGCCTCGTCCCCGCCCCTCCCGCGCCGCCTGCCTGGATCACCGGGCGGGGTCGAGAACGTGCCGCTGAGGCGTTCGGGAGGGGCGATTCTGATCTCGTCCGGGGAGGGGTGCTCGCGTCGCCGAGGTGTGGGATCAAGAATGTGCCCCGGAACGGCTTGGGAGGCGCGACTCTGATCCCGTCTCGGCTCAGGGCGCTTCGCCCGCGTCCTCACCTCGGGTCGCACTGGGGTGCGGGTGGGGGATCGGGAAAGTGCCGCGGGGGCGCTCGGGAGGCGCGGAAGTGATCCCGGTTCCGGTTTCGCGAAGCGCAAAGCGCCTCACCCGGGAGTCGGGTGAGGCGCTTGAGGGGGACGGTCAGGCGGCGTGGCCGCGGCGGAATCCGGCGTCGAAGCCGCGCTCGAATGCGCGCTCCGCCATCCGCTGCGCCCGATGGCCGTGGCCGTGGCCGTGGCCGTGGCCGCGATGCGCGTGACCGTGATCGCGGTGTGCGTGACCGTCGTGGTGACCGCGTCCGCGGTACCCGCCGTCCTCCTCGCCATCGTGACGGTCGAAGCCGTGCCGGGGCTCGAAGTCCCCGTGTCCGAAGCCGTGCCCGGCACCGAAGCCGCGCCGGGGCTCGAAGTCCCCGGGTCCGAAGCCGTGTCCGGGTCCGAAGCCGTGCCCGTGCCCGTGCCGGCGGCCGAAGCCGTGCCGGGGGCCGAAGCCGAACCCGGGACGCCGCTTCCGGGGGAGAGGAGTCTCCTCGTCCCAGTCGAAGGCGCGAGCGATCTTCTCGAGTGCGGCGAGGGTCGTCGCCATCTCCTCGTCGGAGACGGCGCCGGCGACCTTCGCGCGGATGCTGTCGACGGCGGCGCCGAGGCGTTCCTTCGCCGCGCGGCCTTCCCCAGTGAGTGTCCACCCGTCGCCGTCCGCTTCGACCCAGCCGCGGTCGACGAGGTCGTGCAGCTTGTGCGGGTTCAGCGGGCGGCGCGAGGGCGCCGAGCCGTCGACGACGTTCAGCAACCGCCAGTCGCGACGGGTCGCGCCCTCCGCGGCGAAGGCGGTGGCGAATTCCTGGGCCATCAGGCGATCCACGGCCTTGAGCCAGTAGCCGAACGGACGGGAGCTGTTGTCAGAGGTGTTGTCTGTCGTGGTGTTCATGGTGATCCTTCATGGTCTGTGGTGCACCGATGACGGATGTCATCCGACATATCAATGTCAGTGTGCATGTGCATGCAGTGTGACATGGATGGGAGACGCATGTCAAGCTGCATGTAAAATCGGGGCATGGCCACCGATCCGATCGACCCCGCGTCCCCCGACGCCGCCGAAGCGATCGCGCAGGCGCTCTCCCGACTGCGCGGACGCCGCCCCGGACCCGGCGGTCGCGAGCACGGCGGGCCGCACGGTGCACACGGTCACGGCCCTCACGGCGACCCGCACGAGCACTTCGCTCACCATCGTGGTCACCCGGGGATGCCGCCCTGGATGGCCGACGGCGGCCGCCTCGGCGGACCGGCCCGTCTCCGCATGCTCGAGGCGCTCGCCGCCGCGCCGGAGCCCCTGAGCGTGAGCGCGCTCGGGCAGGCGATCGGCGTGGATCAGCCGCGGGCGTCCCGGCTCGTGCAGCAGGGCGTGCAGGCCGGGTTCGTGCGGCGCGAGGCCGATCCGGACGACGCCCGCCGCACCCGCATCGCGTTGACCGAGGAGGGCCGGCGGCTCGCCCGCGGGATGCGGGGGGAACGCCGCGAGATGCTCGGCCGCGCGCTGGAGTCCTTCACCGAGGAGGAGCGCACCGAGCTCGCGCGGCTGCTCACCAAGCTCGCCGACAACTGGCGCGCCTGACCGGCCTCACACCCGAGCGAAATCCAGCGAGGTCTCGTCGTCCACCGAAAGCGACAGCACGACGGTCTCGACAGCATCGTGGGCCTCGATCCGCCGCTCCACCTCCCGCAGCCGCCGGGCCACGTCGTGCTCGCGCGCATCGCCCGCGAGGTCGACCTCGGCGACGAGGAACAGGCGATTCGGCCCCACGTACTCGATGTGCAGGTAGGTGACCCGCTCGATCTCGTCCATGCCGAGGAGGGCCGTGCCCACCCGCGAGCGCAGTGCGGGGGACACCGACGTGCCCACGAGGAACGCGATGTTCCGCCCGATCAGGATCACGGCGACGACGCCGAGCAGGATCCCGACGAGGATCGACCCGATCGCATCCCACGCGGCGACGCCGGTGAGCTGGTGCAGGAGGATCGATCCGCCCGCCAGCACGAGGCCGATGAGGGCGGCGGAGTCCTCGAAGAACACCGCCCGGAGCGTGGTGTCGCTCGTCTCGAGCACGAAGTCCCACGTGGAGGACCCGCGTTCCTTGGCCAGCCGACGGGAGCGGACCATCGCCTGCGTGAACGACGCCCCCTCCAGCACGAAGGCGATGCCCAGCACGACATAGGCGACGACCGGGCTCTCCACGGGGCCGGTGTCGGACAACTCCTGGATCCCGTGCATGATCGACACGATCGAACCGGCGGTGAAGATGCCGAACGCGGCGATGAGAGACCAGACGAACGCGTTGCGGCCGTAGCCGAGCGGATGCCGGGCGTCCTTGGTCTTCGCGCCGCGCCGGTCGGCGATGAGCAGGAAGATCTCGTTCCCCGCGTCGGCCCAGGAGTGCGCGGCCTCCGCGACCATCGACGCGGACGAGGTGATGACGGCGGCGACCGTCTTCGCGATCGCGACGAGGATGTTGGCGAGGAAGGCGAGGACGACGGTCACCGGGTCAGGCTACTCCCGCCGGCCCCGCTCTTTCGCCGGGCACAGCTTCGGAGCCCCGCCGCGACTCGCCGCCGTCAGGGCCCGACGGCCGGCGTGTCGGCTCCGAGGTCCGAAGTCGTGCACGGAGCGGACTCAGCGCGGTGCCTTCACGGGCAGCAGGAGGAGGAACCCGATGATGAGCACGATGACGATGACGATGCCGAGGATGCCGTAGGCGGTCTGACTCGTGGCGACGATCAGCACGGTCCAGGCGGCCGAGGCCATCCAGCTCGCCGCCCTGCCCGTCGTGGCGTAGAGGCCGAAGATCTCGCCTTCCCGTCCGGCCGGTGTGACGCGGGCGAGGAAGGACCGTGCCGCTGCCTGCGCCGGTCCCACGAAGGCGCAGAGCACGAGGCCGCCGATCCAGAACACGAGGGACCCGGCGTCGCGCAGCAGGAACACCGCGAGTCCGGCGACGATCATCGACCCGATCGAGCCGAGGATGATCCGCTTGGGGCCGAGGCGGTCGTCGAGGCGTCCGGCGATGATGGTCGAGACACCGGCGACGAGGTTCGCGGCGATGCCGAAGACGATGATGTCCTGGGTGCCGAACCGGAACACCGCGGTGCCGATGATGGCGCCGAACGCGAAGACGCCGCCGAGACCGTCGCGGAACACGGCGCTGGCGAGCAGGTACCAGAACGTCGACCGGGTTTGCGGGTCGCGGTAGAGGCCGATCACGTCCTGCACGAGCACGGCGTACGAACGGAAGAACCCGACCTTGCGCTCCGGCCGCCCGAGGGACGGCTCCGGCACGTTGAGGAAGATCGGGATGCTGAAGACGATCGCCCAGACGGCGCATCCCACCGCGATGAGCCGGTACGCGAGGCCGTTGTCGGTGGACATCCCGAACCAGTCGAAGGTGTCCAGCAGGACGACGATGACGAGGGCGATGATGCCGCCGAGGTAGCCGAAGCCCCAGCCGAGTCCGGAGATGCGGCCGACGTTCTTCGGGTTCGCGATGCCGATGAGCATGGCGTTGGAGTTCACCGCGGCGATCTCGCCGAACACGGAGCCGGCGGAGATCAGCGCGACGCCGAGCCAGAACAGGGCCGGCTGCGGCTCCACGAACCACAGCCCCAGCATGCAGAGGATGAGGGCGCCGGTGCCGATGCCCAGCCAGAGCTTCTGTCGTCCGGCCGCATCCGCGCGCTGACCGAGGACGGGGGCGAGCAGGAGGATGCCGAGGGCGGCGATCGTCGAACCCAGTCCGAGACCGGAGGCGAGGTCAGCCTCCGCGGCGACGCGGACCGGGTCGCTCGGGTCGAGGGCGGCGACCTCCGGCGGCAGGAATGAGGCGCTGACGAGGTACAGCGCGGTGAAGACGAACGTGAGGATGACGGTGTTGAACGGCTGCGTCGCCCAATCCCACAGCGCCCAGGAGTACACCTGTTTGCGGGGTGCGGGGGTGTCTCCGCGCAGTTCGAGTCCGACGACGGCAACGGCGCCGCTGTTCGCTGTCGCCACGGGCTCGGGGGCGCCCGCGGCGGGATCGGGTGAGGTCATGCTCGAAGTCTGGCCGCGGACGGTGAACGCCCGGTGACGGCGCGCCGTCGGCGTCGGGCGACCGGGGCGTTCAGAGGGCGGGGCCGCGGCGGATCCGGACGGGGCCCCGGGCGTCGGCGATGCTCACCTGCTCGCCCTTCTGCGTGACCACGACCACCTCGCGGGACGCCAGGTCGGCGGCGACGCGGCGCACGTCGGGCATCCGGTCGCGCCACTCCGCGCCGCCGACCGCGCGGGCGACGTCGCTCGGGCAGATCGACGAGTCCGCGCGTTTCCGGGTGAGGGCGCGCATCGTCGCGGCGATCCGCTCCTCGGCCTGCGCCGCGGAGGGCTCCTCCCACCACGGGGCACCCCGCTCGCCGAGGGCGGTCTTCGCATCCTGCACGCGACGGCGGGCGTCGGGCTCCGCCGCCTTGACCGCGCGCCGTGCGGCCATGAGCTCGTCGACGAGCTCCTGCCGCAGGTTCTCGGGGATCGACGGATCGGTGGCGCGCCACCGACGGCCGTTCACGACGATGTGGTGTCCGTCCGCGGTGGGCGCGGGGCCGTCGTCCGTCATACCGGCTATCCTGCGCGGCGGCCGCGGGCGCCGCCATCCCCTTGACGTCCGCGCGGCTGCCGGTCAGCGGTAGAGGAGGTCGGCGTCGACGAGCCCCGGCCAGTCCGGCACCGCGAGCGACTCCGGTTCGTCCCACTCGCCCGCCGTGATCCGGCGGAAGGCGCCCTCGACCCCGAAAAGCTTCTCCAGCGGGGACCAGTCGGACTCCCCGGGCATCGGCACCAGCGCCCGCTCGGCCAGGGCCTCGGGGTAGAGGGTGGCGAGCAGGGACAGCAGGCGGACGCCGGTGTGCACCGGCCGGAAGGCGACCGGGTCGGTCACGTGCAGGAGGAGTCCCTGGCAGGCCTCGCCGGCGTGATCCCGCACCAGAGGGGTGAAGCCGTAGGGGGAGGCGGTGACGCCGGGAAGGGCGAGCTCGACGAACGCGGTCGTGTACTCCTCGGCGTCGATGAACGGGGCGCCGACGACGCGGAAGGGCACGGCCGTGCTGCGACCCTCGGAGACGTTCACGCCCTCGGCCAGACACGTGCCGGGGTACAGGAGGGCGGTCGCGGCGCTGGGCAGGTTCGGCGAGGGCGGCATCCAGGTCAGCTCCTGCCGGCCGAGGGCGGTCTGATCGCGCGTCCAGCCCTGCACCTCGACGACGTGCAGCTCCACATCGATCCCGCGCGTGCGCACCCAGTGCCGCGCGAGCTCGCCGATCGTCAGACCATGGCGGACGGGCATCGTCCACCGTCCGACGAGCGAGTTCGCCGCCTCGTCGAGCATCGGGCCCTCGGCCTGCTCCAGGCGTCCGCCGAGCGGATTCGGGCGGTCGAGCACCATCACGGCGACGCCCGCGTCGGCGCACGCCTCGAGCACATGGCTCATCGTCCAGATGTACGTGTAGAAACGCGCACCCACGTCGGGAAGGTCGACGAGCACGACGTCGAGGTCGGCGAGGTCGGCGGCCGCGGGACGCACGTCCGCGCCGTAGAGGCTGCGCACCGGGAGCCCGGTCAGCGTGTCCCGCAGATCCCCGATCAGCTCTCCCTCCCTGGCCCGGCCGTCCAGGCCGTGCTCGGGGCCGAAGAGGAGCGTGAGCGGGAAGCCGGCGTCGGCGAGGCCTGCGCGTCCACGGGCGAGGGTCGAGGTGAGGGCCAGGTCGTTCGTGACCATCCCGAGGCGGGCGCCCCGGAGGCGGTCCCGCTGCGGCTGCGTCAGGTCGTCGTGGAGGAGGCGGTCGATTCCGAGCTGCATGATCAATCGATTCTGTGAGCGGTGACGGCGTCGTGCGTGCGCTGGAGGTTCGCGGAGATCCGGTCGTAGTCGGCCTGGGCGATGCGCGTGTAGAGGAAGTCGAGGACGGCGAGCTGGGCGATGCGGCTGGCCATCGCGCCGGAGCGGAAGGTCGACTCCGACACCGCCGTGACGAGGGTGTGCGCGCACGCGCGGGCGAGCGGCGAGCGCGGGTTGTTGGTGATGGCGATGGTGGTGGCGCCGGCGGCGGCGGCCACCTCGGCCGCCTGCACGATCTCCAGGGTGCGGCCGGAGTGCGAGATGGCGATCGCGGCGTCCCGATCGTCCAGGAGCGCGGCGCCGGTGAGAGCGAGGTGGTGGTCGGTCCGCGCCTGGGCGACGAGGCCGGCGCGATGGAGCTTCTGCTCGAGGTCCTGCGCGGCGAGTCCGCTGGAGGCCGCGCCGTAGATGTCGATGCGACGCGCGCCGCGGACCACGGCGACGCACCGCTCCAGCTCGGCGATGTCGAGCTGGCGGGCGGTGCGCTCGATGGCCTCGGCCTCCGCGAAGGCGATCTTGCGCACCGTGGTCGCGGCGTCGTCGTGACGGCTCACATCGCCGGCGGACACCTGGAAGCGCTCGCGCTCGGACGCGCTCCGCGTGAGCTCTCCGGCCAGGGCGATCCGCAGGTCGGGGTACCCGGGGAACCCGAGGCTGCGGGTGAAGCGGGCGACGCTGGCGACCGACACCCCGCACTCCTCGGCGAGTCGGGTGATGGAGTTCTCCAGGACCGCCTGCGGTTCGGCGAGCACGCGTTCGGCGATGCGGCGTTCCGTGGGGGTGAGCGCGGAGAGGCGCTGATGGATGGCTGTCACGACACTGTTCGGCACGAGCCCATGATGGCAGGTCGGGTGCACACTCGGTAGGAATTTTCAGAAACGCTTGCATTTTTGTAAGAGATTGCCCACAGTGGCAGTGTCGGCATCGTCCCCGTGCCGCGACGAAGACGTCACCCGAGAGGAACACCATGCGAAACCGCCCCGTCCGCCTCGCTCTCACCGGAGGGATCCTGGTCGCCGGACTCGCCGTCGCCGGCTGCGCGCCCGCAGCCTCGAGCGGCGAAGGCCAGGATGATGTCACCCTGACCATTTGGTCCTGGCAGGCCTCGTCGTCCCCGAAGTGGGAGGCCGTCTTCGACGCCTACGAAGAGTCCCACCCCGGCGTCACCATCGAGTTCGAGGGCTTCCAGCCCACCGAGTACAACCAGATCCTCGCCACCGGCCTCGAGGGCAGCGACGGTCCGGACATCGCGATGCTGCGCGCCTATGGCGGGGTGCAGTCGGCGATCCAGTCGGAGCAGATCGTGCCGATCGACGACATCGTCGACGGTCTCGACCAGTTCGACCCCACGGTCCTGCGCGCGGCCCAGGGCAAGGACGACGGCAAGACCTACGGCGTCCCCTTCGCGTACCAGACCATGCAGATGTTCTACAACAAGACCATGTTCGACGAGATGGGCCTCGAGGAGCCCACCGACTGGGACGAGTTCATCGAGCTGCAGGAGACCCTCCTCGAGGAGGGCGTCACCCCCATGGCGCTCGGCGCCCGCGAGGACTGGGTCCTGCCGATGTTCCACGACATCGTCGGGTCGGCGCACTACGGCGGTGCGGACTTCGAGGAGAAGGTGCTCGCCGGCGACGTCGACTTCACCGACCCCGCCTACGTGTCCTCTCTGCAGATCGTGCAGGACATGCAGAAGTACCTCGACAAGAACGTCAACGCGATCGCCGTCGCCGACGCCGTCCTGCAGTTCACCTCGGGCCAGGCCGCGCAGTGGCCCGGCGGCTCGTTCGACCTGCCCACGTTCCAGAGCTCCGCGCCCGACACCGAGTGGGGCGTCTACGAGGTCCCGCCGTCCCCCGACAGCGCGCTCGACCACGCGGTCACCCCGGGCTACGCGGACGGCAGCTTCGGCATCAACGCGGCCAGCGAGAACCAGGAGGCGGCCACCGAGCTGCTCAACTGGATGACGACGAAGGAGTTCGGCCAGCTCGTCGCCGACGAGGTCGACCAGTTCTCCGCGCTCCCCGGGGTGGAGTACTCCGACCCGCTCATGAAGGAGATGAACGAGCAGTACACCGCCAACCCGGCTCCGTACCTGCTGCTCGTCGACTTCCGTTACGGCGACCCGACCGGCACCGCGGTGCTCGGCCCGGACATCCAGGCCATGTTCCTCGGTCAGAAGACCCCGGAGCAGCTGGGTGCCGACCTGCAGTCGGGCATCTCCACCTGGTTCAC